>JANPCZ010000153.1:0-48207 GCA_031431215.1 Myxococcales bacterium
GCTCTGCGCTCGGTGTTCCGCCGCAACTACGAAAACGTCCTGGCCCTGCGCGAAGTCAGCTTCACCATCGCGGCCGGCGAACGCGTCGGTTTCCTGGGACCCAACGGCGCCGGCAAGACCACGACCCTGAAGATCCTGTCGGGGTTGCTGCATCCCACGTCGGGCCAGGCGCGCGTGGCAGGCTTCGTGCCGCAGCGACGCGAGCCCGCGTTCCTGAAGACGATCACGTTGGTGATGGGACAGAAGCAACAATTGCTGTGGGATCTGCCGCCCGCCGATACCTACGCACTCAACCGTGCGCTCTACGATCTGCCGAAGGCCGAGGCCGACGCGACCCTGGCCGAATTGACTGAGTTGCTCGACATCGGGGATCTGATGCGCAAGCCCAGTCGCCAGCTGTCGTTGGGCGAGCGCATGCGCTGCGAGCTGGCCGCGGCGCTGCTGCACCGGCCCAAGGTGCTGTTCCTCGACGAGCCCACCATCGGGCTCGACGTGTCGATGCAAGCCCGCATGCGTTCATTCATCCGCACGTACAACGAACGCACGGGAGCCACCGTGCTGCTCACCAGCCACTACATGGAGGACGTGGCAGCCCTGTGCCCGCGGGTGATCGTGATCGACAAGGGACGCCTGGTCTACGACGGTGAGCTGAAAGAGCTGGTCAGGCGTATCAGCCCCGGCAAGCGGGTCACCATCACCACGACCGCGGCCCCGGCTCCCGACCTGCTGGCGCGCTTCGGCCGCCTGGTTAGCCACGGCGACGGCAAGCTGGTGTTCGCAGTACCGCAAGACCGGGTCAACCAGGTGGTGCGCGAGGCACTTGACGCCATGCCGGTCAGCGATCTGTCGGTCGAGGATCCGCCGCTCGAAGAGGTGATGCGCGAGATGTTCGCGGAGCCTGCGCCGAAGGCCGGCGCATGAGGCACGCCCTGCGTGCTCTGCCAACGCTGTTCCGCATCGGCCTGTCTGAGATGGTCGCGTACCGCGCCGAGTTCCTGGTGTGGATCCTCACCACCAACATGCCGCTGGTCATGATGGCGCTGTGGACCGCGGTCGCCGCCGACGGCCCGGTGGGCCGCTTCGGGCAGAAAGAGTTCGTCACGTACTACCTGGCGACGCTCATCGTGCGCATCCTGACCAGCACGTGGATGGTGTGGGAGTTGACCATGGACATCCGTCAGGGCCGCCTGTCGGGGCGCCTGTTGCGACCGCTGCATCCCCTGCTCGCCTACGCCGCCCAGCACCTGGCCGCCGTGCCATTGCGCGCGCTCGTGGTCTCGCCGCTCATCGCCGTGTTGCTGGTGGCCTCGGGGGCTGGGCTGCCAGTCGGCGATCCGAGCCGGATGGCCATCTTCGCAGCGTCACTGGCCGGCGCCTGGCTGCTGCTGTTCGTGACCATGGTGCTGATCGGCACGCTGGCGTTCTACATGGAGAGCGCGCTGTCGCTGTTCGACATCTGGCTGGGCGTGCACTTCATCCTGTCGGGGTACCTGGTGCCGATCGAGCTCTTACCGTCCTGGGTCGGCGCGATCGGGCGCTACCTGCCGTTCCGCTATTGCCTGGCGTTCCCAGTCGAGACCCTGATGGGACTGCACACCGTGCCGGCGGCTCTGCATGATCTTGGCGTGCAGGCCGCGTTCATCGCGGGCATGTCTGCGGCTGCCATGCTGGCCTGGCGCGCCGGCGTCCGGCGTTTCGCCGCCTTCGGAGGCTGACCATGCGCACACTCCTGCGCTACCTACGTCTGTTGCGTGCCCAGGCCGCGGTGTCGACCGCAGGGGCTATGCAATACCGCGCTGACTTCCTGGTACGCGGCTTCATGTCGGTGTTCTGGCTGGGTATCGCCATGGCGCCGCTGCTGGTGGTTTTCCGCAGCCGCGAAAGCGTCGCCGGCTGGTCCTACCCGGAGGCGCTGGTGGTGCTGGGATGGTTCTCGCTACTCAAGTCCATCCTCGACGGCAGCGTCAGCCCCAGCTTGCAAGCCGTCGTCGAGGGCGTGCGTTCCGGTGCGCTCGATTTTGTCCTGCTCAAGCCCGCCGATGCGCAGTTCCTGGTATCGACGGCCCGTTTCGAGCCCTGGCGCCTGGTCGACGCCATGGCCGCGATCCTGCTCCTCGGCTACGCGTTCTACCGCCTCGGCCGGTGGCCGCATCCGGCCGACGTCGGCGTGGCGGCGGTGCTGCTGGTGGTGGCGGTGCTGTTGCTGTACGCGATCTGGATCCTGGTGGTCAGTGCCTCGTTTCGCGTGGTGCGCGTCGACAACCTGTCCTATCTGTTCGGCTCGATCTTCGACGCTGGCCGCTGGCCCATCCACGTCTTCCGCGGCACCCTGCGATTCATATTCACGGTGATCTTTCCGCTGGCGCTCATGACCACGTACCCCGCGCAGGCCTTGCTCGGGCGCCTGTCGACATCGACAGCCGCGCTGGTCGCGGCCGGCGGGCTGGTGTTCACCGCGTGCGCCCGCCTGGTGTGGCGCAGTGCGATCCGCTTCTACACGTCGGCATCGTCGTAAGCAGCCCGCTGCTAGTTCCCACGCAACTGCGCGTGCAGGGTCGACACCAGGAGAAAGATGCCCATCGCTATCCAGATGATGCCCCAACGCAAGTGGCGCTTTTCCACGGCGTCCCTCAAGTCTTTGCCCTCGCTCAAGCCGCCGCTACGCAGCCGGCGGCCGGCGCTGCCCAGGTGGTATGCCCGCAGCCCGCCGAACACGATCAGGATCACGGCAACCCCGTAGAAGATGGCCGGTGGAATTTCGATGTTCATGGTGAAGCCTCGTCGGGAGGTGTCTCAGCCAGCGGTGTGGACTGCTCGTAGCTCGCGGATGACCGTCACGCGGATCTGACCGGGAAAGGTGAGGTCGCTGGCGATCTTGCGCGCGATCTCGCTCGACAGCGTCACCGCGCCCAGATCGTCGATTCGATCTTCGTGCACATGAGCGCGGACTTCGCGGCCGCCCTGGACGGCGTACGCCTCGGCGACCCCGGGAAAGCCACGGGCAATGCGCTCGAGATCCGCGATTCGGGCGATGAAGTTGTCGTCCGTGGGGCGACGTGCACCTGGCCGCGCCCCCGACAGAGCGTCCGCCGCCGCAACCAGATACGCGTACGGGCTAACGAATGGCTCGTCGGTGTGATGCGCACCGATGGCATTGGCGACAACTTCACTCTCGCCCAGGCGCCGGGCATAGTCGGCCCCGATCACCGCGTGCGATCCATCGAGTTCGTGGGTCAGCGCCTTGCCGATGTCGTGCATGAGCGCAGCACGTCTCGCCAGCTTGCCATCGAGGCCAAGCTCTTCAGCCAGGAGGCCGCACAGGAACGCTGCCTCGCGTGCATGAGCAAGCTGGTTCTGGGCGTAACTGGTGCGCCAGTTGAGCCGCCCCACCAGCCGCATGATCTCGGGGTGGGCGGCCTCGATCTCGAGATCGGCGAACGCCTGCGCGCCCTGGCGGGCAATCTCCTCGTCCAGCTGTCTCGCAATGTCTTTCGTCATGGCAACCACCGCGGCCTCGGCACGCGAGCCGCGCCCGTCAGTCAGGCGCGCCACTGCCCGCCGAGCCACTTCACGGCCGACACCGTCGAGGCCTTCCAGTCGCACAGAGTCGGCCGCATCACTCAGCGCCAGCTTGACACCAGCGACGCTGGCAATCGCGTGTAGCTCGCCCGCTGCGAGCCCGGCAAGGCCATCACGCGGCGGTGGCAGCGGGATGGTCGCGTGGTGACGCTCGATCAGGTAGTGGCCTTCGAGCCGGCCCGCCGCGATGCCCAGAATGCGCTGGGCAAGTCTGACCTGCTCGGCGTCCGACGACGACTCGGCCACGCGCCGGACCAGGCGCGCCGCTGCCGCGCCGGCCTGTTCGATCTCCGCGACTGCCAGCCCGCGCTGCAGCACACCCGCGTCTTCTCCGGCCAGCCGGGCCAGGAGCTGGCGCGTCTCGACGGCGGCAGCCGCCCCGACCGCCTCCAGCCGCGCCACCCTGGCGAGCGCCGGTTCGATCCCGACCGCAAGTGCGGCGATGGCAGCCCGCTCGGCAGCGACCGCTCGCTCGCTTGCGGCTTGCGCCTGCTCACGCCCGGCGAGCCAATCACGCTTGCGCGCCCGATCGCGTTCACGTTCTCGCGCTGCCACGAGGGCCTCGCCACGAATCGCCAGCGCGTCCTCGCGCGCGGTGATTTCCGCTTCGCGCAGCAGGGTTCGCGCCACTGCTATCTCGACCGCGCGAGCCTGGGACACCGTCGCGCCAGCAATAGCAGCTCGTCTTGCGGCCCGCCGCCGAGCCCGCATGCGGCCGAGGAGCCAACCCACACCCCCGCCAAACACCACGCCGGTTGCGACGACAACGACGACCTCCATGTCGCCGGCGATCACCCGATGGTCAGGCCAAGCTGTTCCCGCAGCGCAAAAAACTCGTCCGAAATGGTCCAGCGAACCAGGTCCTTGGTCTTCTCCTTCGGATCCACGCTCCCGACGGTGACCGGCTCGGCGGCGACCATGCGCGCCGCCACCTCGAGATCGCCGCACACGAGATACCCGGCGCGGGTGGCGGTGTAATCGACCGCATTCGACCATTTGTGCAGATCCGCCTCGGCCTTGGTGGACATGAACCGCTGCACCACTGCACTCAGTTGCTCCACATGCTGCGGCGGCACCGCCTTCTGCATGAACTCTACGTATTGGCCTACCGAGGCGACCAGGTCTGGCTTGATGGGGATGTTGGCAGCCACCAGCTTCAGCGCCGCCAGGAACACGACCTTCAGCTCGGACACCGTCGGCACCACGTGTTGCCAGCGGACGAAGTGGTCGGGCCGCATCAGCGCGAGCTTCTTGCCGATGATGTACGCGAGCTCCTTCTCCTGCTTGCCCTGCAGCAGGCCCTGCCCGACGATGAACGAAGGAATCAGCTGGCCCTTCTCACGTGCGTTGGCCATCTCCAGCTCGCCCGGCCAGTCCTGCCGCAGGTACAGCTCGGGCGGCGGCACGCTCAGCACCTGCGCCACGTAGCCGAACACCTTACTGAACATCAGGGGATCGGTGCTGGGATCACGCCGGTCCTTACGCTTCAACTCCCACTGCTTGAACTCCTGTGCGCGCAGCGACGCCACGCCCTGGCTGACCACCGCCAGGATGTTCGAAACGAAACGATCTTCCTCGGGGTGATAGACGGCCTTCTGCCACATCTCCTCGGTCAGACGCGCCTTGGCCCGGGCCATACCCTTCGGCCGATATTGCTCGAAGAAGCCTTGCTCCTCAGGATCGGCCCGCCGCAGAAACGCCAGCACGCTGGTCACGCACCAGGCTCGATCGAACTGATTCAACTCCTGATACAGCTTGCGCAGCGTCTTCAGGTGATTGCCGACCTGGGCGAAGTCGGCCGTCTTGCTGATGATGTAGCGGTACTCGCGAATGGCTTTCTCGTACGACTCAGGTCCCGCAAGCTGATGCAGCTCGGCCAGGATCTGGTGACGCTGGAAGTTATCCGGTTCCAGGTTCACGCACACCTCGAAGGCCTCCGCTGCTGCGGCGAAGTTCTTCAGGCGCGATCGGTAGATCTCGCCCAGGGCGTGCCACAGCGCGATCTGGGTGCCCTTCTTCTCGGGCGCCGGCGTGGGTCCCATGCGCTTGATCATCCTGCGATAGTTACGCTGCTGATTCTGCCAGTCCTTCTTGGCGGTCAGGATCTTGTCGATACGCTCGAACACCTTCAGCGAGTCGGCATCTTCGTCGAGCGACTGGTTGTAGAACTCCACCGCCTCGTCGGGCGAGTGCAGCTCGTAGTTGGTGATGTTGCCCGCCGCCTCCAGATACTTGGCCCGCGCCTTGGCCTGCTCTAGTGACGCCAGCTTGAGCAGAATCTCCACCGCCTTCTTCCACTGCTTGGTCTCGGTGAACAGTTCCAGCACATCGTGCAGAAGCCCGCGATCGTCAGGCCGCAGCTCCAGCGCTTCCAGATAGGCCGCAATCGCCTTCTGCTGGTTCTTGAGCTGGTTCTTGTAGATGTCGATGATCTCTTGCTGGACGACCAGCTTTGCGCCGACGTCCACCAAATGCGCCAGGATCGCCCGCTTCTGCCTGATGACCGCCTCGAAGTCGCCCGCCGCCACGTAGATACCCACCAGCGCCTCGAGCGTCGTCCGGTGCCCGGCGTCCAGCTCCAGGGCCTTCTCGAACATGTTGATGGCCTTGGCCCGCTCGCCGGTCTTCAGCTTGATTTGGCCTATCCGATAGAAGATCTCGACGATGTCGCTGTCTTTCTGGGCCTCGCGGTGGTGGACCAGCACCGTCTGGTAGAGCTTGAACGCCTCGTCCCACATCTCGCTCTTGTAAAGCAGCGCCGCCCGGTCGAGCAGCGTGGGCAGATGGGTCGAATCGAGATCGTAGGCCTGCTTGTAGTACTTGAGCGCTTTGTCGCTGTCGCCGAGCTCCGCGCACGCCTTGGCCAGCCGGTAATAGGAGACGTTGAGCTCGCCGCGCGCCTTTCGATCCGCCTTGCGCACCAGCATCTCGAGGATCGGCACCAGCTTCGCCCACTCGCCGCGCCTGAAGTAAATGTCGGCCAGAGGCTCGCCAGCCTCCACGTGTTCGGGATCGAGTTCCAGGGTGCGCGCCAGCAACTCCGCCGCACCGGCTTCGTCGCCCAGTTCGGACAGCGCGATCTTGCCGGCCTCGTACAGAAGCCGAGTTTTCTCCAGTACGTTCGGCGTGTACTCGACGGCTCGAACCATCAGCTGCGCCGCCTTCATCGAGTCGCCGCGCCGTTTGTACAGATTGAGCAGCGTCAGCATGCTCGGCACGTGCGTCGGATCAATGGCCAGAGCGTCGCCCAGACGCTCTTCCGCCGTCTCCGGCAGGTGCATCTGCTCGTCGAAGATCTTGCCCAGGCGGTAGTTGAGGTCGACCCTCTCCTTGGCCTCCACCACCGGCACCAGCCGCTGCATGATCTCGACCGACCGCTCCCATTGCTCGGTCTGCTCGAACAGCCGTGACAGACCCTTGAGCGCCGGGACATGGTCAGGATCGAACGTGGTGACGTCGTTGTAGGCCTCGATGGCGCGATCCGGATCCTTGAGCTCGTCCTCGTAGACCTTGCCCATGCGGTAGTACAGCTCGGTGCGCTCCGCCGGATCGGCCGCCACCAGAATGTGGCTGCGGTAGTTGTCGGCCAGCGCGTCCCACTTGCGCTCGGCCCGGTACAGGCGATCCAGATCGCGGTAAGCCTGCTGGGCATTGGTGTCGATGAGCAGGATCTTCTGCAGGCACTCGATGGCCCGATCGGTCTTGCCGAACTGCTGCTCCCACACTGACGCCATCCGCTGGTAAATCGCGACCCGCTCCTCCTCCGAGCCGATCACCTCCAGCTCGTGCTCGAGAATGTCGAGGTACGCGTCCATCTTGCCGGTGTTCTGGTACAGACGCTCCAGCGCCTTGAGCGCGTCGATGTTCTGCGGATCGACGGTGAGCACTTCCTTGAACGCATCGACAGCGCGATCGTTGTCTCCCAGTCGCTCTTCCCACAGCTCACCGACCTGCAGGCGCAGCTTGACCGCCAGCTCGCCGTCATCGACCGTGTGCGACTTCTTGGCCAGCACCTCCACCAGCCGGTCCCAGGCCTGGGTCCGCCGGTACAGACGCTCAAGCGCATCGATGGCGACCAGGCACTTCTCATCGACGTCGAGCGCCTGCTGGTAAGCCACCGTCGCTTGAGCGGTGTCGCCAAGCTGGGTCTCGTAGGCCTCCGCCAGCGACAGCAGCGCGCTGACCTTGCGTTCTGGCTCGCCCTCGACATCAGCGTGCCGCGCCAGCACGCCCACCAGCTCGCGCCACTGGCCCTTCTTGCGATAGAAGTCCTCCAGAGCCGCCATCGCGCCGACATGATTCGGGTCGAGGGCCAGCGCTTGCTGCACGGACGCGATGCCGTAGTCGACGTGCGAAAGAGCCGAATCGTACCAGCGCCCGATCTTCACCCACAGATCGGCTGCCTGCCGCGTGTCGGGGATGGTCTGCACCACCTGCGTGTAGTCCGACAGCAACTCATTCCACTTACCGGCCAGCGTGGCCAGGCGCTCCAGCTCCTTGGCGACCTGGTCATTGGAGTAATCCTCACGAAAGGCCGCCTGCAGGGTCACGAAGGCGCTCTCTCGATCACCCAGTTGCTGCTCGTACACCTCGGCGATCTGGCAAAAGACATTGATCCGATCCGCGGTTTCGCTGACGAACTCGGTGCGCGACAGCAGAAGCTCGATCAGCTTCATCCAGTCGTTGCGCTGTCGCAGCAGCTGCTCGAGCTCTAGCGAACCGTTGACGTTACCCGGCTCGATCTGCAGGAGCCGCTCGTAGGCCAGGGCCGCCGCACCACCGTCGCCGACCTTGTCGGCCCACATGCTCGCGATCTGCATCAGCACGTCGACCTGCTCGTCGGACGACGTCAGCGCTGCCACCCGTCGCTCCAGCACGTCGACGCACTCTTCGAAGCGCGCCTCCTGCGTGTACAGCGTCTCAAGCGCCGCCATGGCCCGGAAGTCCCTCGGATCCAGCTCCAGCACGTGGCGCCAAGCGCGAACCGCGGGCTCGACCCGCATCAGCGTGCCGCCCTCAAGCTCGCCGAGCTGGGCGTACAGCTCCTTGAGCTCGTCCTCGCCAAGCCCCATGGTGCCGAGATCGATCAACTTGCCGAGCGTCTCGGACAGTTCTTCCCACGCTCCGGCGCTGCGGTAGTTCTCGCCGATCGCCTTCAACGCCTCGACGTCACCGGGATCGATCTCCAGCACGTGCTGCCAGCACTCCAGCGCGTTGCGCTCGCGCGACAGCTTCTCGCCCCAGATACGGCCGAGCCGCTTGTACACCGGGACGCGGGCCATGGGATCTTCGATGGCGCGGATCTGGTTGTCCAGGATCTCGGTCAGCTCGCGCCACGCGCCCGAGTGCTCGTACAGATCCGCAAGCGCGTCCAGCGACACCGGATCGCCCCCACGCAGATCCAGCACCTTCTGCCACAGCTCGGCCGCCTTGTCGCGCTGGCCGAACACCTCGGAGGAGATCCGCGCCATGCGCGCGTAGCAGTCCGACAGCGCCTGGTCGCCGGGGGCGATGTCGACCATTTTCTCGTAAACGCCGTAAAGCTCCTGCCAGCGCTCGCCGCGGAAATACAGCTTCTCCAGTGCTTCCAGCCCCTCGGCCGAGCGCGATTCCTGCTCGAGCACGGCATTGTAGGCCGCGATCGCCCCCTCGACGTCGTCGAGGACGTCCGCCAACACGCGGCCTAACCGCAACTGCAGCGCCACCAGTTCCTTCGAGTCGTCGGTGACGGCGATGCGCTGACGCAGCACCTGGGCCAGCTCGCCGAACATCCCTTGCCGGTCGTAGACCCGGTCGAGGAACGCCAGCGCGGCCGGATCTTGCGGGCTCTCCGCCAGGATCTGATTCAGGACCTCCTCGGCGCGAGGCAGATCGACCAGGTCCTGCTCGAACACCGTGGCCAGACGCAACAGCACGTCCCGCCTGACCGTCGCATCCTTGCTCGACTCGACCGCCGCCAACAGGGTACCGACGTAGCCCTCCCACTGGTGGGTCTGGCGCGCCAGCCGCAACGCTTCATCCTGCGCTTGCTCGGACCCCGGGCTCTCCTGCACCGCCTTCGCCCACCACTCGAACGCCGCGACCTGGTCGAACAACTTGGTCTCGGCGATGTCCGCCACGCGACGCAGGAGGTTCATACGCTCCTCGGTGTCCGCCAGTCGCCCGAGCTCGATCTGGTAGACGTCGACCAGCTTGTCCCACTCCTCACCCAGCCGGTACAACGGCTCCAGTACCTGAGCTATTTCGAGCTGCATGGTCCCGCCCTGCAACATGCGCTCGAGCGCCGCACGGGTCTCGCGGTGCTGCGGGTCGGCGTTCAGGATGTCCTGGTACGCTTCGACCGCCTTGGGCAGATCGCCCAGCTCCAGTTCAAGCAGCTGCGCCAGGCGGAACGACAGCGAGACGATCTCTTCCTCCGTCGCTGCCAGCCGGATCTCGCGCCGCAACACCTCGGCCAGCTCGGCCCACGCCCGCGTCTTGGTGTACAGGCGATCGAGCGCCAGGAGACCCTCTTTGCGGTCGGGCTCGGCGTCGGACACACGCTTGTAGGCCTGTATCGCCCGCTCGATCTCGCGGGTCTCTTCCTCGTAGATGCGCGCGATCCGCAACAGCATCTCGACCTGGACGCGGCTGTCCATGATGCGCTCAAGTTCGGCTTCGTAGACCGCTGCGAGATCAGGCCAGCGCGCAGCGAAGTCGGCCAGCCGATCGAGCTGCGCGACCACATCGGGATTGGTCGCATCGGCCCGCAACGCCCGGCACCAGGCGTCGAAGGCGGCGTCGGGATTGATGAGCCGTCGTTCCTGGATACCCGCGATGCGTCCCAGGAGGTCGGTCTTGCGCACCGGATCATCCGTGTGCTTGACCATCACCTCGTACACGGAGGCAACCTTCTCCCAGTCTCCCACCGACTCGTAGATGGGCTCGAGCACTTGCGCCGCGAGGATCGGCTCTTCGCCGGCCGCCATCATGGCTTCCAGCGCAGCGAGCGATGGTTCATGGGTGGTTTCCACCGACAACACCTGGCGGTACGAGTCGGCCGCGCGCGCGAAGTCCTTCAGCTTGCTCCGCCACAGCTCACCGATGCGGAAGCGCAACGAAACCACCTCTGCACTCGACGGCGACAGCTCGGTCTGTCGTTCCAGCACCGTCAGAAGATCCAGCCAGCGCTCGGTCTGCGCGTACAGGCGATCAAGGGCTTGCACAGCCTCGAAGTCGTCAGGATCGATGTCCAGGATGGCGTTGTAGATCTCGATGGCCCGCGCCGGATCGCGCAACTCGCGGTCGTGGACCTGCCCCAGCACGAACAGCATCTGCTTCTTCTCGGCCGTCGTGCCCGCCAGCTCGGCCTTCTTGGCGTAGACGTCCTTCAGGTCGCTCCAGCGCGACAGCCGGACATACAGCCGTTCCAGATGCTCAAGCGCATTGCGGTCGCTCTCGTCGATGGCCAGAACCTGCTGGTAGACCGCGATGGCCTGGTCGGGATTCTCAAGCACCTCCTCGTAGACCTGCGCGGCACGGAAACCCAGTTCCTTCTGTTCGGCAGGCAGATCGACGATGGTCATCTTGCGGCGGTAAAGCCCGACAAGCTCCGCGTAGTCCGAGTTGCGGACGTAGATGCGCTCGAGCGCGTTGGCGGCTTCGAGATCCTTCGGCATCGCAGCCAGTGCCCGGGTGTACGCCGCCGCCGCGCGCCCATCGTCGTTCAGTTCGATCTCGGCCAGCAGGGCGATCTTGTGCAGCAGCTGGTTCTTCAGCTCATCTTCGGCGACCGATTCGACCAGCGATTCGTAGTGCGCCACCAGCTCCGGTAAGCGCGACAGCACCCGGCCCAGGCGTTCGATGCGCTTGCTCGATTCCTCCTCGAGCGGATTTTCCGTGAGCGCGCGTGACAGGGCGTCGTAGGCCGCCGAGGGATTGTCGCAGCCGTCCTCGAGCGCGGTCGCGATCTCTTGCAGAAGCGCGATCTTCCTTCGTGGCTCGGCGGCGTGCCTGACTTCGATCTCGAGCACGCGCACCAGGTTGGGGAAGTCGGCCCGCACCCGATAGACCGGCTCCAGCATCTCGGCCAGGGTCAGCTCGTGTTTGGGCTGGGGCAGCATGCGCTCCAGCGCCTCGACCGTCTCGGCATGTCCCGGCGCCAGGTCAAGCAGCTTGCGGTAGGTGTCGATGGCCGCGACTGCATCGCGCAGTTTCTCTGCGCGCAAGCGGCCCAGCCGTCCCAGTAGCGCGACGATATCGTCCTGATTGTCAGCCAGGTCGAGCTGGGTTTGCAGGTTGTCGGCCAGCTCGGTGTCCATGCCCTTGGCGCCGTAGAGACGGTCAAGCGCCTTGAGCGCCGGCAAGTTGCCCGGGTTCTCCGACAGAACATCCTTCCACGCCGTGATGGCCTCGTCGGGACTCCCGATGGCCTCCTCGTAGATGGTGGCGATGCGCGTCCGGATCTTCTCGCGCTCGTTGCCATCCTTGACGACGTCCGCCTTCTTCCGCAGGGTCTCGACCAGCTCGGGCCAGCGCTCGGTGCGGGTGTACAGGCGCTCGAGCGCCTCCAGCGCCGAGGGATCGTCGGGCTCGATGCTCTGCGCGCGGCGGAAGAACTCGACCGCCTTCTCCGACTGGCCCAGCTTCTCGTCGTACGCCATGGCGACGACCAGCAGAAGCTCGCGCTCAAGCGCCGGCTCCAGTTTTTTCTTCTTGGCCACCAGGGGCGCGGTGTACAGCTCGACCAGCGGCTGCCACTTGTCCAGAGTGCCCGCCAGGTCTTCCAGGGCCGCGCGGGCATCTGCCGACGACGGGTCCTCCTTGAATGCCTGCGCGTAGGCGTCGAACGCCGGATCGTTTCGGCCGAGGCCATGTTCCAGCGCGCCTATCTTGCGCAGCAAACCCACCCGCGCCGGCGTCGACTTCTCAACCGTCAGCCGGATCCGCTGGGTCTCAACCAGGCGTTCGAGCTCGCTCGCCGCCTCGTAGATAGGTTCAAGCGCGGCCACGGCCGTCATCTGCCGCTTGGGATCGACGAGATACTTCTCCAGCGCGGACTTGGCACCCGGATGGCCCGCATCAAGCGCAAGCGCGTCCCTGAACGCGGTCACCGCACCGTCCTCGTCGGCCAGATGCTTCTCGCGCACGTCACCCAACCGGAAAGTCAGGTCGGCGGACAGCGCCTTGTCGGCTGACAGCAGAAGCTCACTCTCGACAGTGTCGACCAGGTCCTTCCAGCGGCCGGTGGCCCGGTACAGGCGATCGAGAGCCTGCAGCGCCGGCAGGTCCTCCTGGTTGGTCTTGAGGATCTCCACATAGATCGCGACCGCTTTGTTAGCGTCCTTGATCTCGTTTTCGTACAGCCCCGCCAGACGAAAACGCACCTCGCGCTTCTCGGCGTCGGTCTTGGCCAGCCCCAGCTTCTTGTCGTAGATGGCCAGCAGCGCCGCGTGGTTCTCGGTCGCTACGTAGAGGCGCTCGAGCGCCAGCACCGCAGTCTCGTCGTTGTCGCGTAGCTGCAGGATCTGCTTGTTGCGCGCGATCGCGGTCTCGGCGTCGCCGAGTTCGCGCTCGTACGCCCGGGCCAGCGTTGCCAGCAGCGGCAGAGCGCTTTCGCCCTTGCACGCGGGCAGGGCCGCTTCGTAGGCCTTGACCAGGTCGGGCCAGACGCCGACCTCGGCCGCAAGGCGCTCGGACGCCTCACGGGTCCAGTCGCTCAGCGGACTTTGCGAGAACGCCTCCAACGCGAGGATCACTGCCCCCGCCTTGTCGCCCGCCTCGCCATCGAGCAGTTGCACGATTCGTTGCGCCCGCTCCTGTCGCTCGGCCGGATCCTTGGTGTGAGCCAGCTCGACCTGCAACACCACCGCCAGACGCTTGCCGTCCTTGGCCTTCTCGTAGAAGGGAATCAGCGCCTGCGCGGCCGCCAGACTGTTACCGTCAAGTTGCAACGCACGCTCGAACGCCTTGCCGGCCTTGTCGCCCTTGCTGAGACGATCGCGGTAGAGCTGCCCTATCTTGGTGAACAACCCAACCTTGGCGGCGTCATCCTCAGCGTCGGCCTGACGCTCGAGAACCCGGACGAACTCGTCCCACTTGCCCTGGCCGGCGAAAAAAACCTCGAGCGCCTCCCAGTCCTTCTGCTGTAGATACAGCTTCCGCAAGGCGTCCTGCGCCCGACGGTTGTCCGGCTCGACCGCCAGCAAGGCCTGCCAGGTGGCGACCGCCTTGCCGAGGTCGTTGACCTTCTCGGTGTAAAGAGTCGCCAGCTTCAGCAGCACCGCACCACGCTTGGCGGCCAGCATCGCTTCCGCCTGTTTGTCCAGCACCGCGGCCAGCTCACCCCACTGCTTTTCCCGCTCGTAGAGTTTTTCCAGCTCTGCAAGCGCCTCGGCGTGGCCCTCTTCCTCCTTCAGAACGTCGCGCCACAGCTCGATCGACACCGCCGACTTCTTCAGTTTCTCCGATGCCAGCTTGGCCACGTCGACCTTGCGACTCTTGCGCTCGCCGACGTCGCCGATGCGCGCGATCTCGTTCTTCGCCAACGCCACCAGCTTGTCCCAGTCGCGCCGCTTCTCGTACGCTTCCTTCAGCTTGCCGAGCGCATCCTGGTTTGCAGGATCAATCTCCAGCACCGCCTCGAACGCCTTCATGGCCTCGGCCTGATTCTGGAACTTCTCCAGGTACAGCTTGGCCACCCGCAGGTGCAGATCAACCTTCTCGGCCGGCAGGGTCACCACCCCAGCACGCTTGCGCAAAATCGAGATCAGCTCGGGCCAGCGCCCCATGGCCTCGTACTGCGCCGACAGTGCATCGACCGCCTGCAGGTTGTCGGGCTGGATGGTCAGGATCTGGTTGAACGCGGCCAAGACCATCGTGTCCTGCTTGAGTCGATCGCGGTACACGTCGATCATCTCAAACAGCACCGGCACCTTCAGTTCGGGCGACGAGAACGTTGCCTTCTCGACCCCCTCCTTCATCATGTCGACGGCGGCTTTCCACTTCTCCGCCTTCTTGTAAGCGCGCGCCAGCTCGCGGCGGGGTGCCCATTCTGCGGGTGCCGAAGCCACCAGCTTTTTCCACGCGTCGATGCCTCGATCGACCGACTGCTTCTCCGCTTCCAGGGCAGCCTGGGCCTGATCTCTCAGCTCGGACGGAAAGTCATCAAGGGCCCCGTTCGACTGGCGGCTATCGTTCTTCCCCACGTGTTCCTCCGGGAATTCAAGGGCGGTTCGGAAAGCGCTTCCCTGTCCGCGTGCACGCCCGCTAACTAGGCGAAAAGCCGCGGAAAAAGGAGGCTTTTTTTACCACGCGCGCCTCGGCGCGCACAACGATAAACCAGCGATTTACAGATGCTGATTTCGCGGGCCGCCGGATCTCACGCTCGGCCACGCTAGCGGGCGCCTCTGGGGCGCCCTTCGGTGCGGCCGGAATCAGACGACAGGTCAGCTGCCGCTGAGGGCGTACAGCTTGTCGTTGGCGGCCTTCACGTACCCGAAGCCGCCGTCCTTCGAACTCGTCCCGGACACGAACTTCTGCAGATAGTCACGCGCCTTTTCCTTGTGCTCGTTCGCGTGGCTCTGCTCGAACCAGTCCGCGTAGGTCATGCCGCAGTTGTACAGAACCGTGCTGAGGGCCGAGTCGATCTCATTGGCCTTCTTGAACTCGGCCACCGCCGGCTCGAACTGCTTCAAGTCCTTGAGCGCCAGCCCATGGCCGTTGAAGCACTCGGCGCTCATCTCGTTGGCGCGCACGCACTCGCTGAAGACTTGCTCGGCCTCTTTGGCCGCGTCGTAGTCCAGATACAGGTGCCCGAGGGCCACGAACGGCTTGTCGAGTCGCGCGTTGGCTTCGATGGCCTTGCGCAGAGCCGAGTCGGCTTCCTTGGGCCGCTCAAGGTTGATGTACACCAAGCCAAGCCGCCAGTGCGCCTTGAACAGCATGGGATCAAGCTCGGTAGCCTTCTTGAGCGCCGCCTCTGCCGAGTCGATCTTCTTGGCCTCCAGGTAGGCTTCGCCAAGATCGTACTGGTAGTTGGCATTGCTGGGCGCTCGCTGAGCAGCCGCCTCGAACGCCTCCGCGGCCTTGTCCCACTTGCGCTGCTTCTGAAAAACCTTACCCAGGTTGTAGTGGGCGACGTCGTAGGTCGGGTCGGTCTGGATGGCTAGCTTCAGCTCCCGCTCGGCCGCGTCGAACAGGCTGTTCTTGAACGAGTCGACGCCCTTGTTCGAGTGCTCCATCGCCTTCATGCGTTCCTGGCTGCATACGAACTGGTCGCACGCCGGCATGAGGGCGGAGATCGCGAGGACGATTTTCAGGCTTTGGCGCATGTGGGCTCCCCGGGGCAGATGCTACTGCTCGGTCGCGCCGCCAGCGGGCGAGAACGCGAACGGGTAGGTGACGATGACGATACCGCCGCCGAGCGGCTTGGGGAACTCCCAACGCCGCACCGACTGGACCACGCAATTCTCGACCCGCGGGGCACCCATGGTCGAGGTCTGCAGCACCGAGGCCACGACCTGCCCAGTCGCCGCGATGGTGAACTGGACCGCGATGCGACCGCCGAGTTCAGGCTTCTTGGTCAGCTCCTGCTCGTAGCAGTACTTCACTTCGTTGATGTGGCGCCGGATGATGCGCCGGATGATTTCCTTGTCGAGCGAGCCGCGCACCGCCGCCTGTCCCGGGATTACGTCAGGCGCCTTGGCACGCCGACCGCCGAGCCCTCCCGCACCGCGGCCGTAACCCGATCCCGAGCCGCCGCCGCCCCCCTTACCGATGGTGCCCAGGTTCCCGAGGCCGATCGTGCCCTCGCCGGTGCCACCGCCGCCTGATCCGGTCCCGACCAGGCCCAGGCCGCCGACGCCATAGGCCTCGCCGATCTGGCTGCCGATCAAGCCGCCAAGAACGTTGTCCGCGTCCTGGCCGAGCGCCGTGTCGCGGCCGAAGATCGAGGCGATGTGCGAGCCCTCGTTCATCTTGAGCACGCCAAGAATGCCGGCGTTCTTGGCCATTTCCTCCGCCAGCTTCTTGGCCAGATGCGGATCGGGGTTGTCCTTCGGGCCCTTGAGCCCATAGAGGCCCTCCTTGTTCTTGGAGGTCTTCTTGCCCATCTTGCCTTCTTCGCCCTTGTGCCGCTTACCCTTGCCACCCTGGGTATCGTCGCTCTTCTTCTTGAGCCACTCCGGAATCTCTTCTTCCTTCTCCTCCGGCGGCTTGATGAGGAAGTTCACGAAGCGGTTGTCGCTGTTGAACAGATCCAGGGACAGCGACTTCGGATCCGGCGGTACCGAGAAGATCATCAGCAGGAACAACAACAGCGCCATCGCCGATCCGACCGTGTACGCCTGCTCGCTCCACCGCCAGATCAAGAATGGCACGTCGAGCGTGCGCGGCTTCGGAGTCGAATTCACGAAGAACGTAGTCTCGCCGCACTCGATCTTGGCCCGCGCTCGCTCGGGCAGCGAGAAGCTGGAACCACGCTGCTGCGTGAACTGCGCAAGCGACATGACCTGGTTGTCGGTCACCACCTCGCCCGCCATCTGGGGCGTCACGTTCACCACATAGTCGCCGCCCGACACCGCCACCAGGGCATGCGATCCACCGCCGACGTATTCGGACGCGGCTGGCGCATCGGTTTCGGCGCCCGAGCCGATGAAGTAATTCGGATGCCGCTTGCCGACCCGGCGCTTGAGGCCCATGTACGACAGCGCGATGCCGAGCCCGAAGCCCACGAACACCACCGCGTCGGTGGTCCCGTTGCGCGGCTTCCACGGGAACGCCCGAGCTTCCTTGTTGGCGCTCGTCCATTTCTCGTATTCGGCTTTCTCGGCGGCCACGTCCTGCACCGTGTAAAGGAAGGTGGCGAGGCCTATCAGGACCAGTGCCGCGCCGGCGCCCATCAGCCCTTTGGCCTGACTAGACGAGGACTTGGCGCTCGGATCATAGAGATGGCGCGTGTTGATCACCACGCCGCGGAAGACCGCTTGCACCTCTATCGCCCTGGTGCCGTCGTGTACCTCGACCTCGGCTGCCACCGGGTTGACCCCTCCGGGACCGGCCGGCGCCGCGAACATCGGCTGCGGTACAGGCGCCGGGGCTGCCGCGAAAGGTGACGGCACCGGAGCACGCGGCGCAACCGCCATCGGCGGTGGCACGAAAGGCGCGGGCGCCATCGGCGCCGGGGCCCGCATCTGGTGCGCAATCGCCGCGGTCGCCATGGGAGCTGCCAGAGTGGACTCGTCAGCGAGCAGGGTCACGATGACCCGCACGTCGCCGAAGGAAATCTCGTCGCCAGCCTTGAGCCGGGCCTTGGTAATCTTCTCACCGTTGACCACCGTGCCCCGGGTTGAACCCAGATCGATTAGTTGCACGTCCTCGGGCCCGTTGATCTCGATGACCGCGTGCATGCGCGACACCGATTCGTCATCGAGGCGCAGGTGCGAGGAGGCCAGTTTGCCAACCTTGATGACGGCCTCGTTCACGACCTCCTCCCGTAGGAACTCGTCGCCGCGGAAGATCTGAAACTTGAGGGGAACCTTGACGTTGGCCATCCGGCAGTCTCCTTGCAATCCCTCTCGCCGTATGCGCGAAGAGGGCGAGGGTGGGGGTTCGAGGGTCGGGGTTCGGATCTAGGGAGCTGCTAAACGTCTTCGAGGGACTTCAGCATCTCCGGGATGAAGTCCTTACGGATTTCAATGAGGCTCGAATGCTGGGCCTTCCGGGTCGAATCCACCAACTCCCCGTCGGGTCGCTGCAAATCACCCTCAACCATGTCGTCTTCGAAGTCGAACACGGTCTTGGCCTTGTACGACACGTTCTCGTCGCCGCCCGCTCCGCCCCCGGCCTTGGCAGCGGCCCCGGCTGGCGCCTTGGCCTGCGCCCACACGGCGCCCGAAATACCCGTCGCCAGCACCAGAGCCAATGTGGAGGTGAGCTTGATATTCATGTTCGTGTGTCCTTCCTTCGTGACCCGAGGGTGCGAGGGCTCGCCCCCCATATAGACAACGGAATCTCAGGTAGGTTCCAAGAAAGTTTCCCCGACCGGGAACGCCGGAAGAGGGGCCCGCCGCGAGCTATTTTTTCCGCGACGGCGGCTTCGTCGTGGTCGGTACCGGGGGCGGGGGCGTCGCTGGCGACGGCGGCTTCGTCGTGCTCGGTGGTGGCGGCGGCGCCGCGGCCGGCGGCGCTCCGGCAGCCGGGGCGCCAGGAGCAGTTGGAGCCGGGGCGCCCGCCGCTGACGGCCCGGCAGGCTTGCCGCTGGCCTGCTGCGCCTTCTCGGCCTCCTGCATCTTCTTGAGCTCTTCCTCCATCTTCTTCTGCTGCTCCTCCGACTTGCGCTGGATCTCGTCCGCCTCTTTCTGCATGACCGCCATCTCCGCCAGCGCCACGAACAGCTCGTCGATGTCCTTGATACGCTTCTCGGCGTCCTTGCGCTTGGCCCCGCCACCCGCCGCGCGCCCGATGTAGTCCCGGTAGAACTGCTGCGCTCGCTGCAGGGTCGGCTTCTCTCCGCCCTTGTAGTCCTGGTAGAGGACACCCAGGTTGAAGTAGCTATCGGGGTTTGCCGGATCGAGCTTCTGCGCGGCCAGGTACTGCTGCTCGGCTTCGTCGAACTTGCGGTTGCCGCGCAGGGCAACCCCCAGGCCCATCACCGCCTCGAAATTGCGCGGCTGCCCTTTGAGAACCTCGCGGAAGTTCTCCTCGGCCGTCTTGTAGTCGCGAAAGTTCAGCGATACCGCCGCCAGATTCAGCCGCGCCTCGTTCAAGCCACTGTCGTGATCGACCGACTTGCGGAAGTTGCTGATGGCCTCCGCCACGTTCTTTCGGCGCAGCTGCATGAGGCCCAGGGTGTTGTAGACGACCGCCAGCTGCTTCTTCATTTCGGCCGTCACCCCGGTACCGCTCTCGTCGCCGCCCTTCTCCTTGGCCGCCTTCGGCTCGTCCCCGTCCTTGTCCTTCTTGGCGGCGGCCTTGCCCTTCTTGCCACGTTCGGCCGCGCCGAAGGTGTCGCCCTTCTGCTCCTCGAATTTGCCCGTTGCGATCTCGCTGGCACGCCGAATCGCCTGCTCGCCCACCAGCCGCGCCATCTCAAGAAAGCCCAGGTCGTAATAGAAGTAGCAGAGGATCGCGTACGCCTGCAGCTTGTTGCCGTCGATGGCAAGCACGCGGCGCAGGTGGCCAATAGCTTCCTGCGTGAGGCTGTTCTTCTCAGCGGTGTTACCTGAGCGGCGGCCCCGGTCACGCAGCAGCTGCGCCAGGTTGATCCGGGCGGACACGGACCCTTGCAGCTGGTCAGCTCTCACGGCGCGATTGAAGTAGTCCTCGGCCCCAGCCGCATTGCCCTTCTGCCACGCCAGATAGCCCAGGTTGGTCAGCGCCGGCGCGTAGTTCTGGGTGGCGAGTCGCTCCCAGAGCGCCATGGCTTCGGCCTGCTTGCCGCACTCGAAGTAGACCGAGGCCTCGTTGTGTCGCGCCTCCATAAGCTGAGCGTTGGCATCAGCGGCCTTGCGGAAACCGGCGGCTGCGTCGTCACAGTCAGCAGCACCCAACTTGCCGCCCTTGCGGAGCTTCTCGTAGCGGGCGACCGCCTTGTCGAAATCTTCCCGCGCGTCGTCGCTAATATTGCGCGTCGGTCCCTTCTTGGCGGCAGCCGACGGCGTCATCTCGGCGATCCTGGGCTCGGACTTGGAGGCGCTTCCAGGTACCGAGGCCACGTCTTTGTCCAGGTCGGCGGTCGACGATCCCGGCACCTGCGCCGCCTGCTGCGTCGCGCAGCCCACAGAGAACAACATCAAGGCGGTGCCAACCAGCCCGCCCCGGACCTGACTTCTCATCGTGCTCATCGTGATCGACATGGCTCGGCTCCTACTGCTTCTGCGACAGGATCGCCTGGGTCCGCTCCGGCAGCTCGGACATCACCGAGGCCGGTGTCATCTGGGTCGGCACGTAGCCCCATTCCGGCTTCATCTCGGCCGCCAGCGGGAATTCCGACGGCTGCATCTGGTTCAGTTCGGTCTCGCACAGCGACGACCATTCGTTGAACCACGACTCGCGGGTAGCCGCCTGCAGGCAGATGTCGAAGCCCTTGACTGCTTTGGCCTCGATGGGCTCGGCCTTATCGACCAGCGCGTCGCAGTAGATTTCTCGTGGCCGGTTCCCCCACTCGTCCTGCTCCTTGAGGTCCTTGGGAATCTCGGCCGTGTACAGCTGGTCGACGAAGTTCGAGTACACCTGGCCGATGCGACCGGCCGCCGCGATGGTCCAGTGGGCGACCTTGTAGTCAAGCACCAGGTCGTAGAGACCCTTCTTGTCGGTACTCGGGCCGGTCAGCTTTTCCACCAGCTTGGTCTTCGAATCCAAGTAGGTACCGAATTTCTTGGTCGACTCCTCGAGCTTCTTCTTCTTGATCGCCGCTTTGGCTTTGTTGTCGAACTGGGTCGGCGCCTGAAAGTCGAGACCCTCAGGGAACTTCACCCGCAGAAACTCTTCGTAGTTCTGCTCGGCCTGATAGAAGGCCGCTCCCGCCGCCGCGTTCTGGGCCAGCGCCGCCCGAGCCTGCTGCTCGCCAGGAGTTGCGCCGGGAACTTTCTTCGCAGCCTCGCCGCGGTTCCACAGCCGCAACACTTCCTTGAAGTGGTTCTGGCCGTCGGCCGCGACCTTTTTGTTGCGGTCGTGCACCGTGATCTTGGACTTGGTGGGCGGCCCACACTGCGTGCGGAAGTCCTTGTCCTTGATCTTCTTCTTGCGGTCCTTGATCTTCTTGTTGAGATCGTAAAGCGCCTTCTGGCGACCGGTGGCGGTGACCCGCTTGAGTTCGACGCACGCTCCGTTCACGCCATCCTGGGGGCACGAGCGCTTCCACATCATCTCGCCCAGGAAGAAGTGCGCCAGCATCTGCTTGTCGACTCCGCCCTGCGCGCCCCACTTCTTGAGGTAGTCGTTGTAGTGGCGGATAAGTTCGTCGGTCTTGCCCTGCTTCTCGTAGATCTGGGCCATCTGGAAGAATACGCCCGCCGCGTCCTGTGGCTTGCGAGCGCCGTAGAGCCGGATGAACGTGTTCATGTCCTCCATGGCCTTTTCGTAGTCGCCAAGGCCGATGCGGTACACCGTGGCGTTGTTGAGCGCCGGCTCCGCCTGCTTTTCGCCCGGGAACTTCGTGGCGAACTGCTCGAAATACTCGGCGGCACGCGTGTATGAGGCCAGCTGCTGGTAACCCGAGGCGATCTGAAACTGCGCCTTCTGCGCCAGCGTGTCCTTCGGATGTGCCGCGATCAGCGCCTCACGCACCCGGATCGCCTGGCCGACCAGGCGGGCGTTCGTGTAGCAAAGTCCGGCGTCGTATAGCCGCTCGGCATGCTTGGCGTGATCGGGGCGCGACTCGGCCGCCGCCTCCATCGTCACGCCGCATTCCTTGTAGTTCTTTTGCGCCTCGTGCTGCTTCGCCTCCATCACCAGGCTGTCGGTCTTGATCTCGATCATCTGATTGGCGAACTCCTTGTCCGCCATCAGCTTCTCGATCTTCATCAAACGGTCGACCATCGCCACGACATCCTTGGCCTTGCCGAGTAGGTTCAAGGAATCGAGCAGCAGGTTGGCCGAGTAGATCGCCAGCTCGTGCTCCGTGTGCTTCTCGACGATGTCCAGGAACAGCTTCGCGGCATCGTCGAAGTGGTTGTATTCGTAGAAAATGCGCGCTTTGCGGTACTTGATCGTGACCAGCTCGGGCGCCGTTGGCACGTACTTGATGTAGGTGTCGAAGGCCGAGATCATCTTTTTCTGGAACTCGGGTATGGGGCGCGGCTTGTGGTCCTTCTCGTCGAACTTGCCCTTGTCGGGCCCCGACCCGTCGTCGCTGACCTGCAGCGCGTTCTTCCAGGAGATGACCGCCGCGTACGCCGCTTCCTTGAGCCACTTGGCGTTGGGTTCCGGGTTCATCTCGACGACGCGGGTGTAGGCATCCGCGGCTTCCTTCCAGCTCTCGGTCTGGAACAGGACCTCGCCGTAGTAGAACGCGAGGTCATACGAGCCCTTGTCCTTGCTGAAGTGGTCCAGGTACTCTTTGTAGATGAACTTGACCAGCTGGTAGGTGTCGGGGTTCTTGGTCCTCTGCGCTTCCTTGTGCCAGATCAGCGCCAGCTCGCGCGTGGTGTCGTGGTACGAGTTCTTGCACTCGTCGAGCACGTCCTTCTTCACGCTTTGCATCTTCGCCACGCGCTCATAAGCCGCGCCGAGTCGCTGGATCTCCTGCACCTGATCCCGCTTGGCCCCCTGTGACAGGGTGTTGCGGACGACCTTGTTCTGCCACTCGCAGATACGCGGCGACTCGATGTTGAGTGCGATGATCTTTCGGTAGACCATCGTCGACTCCTTGAACATGCCCTGTTCCCAATAAAGCTCGCCCAGCGCTTCCATCATCCGAGGCGCGAAGTCGCCGCCGTAGCGCTGGAAAAACTCCCAGGCCTTGTCCGGCGTGCCGACGCGCGCATAGGCCTTCACCAGATCCTTCTGAGCCTCACGCTGCAGGGCCTGGTTCTGCCGCTTGTCGCCGCCTTTCCCGGACTTGGCCAGGTCGATGACGTTGACGAAGATCTTGAGTGCGGTCTTGAAGTCACCCAGGTTGACGAAGCACCAGCCCTGTTTGTAGATGGCGTAGCCGTAGATGGACGACTTCGGGAACTCCTCGACCTTCTTGTAGAACTTGAGAGCGCTGTCCATATCGCCCTTGCCGAAATAGAACTCGGCGAACGACAGGAAGGCCTCGGGCACGTACTTCGAGTTCGGGTAATCCTTGATGAGCTGGTGGAAAACCTCGCGCGCCTGGTCCTCACGCTTGACGGTCTGAAGCAGATACGCCAGCCGAAAAAGCACCTCGTCCATGCGATCGTACTTCTTGAAGGTCCGCGCCGCGGCGTAAGATTTGACCGCCTCAAGCAGCCACTTCTCGGCTTCCTTCTCGTCCCGTTGCTGCTGACTGACCAGCGCCGTCTTTGCCCCCGGCGCGGCCTCGAAGATCTTCTGGTCCTTGCTCCGCGCCTGGAAGTTGAAGAAGCGCTGCTTCTCCGCAAAAAGCTCGCCCAACCGAAACAGGAAGTCCGGCTTCTGCGGATCGCTGTCGTCGGTGATGCGGATGAGCCGCTGCATCTGCGAGACCTGCGCGTCGGTCAACTTCTGGATCTGGCCGGATTTCTTCTCGACGAATTCGTCGAGCGTCAGCACCGGTCCTGCTTCCTTCTTCTCCTTGGACGGAGCGGCCGGCTTGGTGAGGTTGGTCTGCTGGATGGTCTGAACATCCGCCTCCTGTTTCGAAAACTTCTTCTTCGCGTCAGCTGCGCGCGCCGTCATCGGCGTCAGCAGCGCCGCGAGAAGCAGCGAAACCACCATCGTTCTTGCCTTGATCACGTTGTTACCCATGGTTGAGACCTCTCATCGACCTGTCGAAAGCGAGCCCAGGACTATTGCGCCGGCGCCCCTTCCGGGGCGCTCTTCTCGCATTTATTGAGCAGCCGAACCCGGTAGTAGCCCAGCTCGTCTCGCCAGTACTCCCCCAGAAACGGCCAGAACTCGTGCTCGTCATCGACGCGAATGTTGCCCACGTCAATCACCTTACCTGTGCCGAGGATCTGCTGCTCCTTGACGACTTCTTGCTCAAGCGAGCCCTTCTGGCCTTGCAGGATCTCGTACTCGATCTTGATGACCCGTTTGATGAGCTGGGCCAGCTCACCCACCAAGCGCAGGACACGTTGACGCGCGAGATCGCCCGCCTCGCTCTTGATCAGAGACTGCTGCAGCGTCGTATCGGTCTGCACCACCGTGGCGATTTGGGTCGACTTCCACGCCGGGTCGGCCTTCTCGAACTGGGCCAGTTCGCGATCCAGCTCTTTCACGTAATCGAAGCGCTTCGACAGGCTGCGGTCCGAGATCACGGCCTTGGCGGCCTGCTCCGCGGCGCGCGACGCGCCGGAGTTTCCCGCTCTGAGCTTCTCGGCCAGGTCGAAGAAATCCGCCTTGTCGGGCGTCGAGTCGAGCATCTTCTTCAGTTCCTGCGCCAGCGGGATGAACTGCTCGTTGAACTCCGCGATGGCGTCGGCGGCGCGATCATAGAGGCAGTTGTAGAAGTAGATGGTGGCCTTGACCGTTATGGCCTCGCCGACCGACTCGGGCTTGATGAAGTTCTCGAAGTACGGTGCCTGCAGCGTGTGGATGTTGCCGAGCGCCTTGGGATAACCCTGGTTCTTCAACATGAAGTTGGCCCAGGACGACTCGAACAGGCTGTTCGGCCAATCGTATGAATCCGTCGACACGCGATCGAAGTACTTGACCGCCAGGTCGTACTGCTTGGTCGAGTAGAAGGTCCGCGCCAACGACAGATTGGCCAGATCCTCGAACGGCTTGGCCTTCGCATCCTTGGTCTCGGCCGCCGCCCGGAGAACTTCCTTAAACGCCTCAACCGCCGACTTGGCGTCGTACTCGCGCACGTGCGTCGCGCCCTCGAACAGCTTGGCCTGAACGTAATACTCGTTCTGCTGTGGCACCTGCGCGAACAACGCCACGGCTTCCTTGAACTTGCCCTTGTTGTAGTTGTACTTGCCAAGCAGGAAGTAGAGCTCGTTGCGAACGCTCTCCAGCGAGGGCGAATCGAGTTCCTTCCGGTCGTACTTGCCGATCTTGTCCAGCACGCCGACCGAGTCGGGCATCAGACGTGACAGCACGGCCAGCCACTTGAGAGTCTCGTTGTAGTGCGCGTGCGACGGCCCCTTCAGGACGATGCGATCGAAGTAGGTCAGCGCCGACGAATAGAACTCAAGCTTATGCAGCGCCTTCCCCATGGTGAACTCGGCCTTCTGCTTGGCGGCGTCGGTATCGCCGCTCTCGCCTTCGATGACCTTGTGGAGCTCGATGGTCGCCGAATAGAAGTCGCCGCTCTCGTACAGCTTGAGGGCTCGGGACAGCACCGGCGAGTCTCCGCTGCTGGGTCCGGCCGCCGCCTTGGCTGCCGGCTTCTTCTTTTGCGCCACCGCCTGTGGCGCAAGCACCAGCGATGACATGACCACCAGAAGTGCTGTCCGTCGTACAAGGTTCATGCAAGACCTCATTCTTTGTGGGCCCGCCCGAAAGAAAAGCGCGGCAGGCAACTGAACGGAATCACAGATTGTGACCAGGCTCGCTCGCGGCTCCCCCGCGTAAACGCCCCACGAAGCTAAGCGATTTCGAGCATTCAAAAAACGGGGCCGCGACCGCTCCCGACGGAGCTGGCACCAAAAACCGAGCCATCGTAGGCAAGGGGATCTGGTGTGTCAAGCGTGAAGATGATCACGGTGGGCATTTGGCCACCCACGCTAAGTACCTGGTTTTAGGAACGAAAGTTTGTTGGCGTTTCTCTGTTGACACCTGTCGGGCGGACGATAAGTATGGCGCGGCTCTAGCTAGCCCAGCCTGTGCACCCTGCTCCGGACTGAAAAACGGGAGGAGCCCCCGATGAGTTCGACGACTCGGATGACGACTCGGATGCCCCATGATTTCTGTGCGTTTCCCCACAATCAGCCGCGATCGCAGCCGCGATCGCAGCCGCGATTACAGCCGCGATTACAGCCGCGATGGAGCAGCCTCGCACTGCCGCTGCTCATCGTAGCAGCGCTCGGATCGGCGGCGTGTGAGGACAACGCCGTGGGGCGGATCTGCGATCTCACAGTGGACGGCGGCGCCAACCAGGCGCTGTACAACATTCCGGCGCTCGAGTGCCCGAGCCGCATCTGCCTGCGGCCGGCGAAGGACAACCGTGTGGTGGGCGCCGTCGACACCACCGCACTATGCACCGCAGAATGCGGCAAGGACAGCGACTGCGAAGCCCCAGACGAGCGTCGCAACAAGTCCAAGGGCATCGACAAGCGCTGCAACAACGGCTTCATCTGCGGCATTGCCTTCGAGCTCGGGCCGCTATGCTGCAAGAAGCTCTGCATGTGCAAGGACTTCCTGACCATTCCGGCGGGTGGCTGGCAGCCGCCACCTTCGTGCCTGGCAACCAGCACAGTCAAGTCCTGCGGCAACGTCAAATAGCCGCCTCGACGCACGAGCGTCGATCAGACCAAGGCCGCATGCGCGCTCGGCTGGCCACCGGCAAGCGGGCTGAAGATGTAGCGGTCCAGCATTTGCTGGCGAGCGGACTGAGCGTGGTCCACCGCAACTGGCGCCGGCCCGAAGGCGAGATCGACATCGTGGCCGACGACCGCGGTACCTGCGTGTTCGTCGAGGTGAGATCGCGCACCGGCAGCGATCAGGGTCACCCTCTTGAATCGGTGACCGGACGCAAGCGCACGCAGATCATCCGCAGCGCGCGCCTGTTCCTCGACCAGGAACCAACGCGGGCGTCAGAGTATCGCTTCGACGTGGTCGGCGTCGTGTTCGCCGACGACGGAACCGTGACCGAGTGCGTCCACGTGCGGGACGCTTTTCAGACCGACGGTTGAAGAGCAGCGGTCGCGGGTGACAGGCTTGTCAGGACGACGCCGGCACAGCGACGGGCGGCTTGGCGGCCGGTTTTCCACCGCTATCCTCGGCGATGAACTTCTCGCCCTTGATGCGGGCCGCGCGGCCCTCGAGGGCGCGCAGGTAGTTGAGGCGGGCGCGGCGGACGCGGCCTTTCGACACCAGTTCCACCTTCTCGATCCGGCTGGTGTGCAAAGGAAAGATGCGCTCGACCCCGACGCCGTAGGACATCTTGCGAACCGTGAACGAGGCCCGCGATCCGCCACGCTTGCGTCCAATCACCACACCCTCGAACACCTGCACCCGCTCCTTGTCGCCTTCCTTGATCAGCGTATGCACGCGGACGCTGTCGCCCGGGCGAAAGCTGGGCAAGTTGTCTCGCTGGAACTTGGATTCGATCTCGCGAAGTATTGGGTGCTGGCTCATAGATCCGCTCCGGGGCGCTTGGCGAAGGGCCGTCATACCTACGCGGAAGACGGGCCCGAGTCAACATCGGGGTCGACGTCGACCAACGCATGAGTCGCGATTTGGCCGCTGTCGTCGTCGAACAGGCTGCGCTCGGCCTGGGTCAGGGGAAATGCGCTGAGCAGGTCGGGGCGTCGCGCCATGGTCCGGCGCAAGGCCTCGCGGCGGCGCCAGCGCTCGATCGCGGCGTGGTCGCCTGACAGCAGGATCTCCGGCACGCTCAGGCCACGAAAGTCGCGTGGATGGGTGAAATGCGGGTACTCCACCCGCCCTGCCGAAAACGACTCATCGACGGTCGAGGCGATCTTGCCGATGACCCCGGGCACCAAGCGGGTGACGGCCTCGATGACCAGCGCGGCCGCTACTTCCCCGCCTGCCAGGACGTAGTCGCCCACGGACACGACGTCGTCCGCGTACAGGCTAGCGATGCGCTCGTCGATGCCCTCGTAGCGTCCGCAGATGAGCACGACCCGAGGGCGCGCGCCCAGGTCGGCGGCCATCGCCTGGTTGAACAGCCGCCCCTGCGGCGACAGCAAGATCCGGTGCGCGGGGCCGCGCACGGCGGCAATGTGATCAAGCGCGCCTGCCAGAGGCTCCGGCCGCAGCACCATTCCTGGTCCGCCGCCGTAGGGCGTGTCGTCGACCGATTTGTGCTTCCCGGGCGCGAAGTCACGAGGGTTGGTGCGATGGACCACGACCAACCCCGACGTCACGGCCTTGCCCAGGAGGCTGGTGGCCAGGAACGAATCGAACAGTTCAGGAAACAAGGTGACGATCTCGAACGTCAGCTTCGCTTCACTCATGGCACCTCCACCCACGCGCGCATGGCGCTCTCATCGAAGCGACGGAGGTACGCGGGTACCGCCGGAATCATCAACTCGGCTCCGCCCTGGCCCCTCACCACCATCACGTCCTGGGCGCCGTTCCAATACAAGCTCTCGACGACTCCCAGTTCCTGCTCGTCCATGCCCAGCACCGTCGCGCCGATCAGATCGGCCACGTAGAACTCCCCCTCATGGAGCGGCGGCATGAGGGCGCGCGCGACTTCCAGCCTGGCTTTGGTCAGGGCCGCGGCCGCCTCGCGCGAATCGACCCCGCGAAACCGGACCTGCCAGCCGTCCGGGCTGCGACGGGCCACAACCAGCGTCTCGCGGCGCCGCCCGGCGAGGTACACGAGGTCCACTTCAATAGGGAGCGTCACGGCTGACAGGCCGCGGCCGTCAGGGTCGAAGGCCCGCAACGCGATCTCCCCGTGAAGGCCGTGTGGCCGTCCCAGCAGGCCAAGCGCGAGTCGATCCCGATCGCCCATGGAATCCCGGGACACGGGACACCGGCCGAGCGCTACTCCAGGATCTCGAGGATGACCCGGCGGCGCATCTTGGCGGAGGCGGCCGACAGCACGGTTCGCAACGCCTTGGCGGTGCGGCCCTGTCGGCCAATCACCCTCCCGAGATCGGATTCAGCCACCTTCAGCTCGAACACCAGAGCGTCCGGCTCGTCGACCTCGTTGACCTCGACCTCTTCAGGATGCTCCACCAACGAGCGCGCCAGATACAGAACCAGATCGCGCAGCGGAGGAGGCTGGGCGCCACCGGTGGCGGGGGTCTCGGCGCCCTCGGTCACGAAATCACGCAGGCTTCTGGGCCGCCAGCGCGCGACGGTGACTCTTGATAAGTTCGCCCACGGTCTGGCTGGGCACCGCACCAACCCGGAGCCAATGCCCCAGGCGATCGTCATCCAAGCGTACGTTCGGGGCACCGCTAGGAGGGGTATGCAGCGGATCGAAGACGCCGATCTGCTCGATGAAACGCCCGTCTCGGGGGCTGCGACGGTCAGCGGCGACAACGCGGTAGAAGGGAGTCTTCTTGCCGCCGGCCCGGGTCAGGCGAAGAGTTACGGCCATTCGTGGATTCCTGTGCGACGGTGAGGGGAGTAAGAACGAGCCGCTCAAGGTAGCGTCCGGGCGCTGACGTGTCAATGGGGTGTTTTCCTTGGAAATTCTATTGTGCCTGAATTGCGCTCCCGATCGCGACCACGGCATATTCGGCCCCCATCTGATGCGCGCCCCTGTCGTGGCCTGGTTTTACGCGCTCTTGGCCATGACCATGGCCTGGATTGCCCCCGGCGGCGCCCACGGCGCCGAGCGGCGGGCCACGGTCTTCTACACGGGCGGGGTCCACGGCGCGATCGAGCCATGCGGCTGCACGAGCGACCCGCTGGGCGACGTGGCCCGCATGACGGGCGTCGTGAGACGGGCGGCTGCGGCGGCACGCAAGGCTGGTAGTGGGGTGCTGCTGGTCGACGCGGGTAACCTGCTTTACCCGGTCGATGATGTGTCCCCTCGGCGCCGCGAGGCCGCCGATCTGCGGGCGGCCTTCCTGGCCGGGGAGTTCCAGAAACTGCCTTTCGGTGGCTCGGCCTTGGGCGACGCCGATCTGTCGGGCGGCATCGCCCAGGTGCGGCCGCCGCGCCTGGCCGCCAACGTCGAGGCGGCGGGGGCACCGTTCTTGACCGGGAGCTACGTGACCGAGATCGGCGGCATCAAGATCGGTCTGCTGGGCGTGACCGATGCCGACGTCGCCCGGCGCGCCGGGTTGCGAGCGACCGACCCAGCTCCGGCGGCGAAGCGCGAGGCCGATCGGCTGCGCGCCCAGGGCGCGGAGATCGTGATCGTGCTGGCGGCGCTTGAGCGACCAGCGGCTCGACAGATCGCGCGCGCGGCCGCGGTGGATTTCGTCATTCTGGGCCGCAACGTTGGTGACGGCTTACCGCGCGCCGATCGGGTAGGCGATGCCTACGTCGTGGCAGCGGCAACCGAGTTGCAACGGATCGGGCGCCTCGACATTGTGCTGCGCGATCCGTCTCCGACCGCAGCACCGACCGCCCGCAGGACGGTCGCGGACGCCGGCGGCGGCGAGGCAGTCTCGCTCAGGCGCAACGAGATCGAGCGAACACTGAAGGACGTGGATGCCGACCTGACGCGCTGGGCGAAAAGCGGCGGTGGCGGGATCGACGCCGCGTTTGTGGCCAGCAAGCGGCGCGAACGCGACGAGTTGGCAGCCGAGCAGCAACGTCTGGCGCAGGCAAAGTGGGCCCCTCCCGCGACTGGAGACTATTTCGCGAACCAGCTGATCCCCTTGCAGCGGGCTCTGCCGCGCGACGCCGGGATCGCAGCGGCCATGCGCAGGCTCGACGCGGCCGTCGGACGCGCGAACCTCAAACAGGCCCAGCCACCACCCCGAGCCGACGCAGGACGCGCCACATTCGCCGGCGTCACGAGTTGCGCCAGCTGCCACAAGGCGCAGGTGGCTTTCTGGAAAACCACGGTGCATGCGCACGCCTGGAAGACTCTGGTCGATGGGGGCAAAACCGGTCACGACGATTGCGTCAGCTGCCACGTCACCGGTTATGGCGAGATCGGCGGATCGAGCCTGGGTTTCACCCGAAACCTCGAAGCCGTGCAGTGCGAGACCTGCCACGGTCCCGGCTCGCTGCACGTCAAGGCCGATGGTCTTGAGGACCCACCGGCGGTCCAGCTCGCGACTCCCGAATCCACCTGCACCACCTGCCACAACCAGAAACACTCGGACACGTTTCGTTATGACGCTTACCTGCGCGATATTCTGGGTCCAGGCCACGGTGAAGGCGCCCGCAAGAAGCTGGGAGTCGGTCCGACCGGACGCGAGCTGCGGCAAGCAGCCAAGGCGAAGGCGAAAGCAGCCGGCGCCGCCCTGGTCAGAGGAATGTAGTCACACACTCGCCGCCGCCGAGCCGGACAGGAGCTGGTCGAGCAGATCAGCCTCGATGTTGCTGCCGCTCACCACCACGACCGTGCGGCCGCCCTTGAGCGCGACGGTCTCGTCGAGCAGGGCTGCCAGCGCAACCGCCGCAGACGCCTCGCACACCAGGCCAAGCGTCCGATAGGCGAACACGATGGCCTTGCGGATGCCGATCTCGCTGACCAGGCCGATGTCCGCCAGGTAGTCCTTGGCCATGAGGAACGTCCGCTCACTGACCGCGCCCTCCAGACCCTCGGCCAGCGTCGGGCCGCCCTGATACACGGTGTAGGCGCGGCCGTCGTCCAGCGAGCGCTTCATCGCGCAGTTGGCCTCGGGCGAGACGCCCAGAAGGCGGATGCCGCGCGGCACAACCTCGACACCCAGCCCTCCGACCAGACCCCCGCCGCCGACCGGCGCGACAACGGTCTGGACGTCCGGCAACTGCGCGAGGATCTCGCGGGCCAGGGTGCCACCGTTGCCGGCGATGACGTGATCGTCGTCGAACGCCGACACGAAGACGAGGCCCGGATCGGCTGCGGCGCGGCGCCGTGCCTCGGCTTCGGCGGCGTCGTAGTTTGACCCCACCACCTCGACCTGCGCGCCGGCGGCGGCAATGCCGGAGCGCTTGATCTCGGGCGTCTGCGTCGAGATCAGCACCGTGGCCTCGATGCCAAACGCACGCGCCGCGTGCGCGATGCCGAGGCCGTGATTTCCAGCCGACGCGGTGATGGCGCGGGTCTGCCCGGCTTCGGCCATCGCGGCCAGGCGAGCGGCGGCTCCCCTCAGCTTGAACGAGCCCGTGCGCTGTTGTGATTCGAGCTTCAACCAGATGTCCGCTCCGGTGCGCCGCGACAGGGCCGGCGCCTGTACCAACGGAGTCACGCGACAGATCCGGCGCACCCTGTCTGCCACAGCTCCACCGGTGACTTCGCGCCAGATGTCCGCGTCGAACGCGCGCATGATCGGCGTTGACCGTAGCACGATGTGACGGGACGGCGTAGACGCGCTAGATGATCCCGTACCGATGTCGTTCGTGAGCATCGACCGCCTGGTACGAACTGGACAGATCGAAGCCGCACAGGCCGACCGTGTCGATTGGCTGTGGCGCGAGATAAGGCGGCTCAAGCAGGACAAGCGGGCGTTCATACCCGCGCACAACTACCAGCTGCCGGAGGTGCAGGCGGTGGCCGACGTCGTGGGCGATTCGTTCGAGCTGGCGGTGCGCGCGCGCGATACCCAGGCGCGGCTGGTGGTGTTCTGCGGCGTGCGCTTCATGGCCGAGGGCTGCCATACGCTTTCGCCCGACACGCCGGTGTACTTGCCCAACCTGCAGGCGCTGTGCTCGCTGGCCGAGGTCGACGCCGATGACGTGGCCGAGCGGCAGGAATTCCTGCGATCGCTCGGCCGCGACTTCGTGACCATGACCTACGTGAACACGTATGCCGACGTGAAAGCGTTGTCCGACGCCTGCTGCACCAGTTCGAACGCGACGAAGATCGCCGCACGACTGGGCGCACCCGACGTGCTGTTCGTGCCCGACCAGAACCTGGCTTACCAGGTCGCGCTCAAGACCAATCGGATGTACCTGCCGCCGCCCGAGCCTGGGCAGTTCCACCCTAAGGAGTACCGCGAACGCATCCTGCCGCTCATCCGCGACGGCGAGCGGCAGGGCCTGGTCGGCAACGTGTTCGCCTGGGAAGGCGCCTGCCACGTGCACCACCAGATGACCGTCGAGGACATCGCGCGCATCCGCAGAGACGATCCAGGGGCCACTGTCATCGTCCACGGCGAGGTCAGGCCCGAGCTGCAACGGGCCGCCGACGAAGTGCTGTCGACCTCGCAGATGACCAAGTTCGTCGCGGCGCACCCCGACAAGACCCGCTACGCCATCTTGACCGAATGCGGCCTGGTGGTGCGTATGGAGCTGGAGCATCCCGAGAAGCAGTTCTACAAACCGTGCCGGCTGTGCCACTACATGAAGGCCATCGACCTCGAGTCCGTGTACGAGACCCTGCGTGACGAGCCCGCCGACAAGCGCATCACCGTGCCCGATGATGTACGCGCCGGGGCCGCGCGGGCGATGCTGCGTATGATCGAACTGGCCGCGTAGGCGCTAGAGGACTTCGGCCGCCAGATCGTACTCGGCGCTGTGGGTGACCCGCGCGCGAACAAAATCACCGGCCACGGGCGTCCGGTCGGAAGCCAGCGTCAGGTACACCTGCCCGTCGATCTCGGGCGCCTGGCCCTGATGTCGGCCCATCAGCAGATACTCGGATTCGTCTGACGATCCCTCGACCAGCACCTCGATCTCGCGGCCACGCAGGGCGCGCAGCTTCTTCTTCGAGATGTCGCGCTGGATGCGCAGCAGCTCGCGCCGACGCGCCTCGATCTCCTTGTCGGGCACGCGGTTCGGCAGCAGCGCAGCGACCGTGCCTTCCTCGCGCGAATAGTTGAAGACCCCGACGCGGTCGAGGGCGGACTCGCGCACGAAGTCGCACAGCTTGCGAAACGCCGCGTCGGTCTCGCCCGGGTGGCCGACGATGAAGGTGGTCCGCAGCGTCGCGTCCGGAACCTGGGCCCGCACGCGCTCGACCAGTTCGCGGGCGACGCGGCCGCCATGACCGCGGCGCATGGCTTTGAGAACACCGTCGTCGATGTGCTGGATCGGCACATCCAGGTATTTCGCCACGCGCGGCTCGCGCGCCATCACCTGCAGCAGCCCGTCGGTGACTGCGGTCGGGTAGGCGTAGTGCAGCCGGATCCAGCGCAACTTCTCCACCTGTGCCAGCGCCGCCAGCAACCTTTCGAGCGTCGGACCATCGTCATCCCGACCATCGGGCAAGTCGCGGCCGTAGGTGGTCAGATCCTGGGCAACCAGGCAGATCTCCCGCGTACCCTGCTCGGCCAGGGCGACGGCCTCCCTGACCACCGACTCGGGAGCGCGGCTGCGCTGCGGGCCGCGCAGCTTGGGGATGATGCAAAAGGCGCATGGGCGATCGCAGCCCTCGGCGATCTTCACGTAGGCGGTGTGGGTCGCCATCGAGGGCCGGCGCGGCGCCAGATCATCGTAGAGATAGCGCGGCGTTTCCATCACGCGCACCCGCGCGGTCTTGCCGGCGACCGCGTCGGAGATGAGGCCAACCTCGTCGGTGCCGATGAAGTGGTCGACTTCCGGCATCTCGTCGGCCAGCTCCTTCGGATAGCGCTGCGACAAACAGCCGGCGACCACCAGGCGTCGGCAGGTGCCGGCTGCCTTGAACTTCGCCATCTCGAGGATGGCGTCGATGGACTCTTGCTTGGCCTCGCCGATGAAACCGCAGGTGTTGACCACGATCACGTCGGCCTCGCCGGGCTGCGCGACGATCTGGTACCCGGCGTCGGTCGTGTGACCCAGCATCACCTCGGTGTCGACCCGGTTCTTGGGGCAGCCGAGCGAAACGAAGTGCACAGTCGTGGGCACGGCGGTGGGCACGGCGGTGGGCTCGGTCATGGGCAAGCTGTCCGGCATCGGAGAGCCGGCAACAATAGCAGGCTGTCCGTGCTACGGGAAAAACAGCACGTTGCGATCGCCGTGCAGGGCCAGCAGACCTTCGACGTGGCGCCGCAATGCGTCTCGGCGGGCCACCACGGCCCGAATTTCGGCGGCGGTCAGGATCGGGACTGAACCTGGGTCACTGCCGGGCCGAGCATCAGCCAGCAGTTGCTCGAGCGCTGGCACGCTGATGCGGCCAGTGGCCTCGTACAGCCGCCGCGAAAAGCGTTGAGCGCGCTGCAGGATCGGGCGCGTCTTGTCGTTGCCTTCGGGGTCGAGAAAAAACGCCAGCGTATTGTCCATGAAGTACAGCCGATCACCGTCGGGCGACATCTTCATGTTGCCGCCCGAGTGGCGATCGGGGTTGGAGGTCAGGAAATCGAAGACGACCAGATTGGAGACCTGCTCCGCCATGTGCAGCCGGGGCGGCGGGATCGGGGCACCCTGGGCGAGCCAACCCAGGCTTTCCTTCAAGCCCTCGGCAGTGTCGAGCTCGCAGTCCTTGATCTGGGGAACCCAGTACATCGCCACACCCGCGGTGCGGCCGGTCGGATCGAAGATGGTTTGGGCCCGGATGCGTGGCAGCGCGACCAGGCTGTCGGCATGCAGGTGGGCGAACAACTCGTCGCGGGTCACCAGACGCGGAGCCGCCGGAGGCACGGCGTTCAGGCCCAGGAAGCGGTTCAACCGGTAGGCGGCGACCTCCTTGCGAGGAATGGTCTGCAGATTGGTCTGCGCCGGCTTGAACGCGGCGTGCGATCCATCGGCGAAGTCGACCCGGAATGACAGCGACGAGCCGCCCTTGTTCAGCTTCATGCGCACGATGGGCTGGCTGCGCACGCGCTGCAGCAACAACTCATCGGCCATGCCCAGGAACGTGCCGGACGACTCTTCATTGATGGCGATATCGGGCGGATCGGAGATGTCCCCGCGCGGTGGCAACGCGGCGGCGCCGTCGCGGGCCCGCTCGGCGGCACCCTCGAGGCGGTGCACCACGGCCGAGACAGCCAGCGTGCCGGCATAGCCTGCCCCCGCGACCAGTCCCGCGGCGACCGCCAGCTCGGCCACAACGTAGCGCCACAACCGCACGCTGCGATTGTAGCTTCGTCGGCGCTACTTCGGCAGTTTCGGCGGCTTCGGGTCGGGCAGACTGCCGTCGAGCGCCCTGACGAACGCCAGCAGGTCCTTCTTCTCGGCGGCGGTCAGCTCGACGCCACCCTTGATCTTCTCGTCCAGGGCTGGGTTGTCGAAGGGCTTGGCAAAGTAGTCCACCACCTCTTCCAGGGCGGCGAAGCGGCCGTCGTGCATGTAGGGCGCCGACTTCGAGACGCTACGCAACGACGGCACCTTGAACGCACCCTTCATCAAGGGGTTCTTGTCCTCGATCTTGCCGCGGCCCGGATCGGGGGTGGGATTTTCCATACCGATACCGATGTTCTTGAACTCCCACGCGGTCAACAGCGCGCCCGCGTGGCACAGCGAGCACTTCGCCTTGTTCTTGAAGATCTCGGCGCCGCGCTTCTGTGCCGCGGAGTACGCCTTCGCATCACCGGCTTCGGCCTTGTCGTACTTCGATCCGCCTGACACCAGCGTGCGCACGTAAGCAGCCACCGCTTTGACGATGTTGTCGGGCGACGGAGCCTCGCTGAATACCTTCTGGAACGAGTCGGCGTAACCCTTGCTCTCGCCCAGCTTCTTCGCGACTTCGCCGGCACCCGCGTCGTCCTTCACACCCATCTGGCCGCGCCATGCGGCTGCGATCTGTTTCTCCAGGGTGGCGGCGCGGCCGTCCCAGTAGAAGGTGGTGTTGTAGGCGACGTTGAGCAACGTCGGCGTATGCCGCGTGTTCATCGAGCCGTCGTCCTTCTTCGACAGCTTCTGCCCGTCGGCCCAGCCCTTGTCGGGCAAGTGGCAGGTGTGGCACGACATCTGCCCCGACTTCGACAGCCGGCCATCCCAGAACAGCTGCTTGCCCAGCGCTACCTTCTCGGGCGTCTGGGGGTTCTCGGCTGGAACCGGCACCTCGGGCAACCCGAGCGGTAGCTTGTCGGCCGCGCCCGCCGCCAACGCCGCGGAGGCGCCCCCGACACACAACCAAAGTCCGGTCACGAAGCTGCAAAATCGCTGCATTGGCATCTCCTTACGCAAATATTGCGGCTCAGAGATAGGCCGAAAGGCGGCAACGATCAAGCTGTGCCCAGCAACCGGCCAAGCGATGGGTCGCTGGTCGTTCACTAGTCGGACGCGCGCGCCAGGGCATCCTCGAGATCCGAGCGGCTGGTGGTGCCCACGAAACGCGCCTTGACCGTGCCGTCGCGCCCGATCACGAACAGGCTGGGCAGTACCCGCACGCCGTACAGCCCGCCCACGTCCCGATCGTCGACCACCACCGGATAGGGCACCGGGCGCTTGGCGAGAAATTCTCGTACCTGGTCGACCGCCCCGGGTCCGTCTGAGTTGATACCGATGAATTCCACGCCGCGCGGCCGCCAATCGCCGTAGAGCTCATGGAGCATCGGCAACATCTGCAAGCACGGCAGGCACCAGGTTGCCCAGAAATCCAGCAGGACGACGCGACCCCGCAGCTGGCCCAGGTCGATCTGCCCAGCACCGTCGGGGCCACGCAGCTGGAAACCCGGCGCGGGCGCGCCCCCGGCCCGGCGCGGGAACGTGAAAGTGACCAGCACCGCCACCAGCACCAGGGCAAGCGCCCCGCCCCACGCGCGCTGGCCGACGGACGCGGCACGTTTTTCAGCCGACCCACCGACCGGCGCGACCAGCTCGGGACCGGGCCGCCGGAACGCCACCGACATGGCGAGCGCGAACATCGCAACCGTGGCGGCGGTCGCCACACCGAATGACAGGTACTCGACGGCAATAGGTAGCGGCCCGACGATCATCCGCACCAGCCGGTAGACGAACCTCAGGGCGAAAAACGGCACGTAGCAGGCCGCGCCCAGCTCGATGTCGAGCGATGGATCGCGACGGCCACGGCCCGCGAACAGGGTCACGCCCAGACCTGCGGCCACCGCGACGATGGCGCCCTCGCGTAACTCCTGGCTGACCACGGTGAGCACCTGCATGAGCCCCTCGGCGCCCGAAGTCCTGGCCAGTTGCCTCACGGTGCGCGCCAGGTCAGAGAAGCGCAGGATCACCGCTCCTATCAGGACCAGCACCGCCGCGTCTCGCACCCCGCCGCCACGCTTGTCGATGGCGGCAAGCGCCCGCCGCGGCGCGAAGAGCAGGCTTGCCACGCGCCCGGGAAACCTATCCCCCACCCGGTGACCTCGTCTGCATGAGCTTACGGGCGGCGTTGGAGAGCGCACTTGGCACGTTCTTGGATCGTGCCAGTGTCTTCAGATCCTCGGCGCGTAAATGCGGCAGCATGCGCAACGACAGCGCCAGCGGGCACTTGGGATTCGTGACCAGGTTGAACTTGACCTGATACATCTTCACGAACTCGCGCTGGTTGGCGATGTAACGAATCACGTCCTCGCACACGCCTCGGTGGCCGGCGGTGCGCACGATCTCGCTGTCGGTGATCTTCGGCGAGCGGATGGCCGCCATCGCCACCATGCGGTTGGGATCGCGGATCAGATGCTGCCGGCAGTACTCGTTGCCCAGGGTCGCGAGCCGGATCTTCTCGTACAGCTTCAGCTTCGTGAAATCGATGACGGTGCTCTCGCGCTCGTCCTTCTCGTCGCCGGTCGCCCCGGCCGGTAGCGGGCCATCGGCGGCAGCCTCGCCCTCGGCGGCGGCATCGGCCGCCGACGCGGCCTTGGCAGCGGCCTCGAGAACACTGGCAAAGGCCTGGTCCGCGATCTCCGGATCGAGCGCGGCCGGATCTTCGCGGATCGACTTGACGACCTCGTCGTATGCCGGGATGCCGGCGATGCGCACGTTGTTGCGCGCGCACAATTCGATGGCGCGGTTGATCGACGACATGCGCGCGTGCGGGTTGAAATACAGCGCCTGCAGAATGGCCGGGTAGCGCAGGATGCGCTGCTCGTTGTCGAAGATGATCTCCAGCTCGCGCTCGCGCAGGCGTCCGGCCAGGACCAGGAAGGTTTCATCGGCGGCCTCGCGGTTGTAGAGAATCTTCTCGATGGCTTGCGTGCGGGTCGGCAGCAGACGGGTGGCGAAGAAATGCAACACCTCGCGAGGCAGCGGCTCACCCAGGGGCAGGGCGACGACCTGGTCGGGCAACCCGACCGGCGCCGCGAACGCTGCGGCCTTCACGGCCTCGTCGGGGTCGAAGGACAGCTGGTAGACCGTCAGCAACAGCTCCGCCGGTTTCAGCGCGGCCATACCCTTGGTGGCCATCAGCTTGACCGGCGTCGGTGCGGCCAGCAGCTTGCGCACCGGCGGCGGCAACAGATCCGCAGGCAACGGCAGCAGATTCAGCTCGGCCGTCGGAGGCTGGAAGCCAGCTTCGAGCTCGGACGCCGACCCGGGCTCAGACTCGGTTTCGTTCATGAATGATCTGCAGACCGCGTAGGGTCAAGAGGTCGTCGCATTCCTGGATGGTGGTCGACTCCTTGGCCAGCAGGGGACCCAAGCCTCCGGTAGCCACGACATGCGGATCGAAGTCGACCTCGGCACGGATCCGGTTAACCAGCGCGTCGACCATGCCCGCGTAGCCGAACACCAGCCCGGCCTGGATGCTGGCCACGGTGTTGCGCCCGACCGCGGTCTTGGGCCGCACGATCTCGACCCGGGGCAGCTTGGCCGTGGCCCGGTAAAGCGCGTCCGCCGACACCATGAGACCGGGCGCGATGATGCCGCCGGCATACTCGCCGCGCGACGTGACCACGTCGAAGGTGGTGGCGGTTCCGAAGTCCACCACCACGGCACCCTGCGGCCAGCGCGCGAACGCGGCCACCGCATTGACGATGCGATCGGCGCCGACCTCACGCGGGTTTTCATACAGGATGGGCATGCCAGTCTTGATGCCAGGGCCCACCACCAGCGGCGGAACTCCGACGAAACGGCCGAAGAAACGCTCAAGTGGCGCAGTCGCCGGCGGAACCACCGACGATATAATGCCGGCGGTGACGTCTTTGAACGCAATACCGCCAAGTGCGAACAGCGCCGACAGCAGCGCGGCGTACTCGTCCTCGGTGCGTTCGACCCTGGTCTCGGCACGCCAGTCGATCTTCATGTCCGGGCCCGCGAACAGGCCAAAGACCGTGTGCGTGTTGCCGACGTCGACGGCGAGAAGCATGGGGCCGGTATTATTCGCCGGTTTGCTCGCGTGCGCCACCAGCGCGGCGTGCAAGCGACGGCTCGACGATCCGGACGAGCGCGGCAAGTTGCCCCGGATCGCGGCCAACCTGGAAAAGGCGTACGCCGAGGCGACGCTGCCGCCGCTGTCCGAGCCCGAACGCTTCGCCGAGCGCCTGGCCAAGTGGGACGATTTCCGTGCCTGCACCGTCCGCACCTTCGTCGCTCGCAAACGCGACGCCGACCGCGCCGCTCGCGAGGGACGCAAGCGTCCGTCCCGCCACGCCGGCATCGGCGAGGAGGCGGTGGAGGAATGCGCCGTGCAAGCCGCGGTGGCGGACAAGGATCCTTCCGTGTGCGAGCGCCTGGCCCTGGATTTCCCGGGACCCGGTGGCGAGATGCCGCTGTCGGCGGTGCGTTGCTGGGATACCCGCGCGCGCGTGCTGGGCCTGCCCGACGAGTGCCCCGTGGTCTGGCTGTCTGACGATCAACCGGGTCGCAACCCCGAGTGCGTTGCGCTTGCCCGCCGCGACGGCAGCCTGTGCCCCTTCGCCGACAGCCCGGGCCGTTGCCGTGCGCTCTTGCTCGGCGAATCGGCCAGCTGCGCCAACGCCGCGCCGGATTGTCCGCTGGCGCTGACCTACTGGAGCGGGCTCATCCCGGCGGCCATCGGCCCGCCGCTTGTCGATCTGACGCCGCCGAAGGGCGAGGCGAAGGCCCTGTTCGCGAGGTTCGATCTGTCGTGGCGCGAGCGTACGCACCCAAGCTTGCGAATCGACGCCACGGAACCGACCTGCGGCGTGTCCTGGCCGGCGCGGCACGCGCGCGTGGGCTTCACCCAGGACATGACCAAGTTCTGGGGCGGCAACCTATCACCCGACGCCGTGGCGGTGTCGTGGCGCGACGGCCGCCCCGGCTTCAAGCTGGCCTTCATTCCCGCCGGGATGAGCAAGGGCTCGCGCCCGATGCAAGCGCCCGGTGTCGCCGCCCCAGCGACGCTGGTGTTCGTATGGCCTGACCCGACCAAGTTCCTGCGCTGTCTGCCCGACAGCGAGACCAAGGGACAGATCGACTTCGACGCAGGCACCGCGCAGCCCGGCGCCTTCGTCACCGGCCGCGCCGAAGCGAAAAACATGGCATGCAGCGACGGAACGCGGTTGGATGCCACCGTGACCTTCCGGCTGGCGATTCTGGACGTGCGGTGAGGAGCCGCGTCAGCCCGTGAAGCGAAACCGCCTGGCGTCGCCCAAGATGAATCAGTCGCGCCGCCGCCGGGTGCGCTTGCCGGCGGCCGTCGGCCTTCTGGCCGGTGTCGCCACCGCGCTGTTCGCGGTGTTCTGGCTGCTCGACTTCTATGTCCTCGGTGCCTGGCACAGCGAACGGCCGCACGCCGGCGTCCTCGGCCTGCTGTTCGAGCTCGATATTGGCACCGTCGCCAGCGCCCTACCCGGCCTGTCGCAGGTCATCGTCGCCGTGCTGGGCATCGCCATCACGGTGGTGTCGATCGTCGTGCAGCTGGCCGCGACCCGCTACACGTCACGCATCGCCGACATGTTCTTCCGCGACCGCACCAACCTCGCCATCATGGGGTTCTTCGTGGTCGCGTGCATCGACGCCGTGTGGGTCAGCCTGTCGTTCACCGGTCGCTACATTCCCCGCGCGACCATCGTCATGACCCTGACCATCGTCACCGGCAGCCTGCTGCTGCTCATCCCCTACTTCGCCTACGTATTCGAGTTCCTGGACCCCGAGCGCGTGATCCTGCGCATCGGCCAGCAGATCCTCGACGCCGCGTTCGGGCGCGGTGCGCGCGCGCGATCGCGCATCAGCACCCGGCAAGCCATCGCCAGCACCGGCATGGAGCACCTGGCCGACATCGCCATCAACGCGGTCGCCCAGAAGGACAAGATCATCGCCTCGGATGCCATCGGTGCCCTGCGCGAGGTCATCGTCAGCTATTTGCCCGAGAAGCGCGAGCTGCCGGCCGAATGGTTCGTCATCGGCGACAAGGTCCGCGACGATCCCGACTTCATCGCGCTGGCGCCGGCCTCCGTGACCCACCTGGAGAAACAACGGGCCTGGTTCGAGTGGAAAGCGTTGCGCCACTTCTGGAGCGCGTTCGCAGAATCACTGAAGCACATGCCCGAGATGGCCCACGTGGTCGCCATCGAGACCCGGTACATCGGCGAGGCTGCGCTGGAAGCCCGCGATCGCGATGCGCTTTCCGTCACGCTCAAGTACTTCAACACCTACGTGCGCGCGACGCTGAACGGCCGCGACGTACGCGCTGCTTACAACATCTTGAACCAATACCGCCAGCTCGCCGAACGCGTGATGGCCGACGGCTTCGACGATCTGACGCTGGAGATAGGCCGCTACCTCAAGTACTACGGCCAGGTAGCCCACGCGATGGGCTTGCCGTTCGTCACCGAGACGGCGGCCTACGATCTGTCAATGTTGTGCGAGCGCGCCTTCGACCAGAAGGCCGGCTGCCACGACGCCCTGCTGCGGACGTTCCTTGAAGTGGACAAGGAAGCCGAGACCAGCGCCGAGGAGAAGGCCCTGCGCGGCGTTCGCAAGGCGCAGGTGCGACTGGCGACCTACTACCTGCGCCACGGCGCCGACCAGCACGCCCGCACCATTCACAAGGATATGCTGCACGAGACCCCCGAACGCCTGGCGTCGATCCGCGCCGAGCTGGTCGCCATCGTGTCGAAGGAATTCTGGGAGGTTACCGATCGCGGAATCAACTTCGACTACCTGGACACCACGCAAAAGGAGCAGCTACAGACCTTCTTCGACTGGTTCGGCCGCACCACCATCCGCGAGATGCCGGCCGCCAAGCCCGCCACCTGAGCCCGCAGTGCAGGCCGGCCGGTACGAGCCAGCCGTCTTGCGGTAGACTTGCGGCCCCAGTCCCCACGCGGCCATGTCGACCCTCGAAACTGTATCTCCCGACGACGGCGCCGATGATTCATCCGCGTCCGACCGGCCGCTCGAATACCACTTCCACCCCGAAAGCCCGCGCATCCTGGTGGTCGACGACGAGCGGGTCATCCGCGAGATCCTGTCGGACTTCCTTAGCCTCGAGGGCTACCTGGTACGCACGGTGGTCGACGGCGTGGAAGCGCTGAAGGAACTGCAGCGCAGCAGCTACAACCTGGTCATCTCGGACCTCAAGATGCCCAACATGGGCGGCCTTGAGCTTATCGAGAAGATCACGCAGCAGAGCATCCCGGTGCTGACCGTGATCATGACCGGCTTCGGCACCGTCGAAACCGCCATCGAAGCGATGAAGCAGGGCGCCTACGACTACATCCTCAAGCCGTTCAAGGTCGAGGAAGTCGTCCACATCGTCCAGCGCGGCCTGGATCGCCAGCGGCTGCAGCACGAGAACATCCGGCTCAAGGACGCTCTGTCCATCTACAAGATAAGCGAGGCCATCGCGACCTCGCTGCACGTCGAGCGCGTGCTTGACCTGGTGCTCGACGCGACCATCGACGCGGTTGACGCCGACGTGGTCAGCTTGCTGCTGGAACAGCCCAACACCAATCGCAAACCTGGCGATCCACCGGGGCCGTTTCTGGAGCAGATGCGCAAGGTGGCGCCGGACGCCAGCCCCGACGTTCCCGCGCCATCGCTCAATCTGGCCGAGGTCATCCCGCTGTTCCAGGAGGACAAACCACTGCTGGTGCACGGCGTGCGCGCCCACCGCTTCTTCTCGTCGCCGCCGCAACGACGGCTGGTGAGCTTCTGTTCCATCCCGCTCAAGCTCAAGGGCCGCATCGTCGGCATGTTGAACGCGTACAGCTACCGCAAGGGCTCGAAGTTCAGCGAGGGCCACCGCAAGATGCTGTACGTGCTGGGCAGCCGCGCCGCGGTCTCGATCGAAAACGCCAAGCTGTACGAGAACCTGGTCGATGCCAACAAAGATCTGACGAAGGCCAACCAGTCGCTTGAGGAGAACTTCCGCCAGACCATCATCGGTTTCGCCCACGCGCTGGAGGAATCCGATCGTTATACCCGCGGCCATTCCGACCGTGTCGCCAACTACGCGCGGCTCATCGCCATCGGCATGCGACTGCCCGAGCCCGAGATCGACACCATCGTCAAGGCGGCCCTCCTTCACGATGTGGGCAAGATCGGTATCCGCAACGATCGCCTCAACAAGCCCGGCAAGCTGACCCCCGAAGAGCTAGCGATGTTCCGGTCGCACCCCGCCAAGGGCAAGCGCATCCTCGAACCCATCACCTTCATGCGCAACCTGTTGCCCGGCTGTTACTGCCACCACGAAGCCTGGGACGGCAGCGGCTATCCCCAGGGGCTGATGGGCGACAACATCCCGATGGTGGGCCGCATCGTCGCGGTCGCCGACGCCTACGACGCCATGACGTCAGACCGCGCGTACCGCCGCGCCCTGCCCCACGACATTGCGTGCGGTGAGCTTGAGCGCTGCGTGGGGACGCAGTTCGACGGCCAGGTGGTGCAGGTGTTCCTGGCGCAGATCGAGGAGTACCGGAAGATCGAGATCGCGGCCGGCCGATCGCTGCCGCGGTAGGCGGCTCGATTCACACGAAGGCGCCGTCCCACAGCCGGCCGAGAAGGTCCTGCCACGGGAGGATGCGGATGCCATCGATGATCCTGGGTCGGGTCTCCAGACTGACGACGACGTAGTGCTTGAGCAGGGATTCTTCCCTGAGCGCTCTGAGACCGCGCAGGTCGCGGTCGCTGACGGAGTCCTTGGCCTTGACCTCGATGGCGGTGACGTCGCCGAGCACGAAGTCGACCTCGAAGTTGGAGGTGGACCGCCAGTAGGCGAGCGGGACGGGCTCGGTGTAGTCGAGGTAGGTGGTGATCTCATGCAGGATATAGCTCTCGAACGCCTCGCCGAATTCTGGCGATCGGCGGTGAAGCCCGGCCCGGTGCTGGAGGTGCCGGGCGACACCGATGTCGAAGAAGTAGTGCTTGGCAGTGCCGATTGCCTTGCGCCTGCGGGTCGCCGTCCATGCGGGCAGGGTCCGTCCGACGAGCGTGTCTTCCAGGATCTGGAAATACTCACGGACGGTGCTGAGACGCACCTGGGCGTCGCTCGCGACCTGCGAGAAGTTCAGCATCGTGCCGTGACACAGCGCCGCCACCTCCAGGAACCGGCTGAACGCCGGAACGTTGCGGGTCAAAGCCTCGGCGGCGATCTCCTCCTTGAGATACGTCCCCACGTAGGCACGCAGATCGTCACCCGGGCTGTCCGAAAAGTAGATGGATGGCACCAGGCCCCGGTCGAGCGCCCGATCGAGGACGAAGTCGGCGCCGAGCTCGCGAAAAACCAACGGGTGCAGCGTCCGGTGCGGGGCCCGGCCACCGAGCAGGTTGACCCCGCCCCGTCGCAACTTGCGGGCACTCGATCCGGTGAGGACGAAGCGGATGTTCCTTTGCTCGATGAGACGGTGGACCTCGTCCAGAAGGGCGGGGAGCTTCTGGATCTCGTCCAGCACCACGATCTGGTTTTCGGGGCCAAGCTCCTCGCCGGGCGAGCCAGATCGAGCGCGCGTTCGACATATGGCATGTTATTCAGCGGCAATTAGGCTGATAGTCATGATAATCAGCAACTCGATCGGGTGGCGATCACGCTGACGACCACCGAGTGGTCGCCCTTATGACCACTGGCCTGACCACTATCTGGGGGTCAGAGTCTGAGCATGGCCGGAGCACCGAGGGCGAGCCGCGAAGTCCCGATCAGCGAGTTCAAGGCGCACTGCCTCGCGCTGGTGGAGCGGGTCCGCAAGGGGCGGGGCGAGATTGTCATCACCAGGCACGGCAAGCCTGTGGCGAAGGTTGTGGCGCTCGAGGAACCGAAGTCGTTGCCACCGCTCGACGGATTATGGGCGGGCAGAATCAAGGTCGCGGGTGACATCGTCCACACCGACTGGAACGAAGAGTTCGAGACACTGAAGAAGTGGGACGAACTCTACGGCAAGCCGACGCCGTGAAGTACCTTGTCGACACGCACATCCTGATTTGGTGGCTGTCGAGCGATGCCCGCCTCGATCCGCGCAAGCGCGCCCTGCGGAACACCGAGGTGCTGGGAGCCACGCCCGTGGGGTTTAGCGCCTTCACGCGATGGGAGATCGCCATGCTTGCGGAGCGCGGGCGCTTGCTGCTCACGAGATCCGGCGGACCGGATCATTGGCGCCGCCGCTCGCGTTCACGGACTGACGCTTGTGACGCAAGACCAGGAGATCGTCCGCTCGGGTGTGGTACCCACGGCCTGATGCCGTGGGCGGGCCATGGTTACGGGCAGGTGCCGGGCATGTTGGCGTCGAGCCACTGGCCGCGCTTGTCGAGCCAGTTGTCCAGCCAGTCGACCTCTTCCTTGTAGGTCTTGCCGACGAAGTAGTTGGTCATGAGCTTCATGCCGATCGTGCCCCAGCGCTTCTGATCGCGGGCGATGGCTCCCGAAGCCTCGAGGTCGGCGGCGCGCGCGGCGGCGCGGGCGCGCAGGCTGTCGCGGCCGAAGATGCCCTTGCGCAACACCTGCCAGCGGCACTTGAGGTCGCGCTGGAAGGCGGCGTCGCTCCATAGCTTGCCCCAGAAGAACGCGACTTCGTCGGGACCGGAGCGCTTCTTGAGGTAACTCCACTGGTCGGTGCGGAAGCTGTCGAGCAGGGCGAAGTTGCCGAACGCCACGTCGAAGTCCCACACCGGGCCGGCCAGCAGCCGATCGCCGTCGGCCTTGGGCTGCTTGACGATGTACACGCTGCGCACGTAGCCGTCCCAGTTGTAGGAAAGCTCCTCAACAAGCGCGTAGTCGACCCAGCTAGGGGCATCGATCCACACGCGGTAGCCGCGCTGCGGGTTCGCCCAGTCGCCCGCGCGCATGGCAGCTTCGAAGCGGTTGAAGTGGGTGATGATGTAGTCGCGCTGCGCGTTCGTGATCTTGTCGGCGCGCGGGTAGTGGTAGCTCCACGCGATGCCCTGTTGCGAGCGCCAGTCGCGGCCCACGCCCAGTCCGGCGCCCTCGTGGCGAATGATGTAGCCGCCGGTCAGGTCGCCGGCCTTCGCGTCGGCGGCGGGGACCGGGATGTCGACGCGGGACTTGCCGCGTCGGATCTTCTCCACCAGGTTGTAGAGCCCGTGGTACTTGCCGTCGATGTACACCTCGACGACGCGGTATCGGGGCGCGTATCGGCCCATCTCGGCGGCTAGCTCGTAGGCCAGGGCGTTGCGCAAGCAGGTCTTGTCCAGATAGCAGGCATACAGAAGCCAGTCAGAGCCAGAGGGCATGTCGAGGAGGGCGACGTTCTTGCTGGCCCCGGCGGCATCGATGGTTTCGATGTCGAAGCCCTTCTTGGGGAAGGTCGAGCTGAACTGCCCGTGGATGCCAATCGTGATGGCAGCCTCGAACCCGGGCTTGCGGATGCCGACCTGGGACAGGTTGGGGCCGGGGTCGAGCAGGATGCTCAGCTTGGCCTGGATCTGCTCCGCAGGCGGGATGGGCTTGCCACCAAGGTCGATCAGGACGACAGGCCACACCGGGACGGCCGGGCGCATGTCCGGGGGGACGGCGTCCACCGGGCGCTCGGAGGCTGCGTCCTGGACGGGGCCGCGCGCGTCGGCGGCGAGTCCGGCTCCGGCATCGCCTGCGTCTGCCGGTCCGGCGGAGGGGCGAGTGTCGAGAGGTACGGGTGGTGGAATCGGGGGGCGCGAAATCGGAGCGGCGGCGGCGTCGCGGGCAGTGGTTGGGCTGGGCGGCGAGGTGTCTTCGGAGGCGGAGCGTGCCGCCTGGTGGCCCTTGCTGCCGGGGTCGCAGCTAGCGGCGAGAAGAGCGAAGGCGGCGAGGATCGGGGAGCGGGAGCGGCCGCGGGCGGCGCGCTTGAGTGCAGCAACTGTGTGAGTGGTCCCCATGCCGGCTTCGCCCCGAGAGACAGCATCGGCGTGTTGCCGTCTGTCCGTTAGAACTTAGCCGTATAAAACGTAACAGCCAGTACACACTAGATCGAGGAATATTGTTGGGTCTCGTGTGGGACAAATCGGCATAGGGGCCCCGGATGATCTCCGGGGACCCCTGCCACACCACCCGGCATGCGGGTCCGCACCGGGCGGTTCGAAGGGTTGAGGTCACGCGGCGAGCCGGGGTACGCCCAGCGCGTCGAAGTAGCTGATGGGAAA
>JANPCZ010000154.1:0-16267 GCA_031431215.1 Myxococcales bacterium
GCGAGGCCCAGCTTGAATTGGGAAACCACACCTGGGCGCATCCGCGCCTGTCGGCGCTGTCCGACGCGCGCGTGCTCGACGAGCTTCGTCGCGCCGACCGGCGGCTCGCCGATCTCGGTCGCAAGGCGCTCCTGTTGCGGCCGCCGGCGGGAGACTGGAACGGTCGGGTGGTACGTCTGGCGCGCAGTCGGGGGCTGACGACGATTCTGTGGGATGTGGTTTCGGGCGACGCCGGCGGTCACGTGCCGCCGGCCAAGATGGTGAAGACCGTGCTCGACGGAGTGCGGACCGGGTCGATCGTCATCTTCCACATCAATGGCCGTGGGCCATTCACCAAGGATGCGCTGCCGGAGATCATCGCCGGCCTGCGTGACAAAGGCCTCCGCTTCGTGACCGTGTCGCAACTGCTGGACCTGCCCGGGGCGACACCGGTGCCGGCGTTGCAGAACACCCGGGTGCCACCCAAGGGGGCGCGATGAAACGCCAGGGCCCGGTCGCGCAGGTTCGTATCTCCCGCGCGACTGGCATCACCGCGCGGGCGCAGGCTGGATGGATCGTCGCGATAGAGCCGTGGCAGTCGCTCGGCTACCGTGCCGCCCGGCTCGCGCCCTGGCTTGCCGGCCTGGCGCGGGCGCGCGGGGTGTTCCTGGCGACCGTGGACCGGCGGGTAGTGGGCCTGGTCGCGATCAAACCCGACTTCTTGCTTGGTGATTTCATCGCACTGGTCGCGGTCAGGCCCGAGGCCGCCGGCCGTGGCGTGGGCCGCGCGCTGGTGGGCCACGTCGAGGCAGGAACGTTCGCGGTTCGGCGCTGGCTGTACACGTCGTCGGACGCGACCAACCGCGCCGCCGCGGCGTTCTATCGCAAGCTGGGGTTTGCGCGCGTCGGCCGACTGCCCGACCTCATCAGGAAGGGGCGCGTCGAGATCTTGTGGCGCAAGGGCCGTTCCTGACGCCGCAGACGGATCCTGGACTATCCTGACGGGCGTGAGCACGGCTGCCGCCAGGGAGAGGTGCGCGTGAGACGCCTGGGTGCCGGGCTGACTGCGCCGGTGTCGCTGATCCTGGCGCTGGTGTTTCCCGCGATGATCGCAGCGGCGCTGGCGCTGGCCTATTACGGCTACACCTACGTGCAGGAAGTGTCGCGCCTGTTCGAGGCTTCGACCATCGAGGACGGCCGTACCGACGCGCGCGCGCTGGTGGCGGCTATCGAAAAGCCCATCGACGATGCTGCGCAGACTTTGTTCCGCCAGATCGAGATGGCACAAATCGAGGATCCGGCGCTGGCGGCGCCGTGTCCGGACCTTGATCCGGGCGGGGTGATAGCATCGTACGTCGTGCTTGGCCCGCGGCGGAACGTGGTGTGTCCCGCGGGCCGTAAGCTGCCGGCCGAGCTTGAGCAGCTGACCCGCTATCTGCGACCGCGCTGGGACGCGATCGCGCCGGGCACCTACAAGCACGATCACTCCGAAAATGGCACGCAGCTGGTGGCCTACGGCACGCAAGCTGGGCTCGACGGCCAGCGCCGCTTTGTCGCGGCCCGGATGAACCTGGAGCTCATCCGCGGCCGCTGGCTTGGTCGCGAGATCGCGCAACTCGAACGCAAACCCCGTGTCGAGGTCGTGGACTACCATGGCAGCACACTGGCGGGCACGCACCTCGGTGACACCGATCGCTTCGTGGCCGAGGGCCAGCTTGGCCGCATCCTCTATCAATGGAAGGTGCGCGTGGCGCCGCAGGATGTGGAGACGCTGCAGGCGCGGGCGGATCGCCAGCGCTTCCTGGGTCGGCTCATGATCATCATGTCGACCATCATCATCGCGGTCGGCCTTGGCATCGTGTGGCTATCGGTGCTGGCCGAGCGGCGCGCCTCGCGCCTCAAGAGCGATTTCATCGCCAACGTCTCGCACGAACTCAAGACACCTCTGTCGCTGATCCGGATGTTCGGCGAGATGGTGGCGACCGGAAAACACAAGGGCGATGCGCGTGAGTATGGCGGCATCATCACGCGTGAGTCCGAGCGGCTATCGCACCTCATCGACAACGTGCTGGACTTCGCGCGCATCGAGCGTGGCAAGGCCAGCTACGACTTTGGTGAGGGCGATCTGGGCAGCGTGCTCGAGCGGGCACTCGACGTGTGCCGCTACCGCCTCGACAAGGAGAAGATGCGCCTGCGCGTCGACATCGAGCCGGGGCTGCCGCTGGTGCGCATGGACGAGAACGCGATGACGCTGGTGGTGCTAAACTTGGTCGACAACGCCATCAAGTACGCCGCTGACGGTGGCGAAGTGGAAGTGTCGCTGCGGCGCTCGCCGGGTGGGGTGGTCATGGCTGTGCGCGACGCCGGGCCCGGCGTGCCCGCCGGCGAGCAGCAGCGCGTGTTCGAGCGTTTTTACCGGGCCGCCAACGCGCGCGACCGCAACGTGCGCGGCAGCGGGATTGGCCTGGCCTTGGTTCAGCACATCGCCCTGGCCCACGGCGGCCGCGTCGCCCTGGACAGCCCGGTCCCGGCCGGACCCACCGGCAGCGGCACCGCCACCGGCTCGCTGTTTCGCGTGTATCTTCCGGCCCCGATCCTGGAGGGATCCGAGTCCGCCACGCGCCACGAGATTGCCGTCGCCGCGAAGCCATGACCACCGCCGCAGCCACCGCCCCGCGCCGCCGCATCCTCATCATCGAGGACGAGCCCGACATCGCTCGCGGCCTGTGCGATGCGCTGATGTTCGAGGGCTTCGAGGCGGTCAGCACCGGGCTCGGGCGCGAGGGCATCAGACTCTTGCGTGAGCGCGGGGCAGACCTCGTGATTCTCGATCTGATGCTGCCCGACGCGAACGGTTTCTCGGTGTGTGAGGAGATCCGCAAGAGTCACCCGGTGGTGCCCATCATCATGCTGACCGCGCGCTCGCAGGAGATCGACAAGATCCGCGGCCTCGAGGCCGGCGCCGACGACTACGTGACCAAGCCCTTCTCGGTCGGCGAGCTGGTCGCGCGTATCAATGCGGTGTTCCGTCGCCTGCACCGGGCATCAAACGACGACGTGATCCGCATCGGCACGGCCGAGGTCCATCCTCGCCGCCACGAGCTCGTGCGCAACAAGAAGACCCACACGCTGTCGTTCTACGAGGTCGAGATCGTGCGCCTCTTGCACGAGCGAGCCGGCCAGCCAGTCACACGCGACGAGATCCTCGAAAAGATCTGGGGCGGTACCGGCCACGGCGGTAGCCGCTCGGTCGACAATTTCGTGATGAAGCTACGCAAGAAGCTGGAAGACAACGCGGCACAGCCTCGCCACATCGTCACCATCTACGGGACCGGCTACAAGCTCGTGGTATAGCAGCGGCCGCCATGGCTGCCGCCGTTCGCGTCCGCATCGCACCGTCCCCCACCGGCGATCCCCACGTCGGTACAGCGTACATCGCGCTGTTCAACTACGTGTTCGCCAAGAAGCACGCTGGACAGTTCATCCTGCGCATCGAGGACACCGACCGGGCGCGTTCGACGCCGCAATCCGAGGCGGCCATCCTGCGCGCTCTGCGCTGGGTCGGCCTCACGTGGGACGAAGGCCCCGACATCGGCGGGCCGTGTGGACCGTACCGGCAGTCCGAGCGGGCCGCGATCTACCAGCGCGAGATCGGCACGTTGGTGGCTTCGGGCGCAGCCTACCGGTGTTTTTGCTCGGCCGAACGCCTCGACGCTGTCCGCAGCGAGCAACGGCGCGAAAACCGCTTCGTTGGATACGACGGGCTATGCCGTGGCCTTGCGCCTGCCGAATCCGAGGCGCGCGCCGCTGCGGGCGAGCCCTTCGTCATTCGGCTGGCCATGCCTCGGACGGGCGAGACCGTGTTCGTCGATCGCCTGCGTGGCGAGGTCAAGTTCGACAACGCGCAGATCGACGATCAGGTTCTGGTCAAGACCGACGGTTTCCCCACCTACCATCTGGCCAACGTCGTCGATGATCACCTGATGGGCATCAGCCACGTCATCCGCGCCGAAGAATGGCTGTCGTCGACGCCCAAGCACGTGGCGCTGTACCAGGCGTTCGGCTGGCAAGCGCCCGAGTGGATCCACATGCCGCTGCTGCGCAACGCTGACAAGTCGAAGATCTCGAAGCGCAAGAACCCCGTATCGCTGGACTACTACCGCGCCGCGGGTTTTCTGCCCGAGGCGCTGGTCAATTATCTCGGCACCATGGGCTGGTCGATCTCGGGCGATCGCGAGAAGTTCACCGTGGCCGAGATGACCGACGCGTTCTCGTGGGATCGCGTGAGCCTGGGCGGTCCGGTGTTCGACCTGGTGAAATTGTCGGCGATGAACGCCGACTACCTGCGCGCGCTGTCCGACGCCGAGATCGTCGCTCGGCTGCGTGGCTGGCGGCTGTCGGATGAATTTCTGCAATCGCTGGTGCCGCTGGTGCGCGCGCGCATAGCCAGGCTCGACGAGTTCGTGCCCATGACCGAGTTCTTCTTCGCGGGCGATCTCGATTACGCGGCCGTGGCGCGCGAGTTGTTGCCCAAGAACCGGTCTCCCAAGGAGGTGGCGGACATCCTGGTCGCCTACGTCGAGGCGCTGGATGGTGAGCGTGACTTCTCGGCCGTGGCCCTTGAACAGGCGACCCGTGCCTTCTGCGAGAAGTCCGGCTGGACCACGAAAGAGGTGTTCATGCTCGTGCGCCTCGGCATCTCGGCGCGCAAGGCGACACCGCCGGTGTTCGAGACCCTGGCAGCCGTGGGTTGCGACCTGGCCCGCCGTCGCCTGCGCCTGTGCGCTGAGTTCGTCAAGAAATTGCCCGCGCCCCAGCCGGCCCCAGCCGAGGTGGCGACAGCAAAAGACACTAGATGACAATCGGTTGACAATTGGCGGGCTACCCTCGGGCCCGTCATGACCCCCACCTTGGTTGTCACCGGGTTCTATCTCTGCGTCCTACTTGTGCTGGCCGTGTACGGCTTTCACCGCTCGCACCTGGTTTACCTGTATTACAGGTACCGCGATCGCCGGCCTCAGGCGGCTGGCAGCTTCGCCGATCTGCCGGCGGTGACCGTGCAGCTGCCGCTGTTCAACGAGATGTACGTGGCCGAACGCTTGCTGAACGCCGTCGCCCAGATCCGTTATCCGCGCGATCGCTTCCAGATCCAGATCCTCGACGACTCGACCGACGAGACCCAGGACATCTGCCAGCGCAAGGTGGCGGATCTGCGCGAGCGGTTTCCCGATCTGGACGTGGCGTACGTGCACCGCAAGGACCGCACCGGCTTCAAGGCGGGGGCGCTCGATAACGGCATGCGCACCGCCAAGGGCGAGCTGGTCCTCATCTTCGACGCCGACTTCGTCCCCGACGCCCACATTCTCGAACAGGCGGTGCACCACTTCGTCGATCCCAAGGTGGCGGTGGTGCAGTGCCGCTGGGAGCATCTGAACCGCGACTTCTCGGCACTGACCCACGCCCAGGCGCTGATGCTGGACGGCCACTTCATCATGGAGCACGCGGGCCGCAATCGTGGTGGGCGCTTCTTCAACTTCAACGGCACCGCGGGCATCTGGCGGCGCACTGCGATCGCCGACGCTGGCGGCTGGCAGCACGACACGCTCACCGAGGACATGGACCTGTCGTACCGGGCGCAACTGCGCGGCTGGCGCTTCGTGTACTTGCCCGACATCGCGGCGCCAGCCGAGCTGCCGGTCGAGATGCTGGCCTTCAAGGCGCAGCAGTTCCGTTGGGCCAAGGGCTCGCTGCAGGTGGCGCGCAAGCTGTTGCCCACCATCCTGCGATCGAACGTCAGCTTCGGCCAGAAGGTCGAGGCCGTGTTCCACCTGACCAACAACATCTCGTACCCCCTGTTGCTGGTGCTGTCCTTGCTGCTGCTGCCCAACCTGGCGCTGCGCACCGAGCACGGCCTGCTCGAAGTACTGACCATCGACATGCCGCTGTTCTTCGGCACCACGCTGAGTCTGGCTTCGTTCTACTTGCTGTCGCAAAAAGAGATCGCGCTGCTGACCGGCGCGGTGCCTGGTCCGTCGATGCGGGCCGCGTTGCGGCGGCTGCCGCTGGTCCTGTCGCTGGGCATCGGCCTGTGCGTGAACCAGACGCGCGCGGTGCTGGAAGCGCTGCTGGGCCGCGAATCCGAATTCGTGCGCACGCCCAAGCACGGCATCCGCGGCAAGCTCGAACAATGGAGGAGCAAGAAGTACCGGGCGGCGCGATCGGTCACCCCGTACATCGAGACCGTCATGGCGCTTTATTTCGTTGTGACGATGGTGGTGGCGTTCGACCACGGCCACTATGTGTCGATGCCGTTCCTGGCGCTGTTCCTGTGTGGCTTCGGCTACGTGGGCCTGATGTCGCTGGCGCAGGGCCGGCTTGGCCAGTCGCTGCGCGGCCTCGCCGCTAGGTTGCGCGATCGATCTGTTCCGTCTGCCCTGGTCGAGTCGGCGTACGTGCGTCCTGCTAGGGAGCCGGCTTCGGAGTTTGCACCGGTGGCGCTGCCGCCGGGTCGGTCACCAGCGGAAAGCGATCGCCACGCAGGCGCCGCAGCTTGATGCACAGCCACTGACCGTCGCGGTACTCCCAGCGCTGCTCGAAGCTGGCGTGGCGGACCGTCATGTCGCGCTTGTTGTACCACTCGAGATCCACGGCCACGACTGCGCTTTCCATGGCCGCGCCGAAGGTGATCGACTTGAAGTCGCTGTCAGCGATGACCAGTTCGTCGCGCACCAGCTCGACCCGCGCCAGCAACGCCGCCGCCTCGTCTTTCGGCATCAAGTTCACCACCTGCTCCCAGCGCGCCCACCGGTAGTCGTCGTTCCATAGCCGCGCCTCGCGGGTCAGCGCGTCCTCGCGCCGTTGGGCGTTGGTCAAACACGCCGGCGCGGCCAGCGCCGCGACCAGCAGCGACCGCCGTGACAGCAGGCAGTTACTAGTGTTCATGGCCACCCGGCTTTCGTGCGGCGACCACGCGCTCGATGCCGCCGAGGTCACGGCAGGTGCTCAGCTCATCGAAGCCCGCCCCGCGGCACAGCTCGACCGTGGCGGTGGCCTGGCCGTCACCTATCTCCAGCAGCAACCAGCCACCCGGCACCAGCGCCGGCGGACTTGCGCTGATGAGCCGGCGCACGATGTCGAGTCCGTCTGCTCCGCCGTCGAGCGCCGCGCGAGGCTCGGCGCGGACCTCGGGCGCAAGCTGCGGGATGTCGTCGCTCCGCACGTAGGGCAGATTGGCCACAATGATGTTGAACGGCGCCTCGTCCGCCAGCGGCGCCAGCAGATCGCCGTGAGCGAGACTGACCACCACGCCCAGTCGGTCGGCGTTGGCACGGGCGACGGCGAGCGCGTCCTCGGACACATCGGTCGCAAACACCGTTGCGGTCGCACGACCCTTGGCGATGGCCAGGGCGATTGCGCCCGAGCCGGTACCGACGTCCACCACACGCATCGGCATGCCGACGACCAGCCGATCGAGCGCCGCCGCTACCAGGGTTTCAGTATCGGGCCGCGGCACCAGCACGCGGCCGTCAACTTGAAGTTCAAGGCTCCAGAACTCTTTCTTGCCGGTTAGATAGGCCACTGGCTCGCCGCCCTGGCGCCGGCGCACGAGTTCGCGCAGCGCCGCCAACTCGTCCGGCGACAGTGGGCGATCGAAGTGCGCGTACAACTGCACGCGCGCGAGGCCCAGCGCATGCGCCGCCAACAATTCGGCGTCGAGCCGGGGCGACAGGATGCCGCGCGCCTCGAAGCGTGCGACCGTGAACTGAAGGACGTCGATGATCGTCCAGATTTTCTGCTGCGCCGTCGCGGCCGCTGTGCTCACGCGACGCCCATCTTGCCTGATTCCCGAGGCCAGCGGCGCACCTTCTTGCAGCGATCGTTGCGGGCCAGGGCGGCGGCCGGCAAGTTTGCCCGGAGCGACCATCACTTCATGCGCAGGCGCTCGACCGGCACGCCCCCGACTAGGTGCTGCTCGACGATCTCGGGTACGTCCTCGGCCTTCACTCCGCCGTACCAGATCTGTTCCGGATACACGACCACCGTCACGCCGCTCGCGCACTGATCCAGGCACCCGGCGGCGTTGGCGCGCATCCGACTCTTGAGGCCTTTGTCGTGCAGCAGACTCTTGAACGCCTCGCGCACGCCCTCGGCGCCCTTGCTAGCGCAGTCGCCTTTCGGGTTGCCAGGCTCGCGCCGGTTGGTGCAGATGAAGATGTGGCAATCCAATCGTGGGGTGGCCATGGCCCTGTCGTACTGTGCGCGCCGGTTGCGCGCAACCCCGGTGCCAGACTCGCGGGAATATTCGGCCGCGGCGGACGGGTTTGCTTTGTCGATGCTGTCAGCCGCTGGATCGGTGGGGTTGCGGGCCGGGGTGTTGCTGGGCGCCGGGGTCACGCTGGGATTCGCTGGAAATGCCCTGCGCCCGGACGGGGTTGCGCTTTCGACTTTCGCGGCACCGAGTTCCTGCTCGGTCGCTGATCCGGGTGCGGGGGCGCCAGCCGTGGCGGTGTTCCCGCCCGGCGAAGCGGTGCGCTTGTGCGGCGATCACGGGGTGCTGATCGCCGACGCGCGTAGCTCGGTAGAGTTCGCTCATGGTCACATCACCGACGCCGTCCACCTGCCGTGCATCGCCTCGGGTGCGGTGGCCGGTGCCGCCCTGGCGCGCCTCGCCGGCAGGCACACCCTGGTGGTCTATGGCGACAGCACCGACGACGCGCGTCCGGTGGCGCGCGAGCTTGGCCGACGAGTGGGTCGCCCGGACCTGCGCATCGTTGTCATCGATGGCGGCTTTGCCGCCTGGAGCCGGGCCGGCCTGGCGTGTTCGTCGGGCCGGTGCCCTGACTGCCAGGCCTCCGAGCGCCGCAGCGTTGGCCCGCCATGATGGCGGCGTTGCTGCTGGTCGCGCGGCTGGCCCTGGGTGGTCTGCTGGTGGTCGCGGGCGCACTGAAACTTGGCGATCCGTCGGCCTTCGCCTCCGAGATCACCAACTACCAGATCATCCCTTCGCTTGCGCCCTACCTGGCGGCTACGTTGCCTGCCACCGAGATCTTGACCGGCGCCGGGTTGGTCGCGCTGCCTCGATCATGGCGGCGCGCAGCCGCGCTGGCGGCAGGCGGGCTGTGTGCGATGTTTCTCGGCGCCACGACGCTCGCCTACCTGCGCGGCATCAATGTCGATTGCGGCTGCTTCGGTGCTGGCAGCGGCCCCATCACCGTCCTGACGTTGCTGCGGAATCTGGCGCTGCTCGGTGTGGCGCTGCTGATCGGGCTTGGGGCGCATCGCAAGTAGGACGCTGTCGATCCGCGCACCTGCTGCGCCCCGCGAACGGACTTTCGCGTGACGATGGCGCCACATCCGAGGGCCCGATGAGTCAAACTGGCGCGAATGTCCCCGCCCGCCCCGCCCGCCCCGGTCCCGCGTCCGAAGCCCATCGAGCGCCTGCGTGGCAGCTTCGCCCAGACCGGTCGCACGCTGGGCTTGGTGTGGCGATCGTCGCCGCGCGGGACCGTGGCGCTCGCGGCGCTGACCCTGGTCTCGGCGGTGATTCCACCGGCCATCGCCTACGTCGGCAAGATCATCATCGACGCCGTGGTGGAATCGCGGTCGACCGCCACCGCGTTGCTGCACGACGCAGCGGTCAATCGGGCGCTGTCCTGGGTCGTCCTGGAGTTGGGGCTGGTGATGCTTTCGGCGCTGCTCGAACGCGCCCTCGGGCTCGTGCGCCAACTCGTGGGTACGCGGCTGGGCATCGACGTCAACGTGATGATTCTTGAGAAGGCGCTGCGGCTCGATCTGCGTCACTTCGAAAATGCCGAGTTTTACGACAAGCTGACGCGTGCCCGGCGCGAGGCCTCCTCGCGGCCGTTGTCGCTCATCCAGGAGAACTTCCAGGTGTTGCGCAACGGCCTCACGTTGGCGGGCTACATGGCGATGCTGGCGGGCTTCTCGGCGTGGACAGTGCTGGCCCTGCTGGTGGCCACGGTGCCGGCTTTCTTGGCCGAGGCCAAGTTCTCCGGTGTGGCGTTCCGCTTGCGCAACTGGCGCTCGCCCGATGCCCGCCAGCTGTCGTACCTCGAATACGTGATGGCGAACGACGAGCACGCCAAGGAGGTGAAGCTGTTCGGCCTCGGAGGAATGTTGCTCGACCGTTACAAGACGCTGGCAGAGCGTTTCTACAAAGAGGACAGGAAAGTCGCATTGCGACGCGCCGGCTGGACGTATGTGCTGTCGCTCATCAGCACAGTCGCTTTCTACGGCTGCTACGTGCTTGTCGCATGGTCGACCATCGCCGGATCGCTGTCCTTGGGCGACATGACTCTGTACGTGGTCGCCTTCCGGCAAGGCCAGCAGAGTTTTCAATCGATCCTTTCGGCGCTGGGCGGCATGTACGAGGACAACCTGTACATGTCGAACCTGTTCGATTTTTTCGCCATCGAGACCGACAAACCCCGCGCCGCGCTTGGTGCGATAGCGCGCAACGAGGAGGGTATTCGTTTCGAAGACGTCGGCTTTCGGTATCCCGATGCGACGACCTGGGCCCTGCGAGGAATCAATGTCTTCATCCCCAAAGGACAGAGTCTGGCATTGGTCGGCGAGAACGGCGCCGGCAAAACCACGTTCATCAAATTGCTGACCCGGCTTTACGAGCCTACGGAGGGCCGTGTCTTTCTGGACGGGCGCGACCTGGCAGATTGGGATGAAACCGATCTACGCAAGCGCATCGGCGTCATCTTCCAGGACTTCAACCAGTACCAATTTGTGCTGCGGGAAAACATCGGCGTTGGCAGCGTCGAGCACGTCGAGGACGAGCCGCGGGTGCTGAGAGCCGCCGATCGTGGCGGCGCACGCGAGCTGGTGGCGACGCTTGGCCAGGGCGTCGAGACCCAGCTTGGGCGCTGGTTCAAGGACGGCGTCGAGCTATCCGGAGGCCAGTGGCAGAAGGTCGCGCTCGCCCGCGCGTTCATGCGCGAAAGCGCGGACATCCTGGTGCTGGATGAACCGACCGCCGCCCTGGACGCCGAAGCCGAGCACGCCGTGTACCAGCGGTTCCGCGAACTGGCCGCCGGCCGCACCACCATCTTGATCTCGCATCGGTTTCCCACCGTGCGCATGGCCGATCACATCCTGGTCCTCGAAAATGGGCAGGTGATCGAGCAGGGCTCGCATCAGACGCTTATCGCAGCACAGGCGCGCTACGCCCACCTATTCGGGCTGCAGGCGCAGGGGTATCGCTAGGAGCGCGACAGGCGCCGGGCCGAAAAGGGGCCTTGAATGCACTACCCCTTGCGGATTTCTTCGACAGGCAACCACTTTCAGTCGCGGTTTTCAGTTGTGGCGTAGTGGTGTTTTATAAAGTTATAGTTTACGATACACCACGGTGAAATATTTACAGCGCCTGATCGGGCCCGAGCTCCTCAAGGCGGCGAGAAACTTTCCGGCGCTCATCCTCACCGGTCCCCGTCGCGCCGGTAAGACCACGCTGCTTCGTCGTCTGTTTCCTGGTGCCGAGAGCGTCCTGCTGGAGGATCCGGCGGTCGTCGACCGCGTCCGTGCGGACCCGAACGGGTTTCTCGACGATCTTCGCCTGCCGGTGATCCTCGACGAAATTCAGAACGTTCCCGAACTGTTCAACCACGTGCGGGCGCGCATCGACGCCAGGCCGCGGCGCTTCGGGCAGTGGCTCTTCACCGGTTCGCAGGAAGCGCCGCTGATGAAGGGTGTCACCGAGTCCATGGCGGGCAGAGCGGCGATCTTTCGCCTTCTGCCTCTGTCCCTTCAGGAAAACGCGCGGGTTTCAGTGTTCCGCGGAGGGTTTCCGGAGGTGCTGGCGAGGCCGTCGTCGGCCGATCTGTGGTTCAGCTCATATGTGCAGACGTATCTCGAGCGGGATGTGAGGGCCGTCAGCTCTATCCGGAACCTGGCGACCTTTCGCCGTTTCCTCGCCCTGGTCGCGAGTCGGTGCGGCGGGATGTTGAACAAGACCGACATCGCCGCGCCCATGGGGATTTCCGTCCCCACCGTAACGGAATGGCTCAGCATCCTTGAAATCACGGGGCAGATCGTCCTGGTGCCGCCGTACTTCGAGAACTTCGGCAAACGGCTCGTGAAGTCTCCGAAGGTGTACTTCGTGGACTCCGGGCTCGCCTGCCACCTGCTGGGAATCCCTTCGGTCCACGCCCTTCGCACTTCCCCGTTTTTCGGGCCAATCTTCGAGGGGTTCGTGGCGGCGGAAATTCTCAAGCACCGGGTCAACCAGGGGCGGGCGGCCAACCTCTACTACTTCCGGGATGAGCGGGGGCTGGAAGTAGATTTTGTGGTGGACTGTGGCAATCGCAGGCTGGCCCTCATCGAAGCGAAGGCGACCAGAACACCGAAGCCGGAGATGGGACGATCGCTTGTGTCGCTGGCCGGGAGCATCAAAGGTCACGAAATCAACTCGTGCGTAGTCCACGACTCCTCGGGGCCTGGCGGAAAACCCGTGGCCCTCTTCCCCGGAGTAAAAGCCATGAGCGTTGACGGCCTCGCGGAGATTCTCACGTGATCGAGGTTCGCCAGGTTCAAGAGATGTCGGACTTCCCTCGACGTTCAGGCGGTCGCGAAGTTCTACGGCTAGTGAGGATTGCGTCGCTACCCGGCCAGCGCCAGCCTCGCAACGCGACCACGGCGCCACGACAGGGTTGGGAAGTTCGCGTGCTATTCTCGACGCGCCGGAGGCAGCCATGTCGAGCTTGATGGTGCGTGACAAGTCAGAGGCCAAGAAAAAGGGCTTGATCGCCGCGGGCGCGTGGGCGGGCTCGGGCCTGCTACTGGTCGCCAACTGGCCCATCGCCGGTGGTGTCGGCTTGGCGGGCGCTGCCTACCTGACGTACCGCTGGTTCATGTTCAGAGCCAAGCGCGGCATGCGCTTCTGATCGGCAGGGCCGGCGATCACGGCTGGACGAATCCGGAACCTGGCTTGGCCGCACCCGCGCCGGCAGCCGCCGCCGGCGGTGGTGCCGTTGTTGGAGCCGCTGTCGTCGGCTGCATGAAAGCGCTGGGCTTCGCGGCAGCGCTCTCGGCAGCAGCCGCCGCCGCAGCAGCAGCAGGCGCTGCCGCGGGCGGCGGCGCCTGGCGATGCACCGACAGCGGGAATTCGACCGGCACCGCCTTGCCCGCAAATGCTGGCAGCTTGATTCCAGCCAGTTGATTGCTGATGCATGCCGTAGCCGCAGGCGACGCGCCCGTGACCTTGACGTTCGCCGCCTTGCCTGACGGATCGGCGTCAAAGCTGAGGCCGGCACCGCCACCGGGCTCGCTGCCGAAGCACGTGGCGAGGCCCGCCATCGCACCGTCGAGCGCACGACGAAGGTCTTCCTTCTTGAGGCCCGCGGGATCACCGTTGAGCGAGTTCACGGGCAGACCGGCATCGGCGGCGGCGCGACCCGGTGCGGCGCCAGTCGAAACGCCGCCACCGCCCGCAAAGGCGGTTGTAGCTCGGGCCGCGAACGAGGGTGGCCGCGGCGCGATCTTCTTCACGGGAGCCGTAGTGGGCTCGGGCGCGATCAACGGCGCCGCTGGTGGCTGCTCGTTCACCTTCGTACACCCCACCCCTGTCAGGATCACCACGCCCACACCAAGAACCCGCGTTTTTCGAAGAAGTCGCTCGATCATTCGTCCCATGTTACCGCGAGCGGCCTCGACGCGCGCGCTTGCTCCTTCCACACTTGCTTAAGAGAGATCGCCAACGAGGCGATGACCTCTGTCAGAGACACGATGCTGTCGTCGTTATCGTCGAGTTCCTGGAACGTGTTCGCCTCCGCCTGCCTCGCCACCGTGCTTGGCGCATCCGGACCCGCGACCGCGGCCTCGCCGGCCCGCCTACATCTCCGCACGCGCCTGCCACCGCTGACGTTGCTGGATCTGGCCGCGCCTGAGCCTTTGTCACGCGACGAAGAAGTCTCGCCGACCACCAACGTCCTGGCCCGCCGCTTCAACCCAGCCATGGCTTTCCCGACGCGCGACATCTGGCCGGTCGAGGTTCGCTACGCCTGGCACGATGGCAGCGATCTGCGGGCACGCACCGTGGGTCCGACCGGGCGTGTGGTGGCGGAATACGTGGCCCGCCCACGCGAGGCGCTCGCGGGCGACGAGTGGGGTGAGTTGCCCGATCACGATCCGAACGGCCATGGCATCGAGTACTTCGTCGACGCACCCGGTGACGATCGGATGGAGGCTGGGGTTTCAGGCTGGCGCCGGCGTTGGCGCACCATCATGGGCGGCGACGCCAGCACCCGCGAGTCTCCGCGCGCCGGCGACTACCCACCCACGCAATACGCGCACCTGTTCTGGTTCAACCGCGCCAAGGGGCTGCTCGGCGTGCAGTACTGGTTCTTCTACCCGTACAACGAATGGATCAACCACCACGAGGGCGACTGGGAGCGAATCAACGTCATCCTGCGTGGGCCGTCGCGCTTGCATGACCGGGCCGCGTTCCGTGTCGTCGGCTACCAGTTCTTCTTCCACCGCTGGACCGCGGAGCCGGAACAGGTCGTGCGCATGCGCGGTCGCGCGGCCAAAGACGACCACGTCGTCGTGTGGGCCGGTGGTGAGAGCCGCTTCCTGCTCTGGAGCGGCTCGCAAAGCGGCGGTAGCTACCCGTTGCCCGCGCTATGGCCAGCGGTCGGCGGCGGCATCGGTGGCTGGCGGCCAGCCGAGGACACGCGCCGCTCCGCACGCTTCATCCGGGCCGAGGATTTCAAGATCGTCGTCCTACCCGAGCCTTTCCGCCTGGACACGGCGGCTCACCCCGAGTTGTCTTGGCTACAACACGCGTTCTTTGCGGGACAGCCGCGCATGTACGGAAACCCGCTGAAGCTCAACCACGCCTCGTTCGGCCAGGCGCCGCAACAGCCGGCGCGTCAGTGCGGCTGGAACGCCCGCGAGAACCCGCCCTATTTTCGGCAACCGGCGCGCTTCGATCGCACGGCGATGCGCCTCCCCCGAACCTGGCGTGCCACCCTGGCGACAGTGCCACGCGTTTGCGATGCGGCTCAGCCGAGTTCCCTGGCGGCCTTCAGGAACCCTACTGGCGACTGAAATACGAACGCGAACCGCCCCATCGTGATGATGGCCCCCGGGGCGATCGGCATGGCAACCTTGGGGGCAATCGGCAAGCCGTTGAGCAGCGTGCCGTTGGTGGACCCACGGTCCGTGATGGTCACCTCGCCGCCGCCAAGGGAGAACAAGCAATGCCGTTTCGAGATGGAGTACTCGGGGATGGCCACGTCGTTGTCGTCGGTGCGGCCCAGGCTGATGGTGCTCACCGAGGCATCGGTTCCCTTACGCAGCGGGAACACACGACCGATGAGTACACTCGCCTGCCGGGTGGCCTCGAAATCGGCGGATGACACCAGGGTCGATGGCGAGCCCGACTGCCGATCCTTGAGGGTTCCGGCGAAGCCCTGAATGATCAACACCGGGAAGTTGTAGCGCAGGCTGAAGGTCAGATCTCCCACGCTGCGCCGCTCTTCCGCGTAGTCGGTCAAGTAGGACAGTGCCACCGTTATCGATTGTATATCACGCGACATCACAGGCCCTCCCGGGACAGCACGCATCCTCGACTGAGCAGGGTGGTTTCGGGTATTTTTGGGCGGCCATGCGCATCGGAATTGACCTGGGTGGAACGAAGATCGAGGGCGTCGTCATCGATCGGTCGGGCGCCGAACGAGAGCGTCGACGCGTGGCGACGCCAAAGAATGACTACGCCGCCACTCTTGACGCTATCGTGGGTCTGGTCGGCACGCTGGAGGGCGCAATCGGCGCTCGCGCGAGCGTGGGCATGGGCATCCCCGGCACCCTCTCTCCCGCCACGGGTCTGGTGAAGAACTCAAACACCGTGGCGCTCATCGGCCATCCGCTGGACAAGGATCTGGAGGCGCGCCTCGGGCGCCCGGTGCGGGTGGCCAACGATGCCAACTGCTTCGCCCTCTCGGAGGCCTCCGATGGAGCCGGAGCTGGCACCTCGTCGCGCAATGGCCCACGCGTGGTGTTCGGAGTTATCGTGGGCACCGGCGTGGGCGGCGGTGTGGTGGTCGACGGCCGCGTGCTCGACGGGCCGAACGGGATCGGCGGCGAATGGGGCCACAACCCGCTGCCCTGGCCACGCGACGACGAGCGGCCCGGTCCGCTGTGCTACTGCGGCAAACACGGTTGCATCGAGACGTTCCTGTCGGGGCCAGGGCTAGAGCGCGACCACAAGGCCCACACAGCAGACGCTGTCCCCGCCGCCGAGATCGGGCGCCGTGCCGAC
>JANPCZ010000155.1:0-7516 GCA_031431215.1 Myxococcales bacterium
CAGCGGCTATTCTCTGATCATGAGCGGGTACGCGGAGCATTCGATCAAGCGCGTCAACCAGGGCAGGGTGGACGCGTACGAGGCGGTCGTGAACGCCTATCAGACTCGGTTGCGGACGCTCTTGGACAACGTATGTGCGCCCGCGCTCAATCCCGACGAGTTGGCGCAGAGGGCCTCTGTCGAGGCTTTCAAGTCGTGGTCTGGAGCCGGCGCGCGGGAAAACGAATTGCGTTGCATCGTCAGTGGCTCCCGTCCTTCTCCTATTCAACCCCGTCGCGAGGGTGGCCCTCGGGAGCATCGACTATGAAGGCCGTTGTGTTCTCACAACTCTGTTTGCTGCTCATGCTTGGATGCTTGGGGTCGGTCGGTTCCGCGGGCGACTCCCCGTCCACTGGCGGCGCCGCGAGCGGTGGAGACGGCAAGATTGGTGGAGGAAGCACGAATGGTGGGGGCACGAGTGGCGGTGGCACGAGTGGTGGCGTCGGCATGAGTGGTGGGCGGGGTGGTGGGCCGGGACCAAAGGACGCCGCAGGCCCGGGCCCGACCAGCGGTCGCATGATCACGCGCGCCGAGTATGTCAACACGCTTATCGATCTCGTGCGCTACGATCTCGGCTCCGCCGTCGCCGACCTTCCCGAGGATTCGGCATCCACGACCACCGGCTTCCTCGCTTCTATCGACGGGCTGCTGCCCTCGGGCCCTCGCACCAGCAGCTACGAGCGGGTGGCCGAGGGCGTCGCCGCCGCCGTGCCCTGGGCGGGCAGCCTCGACCGGTTTGCGATCTGCACCGATGCGACAGATGTTTGCCGGCGAGGCTTCATCTACAAGCTGGCGACTGTGTTTTTCCGGAAACCGCTGACGGCGGCCGACAGCGACCGACTGCTCGCCCTCTTCAAGGTGGTCGATCCGGCCGCTGCACAACTGTTTCAAACCGGCGCCCGCCTGGTGCTGCAGGCCGTCCTGCAGTCCTCGCACTTTCTTTTCATCCTCGAGCGCGGCGACAACCTTGACCCCGTCAGCAAGAAACCCGTGGTCTCCCCGTATGAGATGGTCACCCGCCTCTCCTTCCTGCTCTGGAAGTCCGGGCCGGACGACAGCCTGATCGCCGCCGCATCCAGCGGAGCGCTCAAGATGCCAGCGGGGGTCTCCGACCTGGTCCAGCGCATGCTGGCCGACCCCCGCGCCACTCGTGGCGTGCGCGGCTACGCTGACGAGTGGCTGAAGCTCTACCAGAGCGCCCGGCGAAGCACGAATCCCAAACGCGGCATCACCGAGTCCTTCCTCAGAGATTCGCGGGAAGAGACCCTCCGGTTGGTGGCGCGGGTCGCCCTATCTGCCGACTTCATGTCGCTGTTCACCGACAAGAAGACCGAGCTGACCCCGGAGCTGGCAGCGATTTACGGCCTCCCCAAGAAGACCGGGACGGCCTTCGCGGAGTACGACGTGTCAGCGGCGCTCATGCGCCAGGGCCTCCTCACGCAGTCGGCCTTCCTCGGCGTCAGGGCGGACATCGACCACGCCTCGATCGTGGATCGGGGGCTGACCATCCTTCACAACCTGGTGTGCCGACAGGCCTCGCTGCCGCCCGGCGTGGACAACCAATTTGCCACCACGGTGGCCCCCAACCTCCCGGAGCGAGAGAAGTTCGCGATTCATGAGACCGCGCCCACCTGCAGGGCCTGCCATCAGGCCTTCGATCCCTTCGGCCACGCTTTTGAAAGGTTCGACGTCGCGGGGCGGCTGATAAGCAAGGATGACAACGGCAACGTCTTGCGCTCAGACGGCGAGGCGCTGCTCGACGGCAAGTCGTCTCCTTTCAAGGATGCGGTCGAGTTCTCGAACCTGATGGCCAAGAGCCCCGAGGTCGAGGCCTGCCTGGCCCGCAAGATGTACCTGTATGTGTTCAACCGCCCAATCGGTCTTTCGGACGTGGACGCTGAGGGCCGGTTAGCCCAGTCCTTTTCCAGCGCTGGGCGTAGCTACGCGGCGCTGGTTCGTTCGGTTGTGTCCAGCACTGGATTCAACTCCGTCTCGCCTCAGGACTAAGGAGTGCATCGATGATCTCCAACTGGGAAAACAAGATCGCACGCCGCCGTTTTCTCCGTGGCGCCGGCGGCGTGACCATCGGGCTGCCGTTTCTCTTGTCGCAGGAGGGGTCCGCCCGCGCTCAGGTCGGCAAGCCCTTGGAGCGTCTGATCACCTTTTATTACGGCAACGGAATGCCTCCTGACATCTCCTCCAAGGGCTTGGTGGGACCGCTAGCGCCGCTTGCCCCTTACGCCAACCGGATGGCCGTTGTCCGCGGCGTCGACTGCCCGATTCCGTCGTCGGGGGCGGGCGGGCACCCCATCGGGAGCGCTTCGTTCGGCACCGGGTTCAGCTTCCTCGGCGCTGATGAGAACAAGAAGTCAGGGCCCAGCATCGACTGGATCGCTTCGCAGGCCTATGGGAAGGATCTGGCGCGCCCGGTCCTGTCGACCGGCATCTACGACGGAGCGGCCGAGCGCGATCGTGTCCGCTTCGTCCATTCGTGGCGCGCGGCCGGAGTCCCCAACGACCCGGTGGTCCGAACGCTCGCCCTGTTCACCGATATCTTCGGCGGCGGGGCACTGATACCTCCGGGCGCGACCGCCGATCCCAACGGCGCCTTGCGGGACCGATACCGTAGGAGCGTCCTCGACGCGGTGGTCAAGGACTACCAGAGCGTGACGAGCGAGGCGGCCGGGTACCCGGCCTCGGCGCGCCGGATGATCGCGTCCCACCTCGACACCGTCCGCGAGCTCGAAAAGGTGGTGATCCAGCAGTCGATGACCAACCCGAACGGTGGCGCCGTGGGCTGCACCAAGCCGGGGCAGCCGGAGGACCTCAACGCCATCCCGAAAAACACCACAGACCAGCTGAAATCGCCGGGGGACAAGATCCCGAACTGGGAGAAGGTCTGGGACATCTTGCTCGACCTCTACGTGACTGCCATCCGTTGCAACCTGGTCCGCTTCGGGAATGTCGTCATGACCGCGGGCGGCGAGCGCTACTTCTTCAACGGCGGGGCGGCCGGCACCACCAACAACGCCCACCTAGACCTCTTCCACCAATACCCGGGGCGTCAGGAGCTCGCGAAGGCGGTAATTCAATGGGAGATGGGGATGCTGGTCAAGTTTCTGTCCCGGATGAGCGACCCGACCTTCAAGGACGTCGATGGGGGCAACTACCTGGACAACACCACCATCCTGGTGGGAACCGAGTTGGGATATCCCCAGCGCCATGCCGTCACTGACCAAACCTTCTTCTTGCTGGGAGGAAGGAAGCGCTTCAAGACCGGGGACATTCCGGTTGGCGGGCGGACCGACGTCGATTTCTACAACACCCTCCTACGAGGAATCGGGATCCCTACCCAGATAGGTGACATGAAGAATTTCAAAGCCGCCGACCTTCCGATATTGGCCTAAATGCGCCGACCAATCTGCCCTCTCAGCTTGCGGCTGCTGCTTGTCGCGGCGGCGCTTCCGGCCTGTTCAAAAAACCACCCGTCAGAGAACGTCGCTGACGTCGCCGCTCAGGACGCGGGTGGCGGTGCAGGGGCCGTCGGCGGGTCCCCCGAAGGCAGAGGAAGCGGCAACGGAGGCGGCGAGGGTGGCAGCCGTGTTGGTGCTCCTCCGGACGGAGCCTCCACGGTTTCAGACGCGGCGGAAGACAAACCCCGGATGGCGGCGGAAGACAAGCCCGGGATGGCGGCGGGAGACAGGCCTGCGATGGCAGAGGACAAGCCCCGGACGTCTGACGCCGCCGAACCGCTGGAGCGGGATTTCGTCGTCACGGTCGGCGCGGTCCAGATTGTGCTGAAATCGATTCCGCCCGGTCAGTTCACCATGGGCGGTGGCTCATACGGCACGATGCAGGTCAAGATCTCGCGCGGGTTCTGGATGGGAAGCACCGAGCTGTCGCAGGCCCAGTATGAGGCGATCGCCGGCAACAACCCCGCCCGGCAAAAGGGGCCCCAGCGACCCGTGGAGAGCATCAATTGGAGCGATGCGATGGCAATCCACACGATGCTCAACGTCCGGGAGGCCGCGCGTTTGCCGGCGGGCTACAAATTCCGTCTCCCCACCGAGGCCGAGTGGGAGTACGCCGCCCGCGCCGGCCACACCGGCGCCATCGCGGGCACGGGCAACATGGACGACATGGGATGGTACGACGCCAACAGCGGTGGCCACACCCACGACGTGGGGACGAAGATGGCAAACGAATGGGGCCTCCATGACATGCACGGCAATGTCTGGGAATGGAACTTCGACGATGTCGTGCTGCACAGCCAGGGCGTTCGGTATCCCACGTCGGCGACGCCGCTCGTCGATCCGGTGAGCTTCCAGCCAGGCCCGGGCCACCCCTATCGCAGCGGCGGGTACCATCTCCCCGCCTCCGCCTGCAGCGCCGCCCGCCGCGACGGAAACTCCCCCGGAACCCGAAGCGATCACATCGGTATGCGCCTGGCGCTGGCGCCGATTCTCTGAGCTAGCCGTTGGCGGTCTCGGGTTGCCCTTCGAGCGCACATCAAGGGGAATGCCGCGCAAGCGCTCGCCGTCACCGGCGATCGCGCGCGCGCGCTTGAACTAGCAAACTGTCGAGCGGCTGGCGCAGCGTCCGGCGTGCGGCCTCTGCTTCCGCGCCGCCCTGGCCTTCGGCGATCGGCCGCTGCTGATCCGGATCAGCGTCCATGTCGTAAAGTCGGCCGTCGTCGTACAGCTTGTAGCGCTTGTCGAGGGCGAGTCGCTCGTGCGGGAATTGTTCCTTGTCGTGACCAGGCTGCGGGTTGTAATCGAAGAAGGCCCACTCGCGCGGATGGCCGGCATCACCCCGTAGTTGCGGCGCGAAGCTGTGACCATCGATATCGGGGGGAGGCACGGCTCCTGCGATCTCCATCATCGTCGGCAGGTAGTCGGTGGAGTCGACGATGTCATCCGACACGCGCCCGGCGGGCACCGTGCCCGGCCAGCTCGCGATCAGCGGGACGTGGATCCCGGCGTCGGTGGTGTCGCCCTTGCCGCCGTGGACGGTACGGCCGCGCAAGACCGAGACGATGGACTTGTGGGTGCCGTTGTCCGACGTGAACAGGATCAGCGTCCGCTGGCGCAGGCCCTGCTGGTCTAGCGTTGCCACGAGGCGGCCCACCGCCTTGTCGAGGTAGGCCACCATGTCGGGAAAGTTTTTCGTCGATGGCTTGAGCCGCTGCGCCGGATCCTTCCACTCGGCGCTGTCGGGCGTGGGCATGAACGGGTCATGTGTCAGCACGATCGGGTAGTAGAGGAAGAACGGCTGGTCGCGGTGGCGCCGGATGAAGTCGTCGACGTGGTCCGCGAACAGCTCCGGCCCGTAGGCGCCGACGATCTCCTTGCGCAACTTGCCGTTGTTGTTGATGGTCGGGTCCGCGTACCGCGACCCCTTGTCCTCGGTGTGGCCGTCGTGCCACAGCACGTATTCGTCGAAGCCGGTTCTGTCGGGCGGCGTCCCCTTGCCGCGCCAGTCGGGCATCTCGGGCGGGTCGTAGCTGTAGAGCTGCCACTTGCCGATGATCGCTGTGCTGTAACCCGCGGCTTTCATGAGTGGCGCGAAGGTCCTCTCCGTCGGGTCCATGACCCCGAAGGCCCGCCAGTTCCGGAAGTTGTACTTGCCGGTCATGACCTGTAGCCGCGTCGGCGTACACAGCGGCTGTGCGTACGCCCGCTCGAACTTGATGCCCGATCGCGCGAGGGCGTCGATGTGCGGCGTGCGGTACGAGTCGCTGCCGTAGGCGCTGAAGCCTTCGATCCCCACGTCGTCGGCCAGGACCAGAACGATGTTCGGGCGCTGTTGCGTCGCGCAGCCCAGGACAAGGGCCAGGGGGATAAGGAAAGAATTCCGGAGCGCCTTCATGTTGCGGACATCCTAAGGGAGTGGGGTGCCTCAAAGGCCACTTTTCCCCTGGTGACGCCAATGCTGTGCGGCCCGCCACGCTCGTCGATGCTCATCGGCTTCATACAAAATCGATGCGGGTGATCGACAACAAGGCTCGGCTCCAGCGCGACGTCCTCACGCTGCCCAGGTAGCGATTCAGCAGCAGGAACTCAACGCCGCCCGGTCGCCCACTCGACACACGCGTCGAAGATCTTCCAGGCGTCGGGCGTCAGCTGCGCCGTGAATTCGTCCTCCAGGAACCAGTGGACGCGTCTACCCGCCGCCGTGAGCCCGCCGTTCAACGCGGCGCCGCACCCTCGCGGCCACCTTCCTATTCATGGCTGGCACCTCGGCAGCACCTTCATCTGTGCGCCAAGACGGCGCCGATCGCGACAACCTCCTTGAGGCTATGGTGGTAGAGGACGCCGTCGCTGAAACTGGGGCCGGCCAGGCTCCAGGTCGAGGCGATGGGACCGAGATCGTTGACGGCGACCAGCGCGGTCTCGTCGAGCACCTTGGCTTCGGTGTCGATGACATAGGTGATGCCTAGCATCGTCCCCATGTAGAGGTAGCGGCCCAGCAGCACCGGGCTGTGAAAGAACGCCGGGACGGTCCAGCCATCGGTGCGGGAGCGATCCTCGGCGGCCACGTCACGTCCCTGGTTATCTTCGGGCGTGGTGCGCAACGCGTGGCCGTAGAGCAATTTGTCGGGCTGGCCGGGCGCGCGTTCGATCCCGACCGGGACTTCGAGGTACTCGACCTTTCCCGTGTCGACGTTCACGCGGCCGATGCAATGGGCCGGGCCACTGTGGCCGCGCGGGGCGTGGCCGTTGCGGTGGTTGTTGGTCGACGTGAAGAAGTAGTGGTGATCGCCAGCCACCAGGTTGCCGTGCCAGTTGGGTAAGACGTGCAGCACCTCCCCCTCTTTGAGTGAATAGTCGGGCGAATCGGCCAGCGCACGGATGTCTACGTTCTGATGAAGGACGTACTTGCCCTGCGCTTCGTCCCACTGCCGTACGTCCGCGTTCTTCACCAGCGATTGCGTCCGCAACAGCTTGCCGGTCGCGATTTCGAACACGAGGTGCGATTCCTCGGGCGCGTTGCGGAACCAGTAGGCGTGGCGATCGTCCCAGGTCATTGTGTAGAGGGCCATGAAGGTGGTGCCGTCGACCGGGCCGCCTGCCACCGCTTCGGGCTGCCATCGCCATAGCGTCTTGCCGGCCTGGCCCGGTGCAAGGCTGGTCAGCGAAAGGCCGATGGGGCTTTCGGGCACGCCGTGCGGGCCGCCGCGGCCGTGCAGCACCGCCGGTGTGCCGTCGCGCAGGCGTCCCATGACCGGCGTGCAGTAGAACGTCGTGCCGTCTTCAGCCACCCAGCGCGTCTTGCCGGTGGCTTTGTCGATGCCACGCAGGTAGCTCCATTCAGCGCGGTCGGCGCGGAAGCCGGGCTCGCCTGGCGCCAGCGGCTCGACCGTGACAATGACGTCGTCGATGGCGAATGGTTCGTGCTGCCGGTTGAACGGGTACTTGTCCGGCTGACCTGCGAACGTCCGCCGCCAGATCTGCTTGCCGTCACGGTCGAAGCAACC
>JANPCZ010000156.1:0-2030 GCA_031431215.1 Myxococcales bacterium
GCAGTACGCGCAGACGGTCGCGCGCCACTTTCGCACCGACCACACCGAGATCCCGGTGAAGCCCGATCTGGTCGATCTGCTGCCGCAGGCGGTGCGCCACTTCGACCAGCCGTTCGGCAACCCGACCGCCCTGCTCACGTACTTGCTGTCGCGCGAGACCCGCAAGCACGTCACCGTGGCGCTGGCGGGCGACGGCGGCGACGAGATCTTCGGCGGCTACCCACGCTACCAGGGCGCGGCGCTGGCCCAGCGCTACCGCATGGTCCCGGCGTCCGTGCGCCAGTTTCTTGCGACCGCCGTGGCGCCGCTCATCCGCGAGTCGACCCGCGGCGATCACCGCCTGCGCCGGGCGCGCGAGTTTCTGGGCTCTGGCACCGCCACCCTGCCCGCAATGTACGAGGACTGGATCGGCTACCACAGCCCCGCCGACATCGCCGGGCTGCTGGGCCCGCGCGCGCAGCCGTCGGCCGCGTATTTGGCCGAGCCCAGCTTCATTGCCCGCGCCTTCGCCGACGCGCCGTCGTCGACATTTCTCGACAAGCTGAGCTACGTCGACCTCAAGAGCTTCCTGCCCGGCAACCTCTTGCAGTACACCGACCGCATGAGCATGGCGCACGCACTGGAGGTTCGCGTGCCGTTCTGCGATCATCGGCTGGTCGAGTTCATGGCCGGCATCAGCTTCAGTCAGAAGATGGGTGTGCGCACGTCGAAGCGACTGCTGCGCGCGGCGGTGAGCGATCTGTTGCCACCCGAGATCCTGCGGCGCCCGAAGCTGGGGTTCAATCCGCCCATGGGCATCTGGCTCAAGCGCGATCTGGGCGCACTCGTGGCCGACAAGCTGGCGCCCGAACGCCTGCGCCGCGAAGGTTTTTTCGACCCGGCGCCGGTCGAACGCATGCTGGCCGAGCACCGCGCCGAGCGGCGCGACTATTCCTTGCACCTCTGGGCGCTGCTGGTGTTCCAGACCTGGCTCGAGCTCTACCAATGAAGCAGATCCTGCAGTCCTACAAGACCGGCGAGCTGCGTGTCGCTGACGTGCCCGCGCCGGGCGTCGAGCCGGGCGCCGTGTTGGTGCTGACCACGGCGTCACTGGTGTCCGTGGGCACTGAGCGCATGACCATGGACATCGCCAAGAAATCCCTGCTGGGCAAGGCACGGGACCGGCCCGATCTGGTGCGCAAGATGATCGCGCGGGCGTCGCGGGATGGTGTGGTCGCGACCATCGAGGCCGCGCGGCACAAGCTTGATCAGCCCATCCCCCTTGGCTACAGCTGCGCCGGCCGCGTGGTGGCGGTTGGAGACGGCGTCGCGGATCTCACCGTCGGCGCGCGCGTCGCGTGCGCGGGCGCCAAAGTGGCCAACCACGCCGAGGTCAACCTGGTACCGCAGAACCTGTGCGTGCCGGTTCCCGAAGGTGTGCCCGACGAGGCCGCGGCCTTCGTCACGGTTGGTGCCATTGCCCTGCAGGGCGTGCGACTGAGCGTACCGACGCTGGGCGAAAGCTTCGCGGTTATTGGGCTTGGCCTGCTCGGGCAGGTCGCGGTGCAACTGCTGCGCGCCAATGGCTGCAAGGTGCTGGGCATCGATCTGGATCCCAGCAAGGTCGCGCTGGCCCGCCGTCTTGGCGCCGAGGCGGCGGTCGTCCGCTCGGACGACGTGCTCGGCGCCGCGCGCGCTCTCGGCGTCGGCGGCGGGGTCGATGGCGTACTGATCACGGCGGCGACCTCGTCGAACGACCCGATCCAGCTGGCCGGCGAGTTGTGCCGCGATCGCGGCCGCGTCGTCATCGTCGGCGCCGTCGGCATGGACATCCCGCGCCGCCCCTACTACGACAAGGAACTCAGCGTCTTCCAGTCGCGTTCCTACGGACCCGGCCGCTACGATCCGGTCTACGAAGAGATGGGCGTCGACTACCCCATCGGCTACGTGCGCTGGACCCTCCGTCGCAACATGGAAGCGTTTCTTGCCCAGTGTGCAGCCGGACGCGTCGACACGGCGTCGCTCATCAGCCATCGGTTTCCCATCGAGCG
>JANPCZ010000157.1:0-3985 GCA_031431215.1 Myxococcales bacterium
CGAAGCGAAAGCCGCCGATCGACGTCAGGCGCAGCACGGCGTGTCGCTCGTCGGGAGCGTCCGGGGGGCCGGGCTGCTCGATGACGATGGTCTCGGCCTGTCTGCGGACGTGCAGGTGGGCGAAGTCTCCAAGCGTGAGCAAGTTTGGTGCGCACGACCTCGACAAGGGCGTCAGGGCCGGGAGGTCTTGTGGCGGAGGCTCTGGGTGCGCGTTTCATCGTGGCTGAGATCATGCCGCTTTCTTGTCCATCGCGACAGCCGTCGCGGGCTTGGCGGGGAACCCGGCGAAGGTCCAGCGGAAGGGCTTTTTGTCGCGGGCGTTCCAGCGCGCGATGAACGCCATCACGTGTGCGCGCAGCTCTTCGACAGACCGAAAGCTCTTGCGACGCAGACAGCGGCGCGCGAGCACGCCGAAGAAGATTTCGATCTGGTTGACCCAAGAGGCGTGCAACGGCGTGTAGTGGAAATGGAACCTGCCGCCATGGCGCTCGTTGAAGCGCACCCACCGGTCGCCCTTGTGAATGTTGAGATTGTCGAGCACGACGTGCACGTCGATGTCAGGATAGTGCGCCGCCACCTGCTCCATGTGCCGCTCCATGTCGTCGCCTTTTCGCGTCGCGCCGCAGTCGGCGATCAGATCGCCCGTGTGGACGTTGAGCGTCGCGAGCAGCGACTGGGTGCCGTGGCGGATGTACTCGAACTCATGACGCGCAAACCGGCCGGGGCTCGGCGGCCGGTCCGGATGCTTGCGCTCCACCGCCTGAATGCCAGTCTTCTCGTCGAAACTAAGCACCACGCTGCCGGGCGGAGGCGCCAGGTAGAGCGGCACGATCTCGGCGACCTTCTCGACGAACTCCGGGTCGGGACTGTGGAGCCACATTCTCTGGCGATGCGGCTGCACGTCCTTCTCTTGCAGGATGCGATGCACGCTGCTGCGGCTAATGTGCGGGATGCCGCGCGCATCGAATTCCTCTGCCAGCAGGTCGAGAGTCCAGCCGCTGAGCCCCTCCACGTCCGGAAGCGGATCGCACGCCGTGGCGACCACCTGCATGCGCGTTGCCTCGGAGATCGTCCGTGGTCGCCCCGAGCGGAACTCGTCCTTCAGCGCCTCGGGCACGTCCTCGCCGAGGCCGTGGCGGGCGAGCCGCCCGCGCCATCGGGACACCGTGCTCGACGCCACGCCCAACTCCTTCGCGATCGTCGTCGTCGACGTCCCCTCCGCTGCCAGCAGCGCAACGCGGCCCCGCCGTTGCTCGGCCAGGGTGCAACTCTCGCGACGCAGATGCGCCTCAAGTCGAGCCCGCTCCTCGACGGAAAGATGCACTTAGGCGGCCGGCCGGCCGAACATTTCGGACGCAGCCTCGCGCTTCCAAAACGAAACGCCAAGTTTTTGGGCGCTATTTCCGGGACGGACTACTAGTCGCGTCGGACGTCGCGCCAGAAGGGAGACCCGGGCCAGCGACGCTCTTGCCCGTATACCTGGGCGCGGCGCTCGAGGTACCGATCGAATGCCGCCGTCGCGGCGTCCGCGTAGCCGTCAAGCGCGGTGGCGTCTCCGCCCAGCGAGGCAGAGATGGCATTAGCGGCTGCAAGCCCCGAGGACAGCGCCTTGCCCAGCCCCGCGGCCGAGAGCGGATCAACGGTGAAAGCGGCGTCTCCCACGGCTAACCAACCCTGACCGGCACAACGATCCAAGGAACCGCTTGCGGCCTGCCGCACCATTACTTCGTCGGGCTTGGCGCCAACGGGCAGGCGCGCGCGCGTGTGGAGCGCCCCGGCAAGCCGTTCGCGCCACAGCGCGCCCGCGCCCCCGTCGCTTGAGCGCACGTCCCCAGCGTCAGTGAGGTGCGCCGCCAGCAACGAGCCACCCGGCAGCGGCACCGAGTACCACCAGCCGGCGGCGACCGCTTCTACCAGCAGCGTCTGCTGAACCGCGGCCTCCGGCGGCATCGGGACGACGCCGATGACGGCGACCAACCGATCGGCGCGACGCCAGTGCGCCCCACGGGCACGCGCGATCGCCGCGGCTCTACCGGTTGCATCCACCAAGCGGGCGCCCTCCACGATGAAAGAGCCCTGGGGCCCTGCCCCAAGCACCCGCCATCCGTCCCCCGCGCGCTCTGCGCTCACCTGTCGGACGCCACGCTGCACTTGCACGCCTGCGGCCAAGCACGCGTCGGCCAGGCTGGCGTCGAAGCGGCGGCGGTCGACGTGCCAGCCGCAGCCGTGCGGATCGAACAAGTAATTCTGCTCGACCAATTCTGGGCCGCCCCAGGCGCTGAGGACGCCGAACGACGGCAAGTGTCCATCGGCCACGAAGCGCTCCCACAAGCCCAGCTCGCGCAGCAGCCGCCCGCTGCGTGGCCCCAGGGTTTCTCCGGCCCGGAAGTCCTGGTACTGCGTGCGCTCGACAACCGAGGCGGTGATGCCTTGGTGCTGCAACGCCAACGCCGTGGCGGCGCCGGCCGGGCCGCCCCCGACGATGATGACGTCCACGCGTGCGGTCAACGCCATGCCGGTCCCCGTTCAGGGTTTCCGCTCGACCTCTACCAGCCGGCCGTCCTTCTCGATGACGAAGCCCAGCTCGTGCCAGCGCTTGACCATGTCGTCGTGGCTCTGCACGCGCGAGCCAGTCCACGATCGTTGCGGGCCTCCGGCCTCGGGAAAGACATCGTCGGGCCGCTGACTGGGCCACCAGGCGTAGTCGTCCTCGGCCTGGCAGTCGTTGAAATCGGCCTGCCAGGGCACCGCCAGTTGTTTGGTGACGTCGCCTGGCTGAAGAGCGGCGCCGTCGAGCCGGAACGGCTCAGCCCATTTGAACGTGTCGCGCACGAACCACCCAACCTCGACGCCCGGATAGAACGGACCGCCCGCGCACGCTTCCAATCCCGCACGGTCAAGCCCGGCCGGCGACAACGCCGGCACCGGCGGAACACCCGCCCAGTCGTCGATGAAATCGCCCGCGGCCCACTTCTCCAACCACTGGTACTGGAGCCTGGTGAGAGCGTCGCCCTTGTCGTATCGATCGGAAAAGATTCGCGGCATGTCGCCACCACCGCCACCGGCCGGCTTTCGCAGGTGGCCAAGCAAATGCGCGCGCGCCGCCGCCGGCACCCCCGCGCCGATGAGCCGCGCGAGTTCGCCGTGATTTCCGCCGCACAGACCGCTCACCCAGCCCAACCGCAAAGCCCGTTCGATCACGGGATAGATATGCTCGGTGAAGGACGGCTTGGTCGGCACCACCAAACCCAATTTGTCGACCGCCACCTGCAACAGCACGTCGTACATGGTCTTCGGCGGGCTGACCGGAGGCGCGAAGTCCGGCGGTGTCACCACCACCCAGGCCCCCGAAACCGGCACCGGGGCCGCGAAGCCGTTCAAGGTGACCGTGGCCGTTACCGGCCCGTCGGAGACGTCGTCGCACCAGCCGTCGTTATTGGCGAAGGTGTGCAAGCGCGTGTTCGTCGGGGAATGACTCTCGCCGAAGCCGCCCAGCACCAGAAGCCTGCCGCTTCCGTCGGTGCGCATTTCGCCAAGAGGCACCTTCAGGCCCATGAACGTCCCGCTGTCGAACGACGCGACTGCACCCGGTGCATCGAGGGTACGAGGACCTGGGTCGATCTCCAGCGACTTTCGATCCGCTACTTTGGGATTGCGCAGCGGCGCGTCCGGGTTTGGTCCGTCGAACTGACGCCAAGCCGCCTTCTTGTTGGCCAGATGCACCGTCCAGGAGATTGCCGCGTCGTCGGCAGTCAGCTCGCGAACCAGGCGTCCCTTGTCGTCGTAACCAAATAGCCTGAACTGAACCGCCTGACGCTTGATTCGTCCCTGCGGATCCTTGTAGCCGCCGTGCGGTGGGGTGACATCGCCGGGACTTTCCGGGCCGACAAAGAATTCGCTGCGACTATTTCCTAGACGCGCGATGCCGATGGCCGGATGCACCTTCACGCTGGCGATGGTGGCCAATTTCTGATCGCGGTCCAGG
>JANPCZ010000158.1:0-36093 GCA_031431215.1 Myxococcales bacterium
GGCGTCACCCGAGGCGCTGCTCGGGTCGCCAGCCGCGGCATCGCCGCCAGCCTCGCTCTGCCCGACGGCGATGGCGGCGGCCGCGATGTGATCGCACGGACGCATCTTGCCCGGGCAGTCGCAGTCCCACTCGATCTCGCCAGGGTACAGCACCACCGTTGGCGCCACCGGCCGCCCCGCCGCCCGCACCCGCAGCACAATTTCCTCGTGGTTGCTCGACTCGACCGCCACCGCCCCCGCCCGCGCCAGGTTGACCCCGTTCGACCACACACCGGGCTTGCACGCCCGGCGCAAGGCCGCGAACAGCTTGGTGACGTCCGCCATCGGTAGACTCTGCCCGTTCGTCAGGAACAAGTCACCGGCGAAGGCGCTCGTGGCATCACGACATCACTCGTTATATGCTCTGATGTATGCGCACGACGATCACGCTTGAGCCGGATGTGGCGGCGCAGGTACGAGCCACCATGAAGCGTGGCCGGGTGAGTCTCAAGCAGGTGGTCAACCAGGCGCTTCGTGCAGGCCTCGGCCTGGCCACCGCGGCCCCCCCAGCGGTGCCCTACCGAACCCGGACCGTCGATCTGGGCGCGAGCCGAATCGGCTCACTCGATGACGTGGCCGCGGCGCTCGCCACGGCGGAGGGCGAGTCGTTCAGGTGATCCTGGTCGATGCCAATCTGCTCGTGTACGCACACGTTTCGTCGTCACCACAGCACGAGGTGGCGCGTAGCTGGCTCGATAAGCAGATCAACGGCACGGCCCGAGTTGGCCTGCCGTGGCCAAGCCTGCTCGCCTTCGTGCGATTGGTTACGAATCCGAAGATCTTCTCGAAGCCAGAACCGATTGCTGCCGCCTGGGGACAAGTCGAGGAATGGATAGCCCGCCCGCCCTGCTGGATCCCCCAGGCAACCGAACAGCACGCCACGGTGGTCAGGAAGCTGCTCCCGTTCGTGACCCGATCAGAGTTGGTGCCCGACGCCCACCTGGCCGCGCTGGCCATCGAACACGGCCTCATCGTGTGCTCCGCGGACGGCGACTTCGCGCGCTTTCCGGGAGTTCGCTGGAACAATCCCCTGATGGCCGGCGATCGCTGAGGCTGCGCCATGAGGCGCGGGACCGTGGCTACGGCGGCATCCCCATCGCTGCGCGCACTGCGATGAAGTCGCGTGTGCGCTTACCGGCTTGGTCGCGCACGACCAGTGGTGAATCGACGACCGCCGTCGCCGCGCCCTTGCCATCATCGGCGCACATCGCGAACACCGAGAACAGGGGCTGCTTACCCGCGCGCGGGATCACGTCGCGCCACCGGGTAATCGTCAGGCCAGCCGCGCGCGCCGCCGGCGCCACCCGATCCCGCTCCAGCCACGCCTCGCACGCCACGAACGGTGCGCCCGGCGCCAGCACGCGTGCCGCGGTCTTGCAATAGTCCTCGATGCCGCCGCGGTGTTCGAAGCGGCACGGACCACGCTGGATACCGTCGGATTCCACGCCGGTGCCGACCAGGAAATACGGCGGCGTGCCGGTGACCAGGTCGAAGGGCGGCACAGCGGTGAGAGCGTCGACGATCTCGGGATCGCGAAAGTCGCCCGCTCGCACCTCGACCCGGCCGACCGCGCCGTTCCACGCGATCGATCGCCGCGCCAGCGCCGCCGAGATGCCCTGCGCCTCGACGCCCAGACAGCGAGCCTCGGGAAAGCGCCACGCCAGGAACAGCAGCACGCTGCCGATGCCGCAGCCGAGATCCAGGTGCCGCGCGGGCGGGCGGGCGGCGACGATCGTCACCGCCAGGTACGCCGTCACCACATCGTCAAGCGAGAAACGATGCCCGTCGGTGCGCTGCAGGATGCGCCAGTTGCCGGCCAGCCAGCACAGATCTTCCTCGGGCCCCGGCCACAACTCGCCGGGATCCGCCGGCATCGCCGGAGTGGGTCCGGGCGCCACCCAGCCGCCCAGGCGGCGCGCGGCTCGCATGATGCCGCCACGGGGTGAAACGGTGTCCCCTTCCACGGCAAACCCAAGGCCGCGTCAGCCGGCCCGGCGAGCGAGCCGACCCAGGCCGTCATAGGCCGCGTACTTGTAGACTTCGCTCAGCGTGGGAAAGTTGAACACGCAGTCGATGAACTTGTCGATGGTGCCACCGAATTCCATCACCATCTGACCGATGTGGATAAGCTCCGTCGCACGCTCACCGATGACGTGCACGCCGAGTAATCTCTTCGACGGCACCTCGAACAACAACTTCAGCAGGCCGTCGCGATCGCCGACAATCTGGCCGCGAGCGTTGTCCTCGAAGCGCGCGCGGCCGACCTCGTAGCTGGCGCCCGCCTTCTTCAGTTCCTCCTCGGTGGCGCCCACCATCGATATCTCGGGGATGCTGTAGATGCCGTACGGGTTGATGGGCGAGACGCGCGTCTTGTAAGCGAAGCCGAAGGCGTGGCAGACACCGACGCGGCCCTGCTCCATCGACACCGACGCCAGCGCCGGATTGCCAATGACGTCGCCGGCCGCGTAGATGCCCGGCGCCGAGGTACGAAAATGCTCGTCCACCTCGATGCGACCACGCGGGTCGGCCTTCACACCTGCGGCGTCAAGCCCAAGGCCGGCGGTGTTGCCGGCGCGCCCCGCCGAATACAGGATCTTGTCGACTTCCAGACTGCGGCCGCTCTTGAAACCGACGTGCAAAGGACCGCCGGGGATGCGCTTGATGCCGGCGACCGCGTCGCCCAGTAGGACCTCGTGCCCGCCCCGTTCGAGCGAGGCCTTCAGGGCCTGCGACATTTCACCGTCGAGGAATGACATCAGGGCGCCGCGGCCCTCGACCAGGGTCACGTGCGTGCCCAGCGCCGCGAAGATGCACGCGTACTCGCTGCCGATGACCCCGCCACCGATGACCGCCAGCTCGTTCGGGATGCGATCGAGGTCGAGGATGGTGTCCGAGTCCTCGACGTCGGTGTCGTGAAACGGCACCTCGGGCGGCCGGTGCGGCGAGCTGCCGGTGGCAATCAGAAATACGTCCGCCACCAGCCACGCCACGTCGACACCGTCGTGGCGCACGACGAGTTCCTTCGACCCCGTGAAAGTCGCGTCGCCGCGAAAGACCTTCACGCCATGGCGATCCAGGTTCTGCCCGATCTGCGACACCTGCTGGTCGGTGACCGCGCGCAGGCGTCCCATCAACTGTCGCACGCTGGCCTGCCGATCGATTTCCAGGCTCATGCCGTACAGCTGGCGACGCTGAAAGCCGGTCACATACAGCGCCGCCTCGCGCAGCGTCTTCGACGGCAGCGTCCCGGTGTGCACGCACGCCCCGCCGACTGTGGGCGCTTTCTCGACCAGCGCCACCTTCTTGCCGAAGTACGCCGCCTGTACGGCACCCTTCTCGCCGGCCGGGCCCGAACCTATGACGACGAGATCGAAACGTTGAGCATCCGCCATGGATGCCGGCAGTGTGGCACGAGGCGCATTTCCTAGTCGAGCGGGATGTCCGCTGGGTCGCCGAGACCGAGGTGGTTGAGGCCGAAGTAGCCACTGGCGATGTAGGCGTCGTTGCCGAAGAACTCCATGTGGGTCGCGTAACCCAGCGTGCGCAGGAACTTCACCCCGATGGGCACGGCGGGTTTGGTCACGTCGACCACCAGGATGCCGTCGCCCTGCAAGTTCACGAACAGGCGGTTCTTGTTGGTGCCCATGAGTTGCAGGTTGTAGGCCTTGGTCGGGCGGTCGTAGGCCGGGTTCATGGTCTGGCCCGCGAGGTCGAAGATCATCAGGCGATCCGAGGTCTCCTCCCAGCTCGGCTGCGGCGGCTGCGCGATATCACTGCTGGCGACACCGGGGCCGCCGCGAGACACGCCGACACCGAAACCGTAGTTCTGGGGGCGGCCATTGATGAACAGCTTGTCGCCGTCGATGACCAGCGCGGCCAGGTACATGTTGGTGAAGACGCGCGTGTCGCGTAATTCGGCGGCCGGTTTGCCGTCGACGGTGACAGGCCGCAGCAGAGACAGCTTGGTGTGCGATCGATAGCTGACGTAATTTCCCTGCGGCACCTGCTCGTACGACTGATCCTGGGTGAGGTACAGGCGCTGGCCAGCGGGACCGTTCCACGTCCGCACCAGACGCCCGGGCATGTTGACGGCGTACTTGGCCGACCACTTGTCGCCGTCCAGCTCCCAGCGCTGAGCGTAGTAGCGATACTGCGTGAAGATGAAGCCGTTGTTGACGGTCTCGCCGGTCTTCTGGCGGTACGTGATGAAGAAGCCCTTGCCGTCGACCGGATCGCCAACCAGGCCGAACGAGCCCCAGTCGACCTCGTTGCCCAGCACGGTCTCTTGCACCTTGGGCGCTTGTGGATCGCGCAGGTCCAGGAACACAAGGCGCGTGACCAGCGTCTGCGTGTTGCCGCTGGGCCGGTACTCGCGGCTGAAGAACACCAGCCCTGCGTCGGTGCTGGCCCAGTTGCTGCCGTTGTTGTCGAACCAGTAGCCGCCCCACCAGCCCATGCCGCAATAGAAGCGGTAGTAGGGCATGACCTGGGTCGGTATCTTCACGCGGCCACCAGGGACCGGCCTGGCCGGGTTCGACAGGTCGTAGACGAACGCCTCGGTCGACGGCGGCACGTAAGGCTGTGGACCTGCCACCGGCACCGCCGGCTTGTCGGGCTGGATGGTGCGGAACATGACCAGCTTGTTGCCGTGCTTGACCACGCGGCTGACCTGGCCGACCGCGAACGACGCGACCGGCGCGACGCCGTCGACATCGCCGCCGGCCTTCTTCACGCGGAACTCGGCGACGTCCTGCCCAGGGCCGTAGTTGTTGGGCCGTGCCTGCACCTGTTCCACCAGGTGATCGCCGAAGCCGTAAATCTGGTTGTAGTACGGCGCCACCTCGATGATCGACTCCAGCGTCGGGTTCTTGAGGTCCTGCACATTGGCGATCGACACGTGGGTGTCGCTGAGGTTGATCATCATGCGCTGCCCGGTGCCCTGGTGGGTGAACACGATGCTGCGGCGGACCTCGCCGTTCGGGTGCACGAAGGTGCCGAAGTTCTGCAGCACGGTCTGCTCGGTCTCGCGCTTGCGCTCGTCGTAAGCAGACAGATCCCAGGTCATCATGCCGACCGCAGTTTCGTAGCGGTACCACCACCAGTCACCCTCGCCCGCCTTCTTGGTGTAGTAGACCGGCACGGTGATGACGTTGGCAGTCGCGTCCGAGTGCATGCCGATCATCTTGTGCGCCTGATCCAGATTCCAGGTCAGCGCCGAGCCGACCCAGTCGGCGTTCTTCACCGCCACGCACTGGCGCTGGACCAGGCGCGCCTTGGCCGGATCACGCACGTCGATGATGCTGACCGCGATCTTGGTCGGGCGGAAGTTCGTGGTGTCCTGGAACCCGCTGCAAGTGGTGCTCTGATCGACGCCGATGCCCATCAGAAACTTCTTGTCGCCGATAAGCCGGAACACGCTCATGTCGCCCGACAGCCCGTCGATGGCCGACAGGATCTTCAGATTGTTGCGGTCGGCGATGTTGATGACGTACAGCGGATCGACGCGCATCGCGGTGATGGCGTAGGCCAGCTGCCGATCGACGTCGAAGGCGGTCCCACGCACGGTCTCGTTGGGCTTGCCGAAATCCAGCCGAGACAGCTTGGCGGGCTTGTCGCCGTTGGTGATGTCCCAGGATTCGATGGTGTTGCGAACCTCCTGGCGGCCCATGCAGTTGGCGCTTGACCAGGTCTGGCGCGCGAAGATGCCGAAGAACGTGCCGGCCTTGGTCTTCTCGTCGAAGACATAAGTCATCTTGAACTGGTCGGTTAGCTGCCCCGAAGTCTCGAACCGCGTGTGCTTTCGGATGGTGCCCTTGGGATCGCTCACGTCGATGATCGACACCACCGCCTGCTGGTTCGATTCGTAGCTGCCGCAACCGCGGAACTGCTGTGGCTGGCCGGCCGCCGGCGCGCTGACGTAGGCGTTGACGTACCAGTTCTCCACCACCATCAGCGCGTTCGAGGTCGCCGAGATGGCGACGCTCTGGAAGTTGCGGTTGTACGACAGGCCGCCCTGGTTGTAGTTGATGCTGCCGCCCTCGAAGATCTGCAGCTTGCCGACCTGCTTCAGGTTCTTCGGATCGCTGACGTCGAACGAGTACACCCAGGCCTGCTCCTGCTGCGGCGGCGTGGTGTTCTGCCAGCCCCAGCGGTACCACTGCGGGATGTACGAGACCACGTAGACGCTGTTCTCGATCTTGCGCGACACACCCTCGCGCAACTGGCCGATGATGTCGACGGTTTGCAGGACGCGCGGGTTAGCTAGATCGCTGATGTCGATGGCAACCATCTGCGAGACGTTGTGGCGCTCGAACACCAGCTCGCCATTCTTCTGCGACAGATACAGCGCATCACGCAGCAACGCATAGACGGTGTTGCCGGTGACGAACATTTCGATCGGGTAACCAAACACCGGCAGGCGCGACACGCGCTTCGGGTTCTTGGGATCGCGGACGTCGTAGATCATGAAGCCGCGGTAGGTGTTCAGATAGAAGAGGCGATCCTTGTCGACCTTGTAGATGTCGGCCTCTTCCACGTCGGCCACGCGGCCCATCGGCGCGCCCGGAGCCATCGCGTCGGCAGCGCGGCCGGCCTCGCCCGCGCCGAGGCCGCCGGGTGGCGCTGCGCCAGGCACCGGGCCGACGGAGCCAGACATGCCGGCGGCGCCCGAAGCACCACCCGCTGCGCGCCCAGTCGGCTCCTCGGTGGTGAAGCTGGTGACCCCAGGCTTCACCGGCACCGAGACGCTGCTGGCACCACCAGCGCCCGTCACGATTCCCGGGCCGGGACCCGGGCCCGGGCCTGGCCCGGCCTTGCCACCTGTGCCGGTCATCGGGCCGGGGCCGCTGCCGCCGTTGCCTTCACAAGCGGCGAGGGCCAGCGCGGCCAGCGCGGCGAAGACGGTTGCTAACCAGGCATTCGTGGAACGTAGGGTCGATGTCGACATGGGCAAGACCTCCGGGCGGGCCGGCCTAGCAAGGCTCGTGCCCGAGATCCCCGCTAGCGCCCTGCTCCCGTCGGTGATTATTCCCGCACGCCCTTACGTCCTGCCCGCCCGGTCAGCGACGGGCCCGCGCATTTCCGGGAATCCAGCCACGAATTTTTGCGGCGTGCCGCGACCCAGGCGCCCGCGGGCCGTCGCCGCTTGGACCGCGGCGACCCGCGGCAAGGTCAGTCGGCAGAACAGTGCCGCGACATGGGAAAACCCATCTTCCGAGCAGCCAACGACAACCGATCGTCGTACGACGCGACCTCGACGATCTGCTTTTGGGCGCGCAGGAAATCCGCGGAAGCCAGATGCAGGGCATCCAGCGTGCGAACCGGAGCCGGAAACGGCTCGGTGGCCCGGGCCAGAACAGTCGGCGACAGTTCGAGAATGGCCACGCGCGCGAGCAGGTCTCGCGCCAGGCTGCCGTGACTCTTCGCCAGCCCCTTCGCGTGCAGACGAACCCAGAGTTCGTACTCGATGAGGCGGCTCGACACGAGAACCTCGGTCCACAGATCGTCCGAAGGATGACGATCCTCGGCGAGCAGGTGCGCGAGCGCGACCGACGTATCAAGGTAGATCATCGATCGGCCCGGTCATTAGCCAACTCCGCCAGTAGGCTGTCGGCCGACGCCACGGGTAGGCGAGACGGGGGCCGGTCGTCGCGCATCGTGGGAGCCGTCAGCCACCCGCGGCGGACGGCGTCTGCGAGGAACGCGTCCGCGATCGGGGCGCTGCGGCCCTCGCGCGGCGGAATCAACTCGGCGACCACGCGGTCCCGATCGGTCACCAGCACAGTCTCGCCACCCGCGGCGAGACGAACGTACTCGCTCAGCTTGTTCTTGAGCACCTTGACGCCGACAGATCGCATGCGAAAACAAGGTAGCTCCTTGTAGCTACCTTGTCAAAAAGCAGGAACTGGACGGCGTTACCAGCTCACTCGGCGCTGACGACGCGGTTCTTGCCCTCGTGCTTGGCGCGGTAGAGGGCGGCGTCGGCCCGATCGACGAAGGCTTTCTCGTCGAAGCGGCCTTCGTAGGCAGCCAAGCCGATGCTGATGGTGACGCGGAAGTTGGTGCTGCCGAAGGCGGGTTTGTGCTTCACCTTCCCCACGCTCTTGACCAGTCGCTGCGCCATCTTTTCCGCGCCGCTCATGTCGGTCTCGCGCACCAGGACGGCGAACTCCTCGCCGCCGTAGCGAAACACCATGTCCTCGCGCCGCACCGCTTCCATCAACGCGTCGGCCACCGCGCGCAGGACAGCGTCGCCCTTGGTGTGGCCGTGCTGGTCGTTGACTCGCTTGAAGTCGTCGATGTCGACCATGGCCAAGGCCAGGGGGCGCAGGTGGCGACGGGCGGCCGCCACCTCCGAGGCGATTTGATCGTCGAAATGGCGACGGTTGTATAGGTCCGTCACCGGATCACGCAGCGCCGCCGCCAGCATGCGACGCTGCGCCTGTTCCTCGATGCCATTGAGATAACAGAACTTCAGCAGCGTCTTGGTGCCTACGCTGATGATGTCGTCGGGTTGCAAGGCCCGGCTCTTCACGCGCTCGTGCCCGACGAAGGTGCCGTTGTGGCTGGCCAAGTCCTCGATGATCACCCGATCGGGTCGCACCAGAAGTTGCGCGTGCTTGCGCGAGATGCCGTCGTCGTTGATCGGAATGTCCGACCCGGAAGCGCGACCAATCCACAGGATGGCGTCGGGCGACAAACGAAAGATCTTGCCCTCGTCGGGCCCCGCCAGAGCGACCAGACACGGCTGTCGGCCGCTCGCCCGCACCTCGACCGGTGCCCGCGTCGCGGTCCTCTCCGCCTCGAACTCCATCGTTACCTGCTGGTGCGAAACCGAGGGTAAATCCACGGTGAACGTGGTTCGCAGGTCATCCGCTATCGCGGGCGCCGTCGGCGCCTCTGCAGAGTCGGCTTTGCTTCGGGCTCGCATCGCTCCGGGATCCATCGTCGGCCGGCACCGATAGCTTGAATCTGCGCTGTCGCCCGCTGACCGCCCTGTGTTGTAATCGCGGCCGCTGCCCCGCCGAGGAGGCGTTGTCGATGGAACCCACGCAAGATCCCGCAACCTCGTTGCCCGCGCCGTTCGATCCGGGGCCCGCTCCGCCGCCGGCCGAGATCTACCAGTTCAAGTACCGCGGCGACGGCACAGCGTTCTTTTTCGTCATCATCAAGAACATCTTCCTCACCATCATCACGCTCGGCATCTACGCGGCGTGGGCCAAGACCCGACGACGCCAGTACATCTGGAACCACGTCGAGTTGCACGGCCAACGCATGGTCTACAGCGGTACGGGCATGGAGCTGTTCATCGGCTACCTGAAGCTGGCCGGGGTCTACCTCGTCATCTTCGGTGTGCCGATGGCGCTGGGGCGCGTGTCGCGGACCGCGCAGCTTGTCGTCCAGGGCATCATCGGCCTGGCCGTCGTCTTCCTGATCCCGTACGCGATCTACTGGTCACGCGCATACTTGCTGTCGCGTTCAAGCTGGCGCGGTATCCGCTTCGGGCTTGCCGACAACTCCGGTGCCTACGCGCGCACCTTCATCGGCGGCTACTTCCTGACCCTGCTCACCCTCGGCATCTACGGACCGTTCTGGTTCAACAACCTGCGCACTGTGATGACCAACAGCACGCGCCTCGGCTCCGAACGCTTCACCTACGATGGCCGCGGCAATGAGGTGTTCTGGATCTGTTTCAAAGGCTTCTGGCTGACCCTCGTCACGCTTGGCATCTATTGGTTCTGGATGCAGGCCAGATTGCAACGCTACTACTTCTCGCACACCAGCTACGGCGGCGCGCGCGGCCGCTTCGCCATCACCGGCGGCCAGCTATTCGGATTGTTCATCTTGAACGCGGTCGCCACCACCATGTCGTTCGGCCTGGCGTTCCCCTGGATCGCGACCTACAGCCTGCGCAACATCCTCGATCGCATCTCGTTCGAGGGCCACATCGACTTCGCGCAGATCCTGCAACGCGACGGCGCCGCCAGCCCCACCGCCGATGGGCTGGCCGACGCCCTGGGCGTGGATCTGGGCATCTGACATGCTCGCGACGGGCGACCGCCACGCCGCCGAATTCATGGACGGCAAGACCGCCGCCGTCCAGACCGTGGCCGTGCTGTTCGACATCGGTGCCCTGCGCATCGCCGACGCCGCCGATACGTCGATTGCGTTCTGGTCGCTGTCAGGCCTGACGGTCCATGCGCTGCCCGGCGGGCTTCTCCACGTGCAACACAAGGACACGCCGGGCGCGATGCTGACCAGTCGCGACCCCGCGCTACCGGTCGCTCTGCGCCGCGCCGGTGTGGCGGTGGCAGGCCTGCCGACAGGCCGCGCGCTCGGGCGGCAGGCGGCCATCTATGGCGCGGCCATCGCGCTGCTGGCGGGGCTGGTCTACCTGTCGATCCCGACCGTTTCGCGCGCGCTCGCTGGCCGCGTGCCACTTGCAGTCGAGGAGCAGATGGCGCTGTCGCTCGATGGCTTTCTCGACAAGTACTACTGCCGCACCGAGGCCGCGACGCGCGCGCTCGACACCCTGTCGGCGCGGCTTGATCACGCCGCGCCCGCCGGCACGCGGGCGGTACGCATCGACGTCATCAACCTGAGTATGGTCAACGCCCTGACCTTCCCCGGCGGCAAGATCGCGGTCACCCGCGGCCTCATCGACGCCGCCGCCGGTCCCGACGAGCTGGCCGGCGTGCTGGCCCACGAGCTGGAGCACGTACGGCAGCGCCACATCATGGCGCACATCATCCGCAGCTCGATCCTGAGCCTGGGCTGGGCCGTGACCGTGGGTGACTTCTCGGGTCTGCTGGTCATCGATCCGTCAACCATGTTCGAGATCGCCAACCTGCGCTTCTCGCGCAAGGACGAGGCCGCTGCCGACCTGGGTGCTCTCGATCGGCTGGACCGTGCGCACATCGCGCGCAAAGGCTTCGCCGATTTCTTCGAGCGCATGCGCCAGGAGATCGACGCGATCCCCGCGTGGTTGTCGAGCCACCCCGACACCGCCGCTCGGCTGCAGGCCATCAACAAGGGCGCGCCCGGGTCCGCCCTGTCGCCCGCGCTCGCCGACGCCGACTGGCAGGCGCTCAAGACGGCGTGCGCGGACAAGGGCGAGGTGGGCGAAGATTTCTTCAGCAGCAAACCGAAGCCGAAAGCCAAGGCGAAGACCAAAAGCGAGCGCTAGCACGCTCCATGAGGATTCCTGGGCCGATGTGGCGGCTGGTACACTCGCGGTGCATGTCGCGTGGGTGGATTCACGCATTCGTCGGGGTCACGGCCGTCTTGGTCGTCGTGGCCAGCGGGTTGGGCAGCGGCGGTGACCCGCGCGCGGCGGCGATGGCGGCGCGGGCCACTGGTGGCCCCGTGCAGATGGACATCTACACGCTGGATCCCACGCGCGACGGCGGTTACCTGTACATCGACGAGCGCTTCACGGCCGTAGTGGCGCCTGACGGTGCGGTGACGTTCGACGACGTGCGCATCTCGTCACCCGCGGTGCGCCTTGGCGTCGTCGACTGGCTGATAAGCAAGCGCAACGATCGCCGCCGCGCACCGCCGCCGCCGATGGCACTGCCGCCGTTCCGGCCTGATCCGAAGGAGGCCGACCCGATTCACCGGGCTGGAATCCACTACAGCGCCATGAGCCCGTATGCCGGCTCGAACCGTGCACACCTGCCGATGCTGGTCGGGGTAAGTGGCGGCTTCGACCTCACCGACGAATTCATGCGCATCTTCACCAAGAACGATCCCTACCGGTACGAGAAGGCGCGCTTCTTGTCGACCACGTCGGAATTCCGCCTGAAACTGGCCGTGGCGGCGCAGACGCTCAACCTGGTCAAGGCGCTGGCCGATCTGCCGGCGCGCCTGCGGCGGGTCTTGCGTGACGAGCGCTTCACCGCGCGCGAGCGGCGCCGCGTCCTGTTCCTGCTGTGGGACGAGGTCGACCGCGACGATCCTGAACACCGCAAGGCCGCCGACATCCTGACAACCTTCGTGCGCCGCGAGTTACCGGCAAGCGGCCCCGACGCATTCACCGCCGACGAGCTCCGCGCCTTGAACGCAGGCCGCCCCCACCCGTTCGCACCGTACGCCCCGCCCCAGTCAGCGCCGGCTATCGAAGACAATCCCTAGAGGCCGGGCCGTAGCCGCAGGTACTCGGATCAGCAAGTCGGCACCGACCAGTGGGCGAGAACACCGTCGGGTCGGTCCTGACGTCGGTCTCGTGGTTGCCGTTGCCGCCGCCAATGTCCGTGAGCGTCGGTGCGCCCCGGCGCGCACGCACGCGCATCTGCTCCCGGACGGGGCCCGAAGCGGCTTCACCGCGGCAGGACGCGATCCGCTTGTTCGACCCACGCCGTGAGAGAAACGGTGCCGGAAGGCAGGTGGCTGACGTCAGCAGCCTCGGTTACTGCGATCATTCGTGCCAGGGTGTCGAGATCCCGTTCAGCCGCCAGTGACTGCGCGCGGTGTTTCGACATGGCATCGGTGGCCGGCTCGCCAGCCAGGGCAAGGATCCAACCTTCGAGGACTGGAACCATGACCCCACCGATGATTCCAAGGTGCGGGTATTTGGTCTCTGCCCAATCGAGCCCGGTGCGGACGGCAGCCTCACGTTCCATGTCCTGGTCGCGATCACGCAGAAACGCCAGAATCTGACAGCCGGCCTCGTCCGCGTCGAGAGCAAGCACGCGTACCGTGTGCGTGTCGCCGTGTTCGCGGCGGCCCACTCTCAGGTGGCGCGCCCGTCTCCATTCCTTGGCGCCACCCACTTCCCAACCCATCTGGCGAACCTTTCGCAAGAGCGTCTCGATGACGCCGGGGTCCTCGCCTGAGACGTAATTGGGATGCCCACCCCGGCTGCCGAGTTCATCCCTACCCTCACCGGCCAGGAAGACCAGCGGCAGCGGGGCCACGGTCAAAGACGCGGGCCTCCGTTGAGAAGCGGGGCCTCGAGGGCGCCGTCGGCGTAGCTCACCCAGAGTTCACCCGGCGCGTACACCTTCGACCTGTCCTCGAAGTTGGGCGTGTCCTTGAGAAGGACCGCACGCGTACCTTCGCTCTCGGTCCGGGTGATTACCGAAACCTCGTCACCTTGCAGCTCATTGACCACGAGCGGGCTGTGGGTCGCGATGCAGACCTGGGTGGTCTTTGAGATCTCGCGCAGAATCCTCACGACCTCGGCGATCCGGGCGGGGTGGAGTCCGTTCTCGGGCTCCTCGACCAGCAGCGCGGCGACCGGCTCCAGGTGAGCTGCGGCCGCAAAGGCCAGGAAGTACAGCAGGCCATCACTCACGAACCGCGAGGGTACCTTCTCGCCACTACGGAGCGTCACCCGCAGGACCTTTTCCTTGTCAGAGACATTCTCGGTTCCGACAAAATTAACCGCGGGAAACAAGGAGCGCACGCGCTCCAGGATCCCCTTCATGGTGTCGTCGCCACGGCTGATGATGTAGTCGTAGATCCCGGCTAGGCCGCCGCCGCGATCGTTGTTCAGCCTGAGGGAATCGCCTTCCTTGATAAGAGTGCTCGGCGCACGGAGGACGTCCGGATCGAGCCTCAGCAGACGAGAACCACCGCGGATCGCCGCGATGATTGCTTCGCTCTGCCCTGCGCCCCCAAAAAGGCCCTGTGCCCATAGAAGGTCGTCCATCTCGGCGCGGCAAACTGCCCCATCGTCGGACAGCCGAATGATGGTTTCCCGTCGGCGCCCCTTGGGGAGCATCTCGACCATGAACGCGCGGTCCAGACTCTTGCTGCCGATTCCGATCTTCGCCTGCGCCGAAGCGATCAGTCCGTGATCGAACGGCCACCATTCGTCGCCGCTTTGTTTGAACAGGCCACTTCCGAGCTGAAGCGCCGTCCGGAGCGCCCGCAGCAACGTCGACTTTCCACTGTCGTTGGGCCCTATCAGCGCGTGAAGCGGTGACAGCTTAAGGACCAGGTCCTTCACGCAGCCGTAGTTGCTCACCACCAGTGTATCGATCATCGGTACGCCTCGGTGGCGATGATAGCCCAGGATCCACAGCACCGCGTCCCGGCTTGCCTTGAACACCCTGCCCCCCATCACGCGTGCGCGGGGATATGCTGCGGTCGCCACGATGAGGACGTTTGATCCCACGCGCCCGGATTTCTCGCCGTACGGGTTCGAGTGCGCTCTGTGGTTGCCGGCGAAGATGGCACGACCCAACCGGCACAACGAGATCGAGCTGTTGCTGGTGCGCACGGGCTCGCTCGACATGCGCGTGGGTGGCCGTGACGCCCGCTTCGAGGCCGGGCGCATGGGCGCGTTCTGGGCGGCGATCCCGCACCAGATCTTCGCCTTCGAGGGACGCGATCAGTACTTCGTTGCCACCATCCCGCTTGCGTGGTTCATGCAGGCGCACATGCCGGGCGCTCTGGTGCAGCAGATCCTCAGGGGCCACGTGGTCACCGACAACGCCGCAGCAGGCGGTGCACTCGACTTGCAGCTATTCCAGCGCTGGGCGGACGATCTGGCGGACGGATCGGCGCAACGGCAGCGCATCGTGCTGCTCGAGATGGAGGCGCGCCTCCTGCGGCTGGCCGACGCGCCGAGCGCAGGACCCGACACCGCGAGCGAAGATCCCCTGGCCGGCCTGGGCGAAGGCGGCCTGCGCAAGGTCGAGCAGATGGCGTCGTTCATCGCGCGCCAATACACCCAGCCGCTGTCCATCGCCAGCATCGGCACCGCCGTCAAGCTGCATCCCAACTACGCCATGACCCTGTTCCACAAGGCGTTCGGCACCACGCTGTTGTCGTATTTGACCGAGCTGCGCGTGTCGCATGCGCGGCGACTGCTAGCCACCACCGACGACAAGATCCTGGATGTGGCGTTGAGTTCGGGGTTCAATTCGCTGTCGCGCTTCAACTCGGCGTTCCGCCAGAGGGTCGGCACCGCTCCCAGCGACTTCCGCCGTCGCCAGCAGCGCAAGCCGTGATAACAAGAGCATCGTGCTCGACTACGGCGATGTGGCGGCGCTGTGCACCAGCGAGGAGCTGCACATCCAGCGCACCACGCGCGAGTTCCTGGTCCGCGAGGCGGCGCCGCACATCCGCGACTGGTGGGACAGTGGCACCTGGCCGGGCCATCTGGTGCCGCGCATGGGCGCGCTTGGTCTGCTCGGGCCCACGCTGCCGCCGGCGTACGGCGGCTCCGGCGCCTCGGCCGCGGCCTACGGCTTTGTCATGTACGAACTGGAGCGCATCGATTCCAGTCTGCGCAGCTTCGCCAGCGTGCAAAGCGCGCTGTGCATGTACCCGATCTTCACCTTCGGCTCGGACGAGCAGAAGCGGCGCTGGCTGCCTGAACTGAGCGCCGGCCGTGCCATCGGCTGCTTCGGCTTGACGGAGTCGGACGGTGGTAGCGATCCGGTGGGCAACATGCGCACGCACGCGCGGCGTGACGGCGCCGACTTCATTCTCACGGGAAGCAAGATGTGGATCACCAACGGCGGCATCGCCGACGTCGCCGTGGTATGGGCACGCGACGACGCAGGCGTGGTGCGCGGCTTCCTGATCCCGCGCGGCGCGCCCGGTTTCCAGACGCGTGACATCGCCCGCAAGATGAGCCTGCGCGCGTCGGTGACCAGCGAGCTCGCGCTCGACGACGTGCGTGTGCCCGCTGCCGACGAGCTGCCCGGCGCCGAGGGCATGAAGGCTCCCCTCGCGTGCCTCACGCAGGCCCGTTTCGGCATCGTGTGGGGCGCGCTCGGCGCGCTCGAGGCCGTGTACAGCGAGGCGCTGCAGTTCGCGCGGTCGCGCACCACGTTCGGCAGGCCGATCGCGGCCCGGCAACTGGTGCAAGACAAGCTTGTGCGCATGCTCGGGGATCACACCAGGGGCTTGCTGCTGGCCTGGCGTCTGGCGCGCCTCAAGGACGAGGGCCAGCTTCGCCACCAGCAGGTCAGCCTCGCAAAGCGCGACAACGTGGCCGCAGCCCTCGCCGCAGCGCGCGCGGCCCGCGATATCCTGGGCGCCGGGGGCATCACGCTTGACCACGGCGCGATCCGGCACGCGCTCAACCTGGAAAGTGTTTCCACCTACGAGGGCACCCACGACATCCACACCCTCATCGTCGGCCGTGACGTGACCGGGCAAAACGCCCTCGAGTGACCGGGCTGCCCCGTCCAAAAAAACCGCAAATAGAACGTTTATCGCCAACACCTTTTTCAGGTCGTGGTAATTAATCTCACCGAACGGAGGCGTTACACCATGCAGCGAAGTTTTTTTGCCGCGATACTGGTAACGGTCATTGGTTTCGTCCCGGCCCTAGTGTTCGCCCAGGGCGGCGACACTGGGATGGTCATCGGTAGCGTCTACGATCAGGGCGGTAACCCGCTCAAGGGCGTAAAGGTTACGGCACGATCCGATACCCAGATCGGCGGCACCAAGACGGCGTACACCAACGACGAAGGCAATTTCCGTTTCCCCGGCCTCTTGCCCGGCACCTTCGAGGTCTCGGCCAGCGCGCCCAAGCTGAAGTCGGTGGTCCAGCGTGGCCTCAAGGTGGGCATCAACTCCCCGGCCCAGGTCGACCTGGTCATGGAGGTGGCGACGGTTGAGGCCGAGGAGGTCAAGGTCATCGAGAAGGCGCCCGTGGTCAACACCACCTCGGCGAGCGTCAAGGAGGTGTACGACGACGAGTTCGTCGACAACCTGCCGGTCGACGTGCGTACGGCGGTCGAGAACTTCGTCGGCAACAACACCCCCGGCACATATGGCGCCGGCACCCGCTCGGCTCGCGTGCGCGGTGGCAGCACCGAGCAGAACGCGTTCATGGTCGAGGGCTTCTACATGAACGGCCAGAAGGTGCTGATGAACTCGCTTGCGGCTCTGGAGGTACAGACCGCCGGCTACGGCGCCGAGTACGCCAACGTGCCCGGCGGCGTGGTCAACATGGTGTCGAAGTCAGGCTCGAACCGCTACGAGTTCGAGATCTCCGCGTACGGCGAGGACAGCAAGATGAAGTTCTTCAAGGACGCCATCGACACCGAGAACCGTAACTGGGTCTACATGGTCAACCCGACCTTCTCGGGGCCGATCGTCAAGGACAGGCTGTGGTTCTACCTGAACGCCGAAGCGCGTAGCGAGGTCACCTTTCCCGGCCAGGACCCGTCGGGCCTCAACCTGCTGGGCGATCCCGCGACCCGTTCCTACATCAGCCTGCGGCCGTCGCTGAAGCTGACCTGGCAGGTCAGCCCGCGCAACAAGCTGTCCAGCTACAGCACGATCAACGAGGTCTTGGTCAAGAACTCGGCCGATCCCCTGGTGCACGAGCGCGATGCTCAGAACTCGAGGGAGGATCAGTTCTACTTCACCGGCCTCGTCTGGGAGTCCCTGCTGTCGGACAAGCTGTTCTTCAAGAGCCAGATCGGCCTTCAGAGCTTCTGGGTCGAGTCAAAGCCCGGGCGCTGCAGCAGCGAGCCCGAGACCTGCGACTACATCCCGCAGGTACGCCAGAACCTGCCGCGCGCCATCCGTCTTGGGAACTTCAACCAACATTTCCAGGACATTAACCAGTCGCTCGAGATCATCAACTCGCTCGAGTGGTACGCCAGCCACAAAGTGCTGGGTGAACACGCGGTCAAAGCCAAGTCGCGCGTCTTCTCGCGCCGCTTCGAGCGCGCCGATTCAGTGCCCGGCGATGGCTACGTGACCTACAACGGAACGGTTCCCGACCGGTTCACCGAGTTCTGGGGCAACGATCCACGACAAGAACAAGGCCGCAGGGGGTACCGCATCACCGGCAGCACCGGCACGGTACTCAGCCACTCACTGGTCGACTCCTTCCGTCCGACGCGCTACCTGACCTTGACCCCCGGCATAGCGATGACCAACTCGCACGCCGAGGCCGTGGGCACGCAGGCCAGCCTGTCGTTCATGTCAGTGACTCCGTCGATCGCGGCGGCATGGGACCCGACCCACGACGGACGCACCGCCCTGCGCGGCAGCTTCAGCCAGTACGTCGACACCGACGTGGTTCGGCTGGCCCGCCACGCGCTTGGTACGCAGGTTTCACGCGACTGCAGATGGAACGAGACCGATCAGGCATTCAACACAAACTGCACCTACAGCGGCGGCACCCTGGGCCGGACCATCGGCCTGCCGTGCGGCGCGGGCGGCATCGACCAACAGGGCGCGCCCTGCCGGGAGAACCTGAAGATCCCGCGGACCTGGGAATACACCGCCGGCGTCGAGCGCGAGATAACCCAAGGCATTTCCCTGGCCGGGGACGTCGTGTACCGGCGGTACGATACGCCCTACGAGTCCATCGAAACCAACCGTGTGTGGAACAACGCCGGCACCAATTTGTCGCCCGATGGCGGCTACAAGAACGGGCGCGCCGAGACCATTGATGACCTGGCCACGCCGTCGGCCGCGAAGCGGCGCTACCTGGGCATCACGGCCGAGATCCGTAAACGCGAAGGCGCGCTCAAGACCTCCGCCGCATACACCTGGTCGGAGCTGCAAGGCAACGTCAACAACAACGAGAGCAACGAGTACGGCGAAAACCCGGGCCGGGAGCCTTACCTGTATGGCTACCTGCCGGATGATGCGCGCCACCAATTACGCATCCAGGCCACGTACCAGGTGACCAAGTGGCTATCGACCGGAATCCTGTGGCGCTACTACTCGGGCCGGCCCTACCAGCGGCGCTACTACGACGACGTGCTGGGCACCTTCAGCGACTATCGCGCCCGGGTCGGTATCAATCCCAGCACCAACATTAACGACCCAGGCGATGACCGCCCACTGCGCCTGCCCGACCAGATGTCGGCGAATCTACAAGCGCGCGTCAACTTCAAGCAACTCACCGGAGTCAACGCCGAGGCCTTCCTGGACGTGCTGAACTTCCTCGCCCTGCGCACCACCACCAGCGTCGATCAGCAGGATGGCGTCGCGTGGGGCACGTCGACCGGCCGTATGCCCCCCCTGACCCTGCGGATCGGCGGTCGCTACCGGTACTGATACGCGCTACCCCTGCCCGACCCGCTTGACCCGAGCGACCCCAAGCGCCTGGGTGAGTATGTCGTCTTTGGGAAAGCCGTGGCCAAGATGCTGGACAAATCCCTCGGCGTACGCGCAGGCCGGGTGGTCGAAATCGCGGGCCCGGTCGCGACCGCAGCGCCGCATCCAGCCCAGATAGTCGTCCTCGCCGTGTTGCGCGAGCAGCCAGGCCCGCTGCGATTCGTGCGCCGCCAGCATGCTTTCCTTCAGATCGATGCGGTCGGTGATGTCGACGATCAGCGCCACCGGCACGCGGTGACCGAAGTGATCGACGTGGCCAATGGCATCGGCGTACAGCAGCACCGGCAGGTGGTGGCACGGCGGCGGGTCGAACCCATTTCCGAACGTCCGCCAGTTCGGCATGGTCGACGCGAACGCCGCCTCGCGCACCAGGCGCGCGGTCTCTTCGTGATCGGCCATGTAGTCGAGCGGTGACGGCGCGATGACCACGTCGGGCTGAACCTCGCGCAGCAGCAGCGACACGCGCCGCTTCGAAGGCACGTCGTAGACGATGGTGAGATCGTCGAAGCCCAGGCACGAGTAGGCCGCGCCCAGCAGCGCCGCGGAAGCCTGAGCCTCGCAAAGGCGCACGCGCGCGATGTCCTCGCGGGGCAGCGTCGACGATCCCAGATCACCCGCGGTCATGGTGGCCATGTGCACCTGCCAGCCGGCGGCGCTCAGCAGGGCCAGCGTTCCGGCGCACGTCAGTTCGATGTCGTCGGGATGGGCCATCAGCGCTAGCACCTTGGGCATCGGCGCTACGCCATCTCCGCAAGCTTCACCGGCCGGCCCGCCGCCGCCGACAGATCCGCGGCATACATCACCCGATGACTCTCGATCGCGGTGTCGAGATCGGTCAGCGGCATCCGCTGTCCGGCGTGCGCGGCGTCGATGAAGGCCTGGAACTGCGGCAGGTACGGGTGATCTTTCACGTCGCCCGAATCGGCCAGCGGTGCCGACATCGTGGTCCAGCGCGTCTTGTCCAGGCCTGCGATGCGGTTGGAGTGCAGCTTGTTGTCCAGCAGGCTGCCTTCGCTACCGAGCAAGTGGCTGTGAAAATAGTACGGCTGCAGGCAATCAATCGACGCGACCACCTTGCCAAGCTTGCCGCCCTTGAACTTGAGCAGAGTCACCGAGGTCGTGTCGTACTGGTAGGGCGCGAAGATCGGGCTCTTCGACCTGGTCGAGTAACTGGTGACCTCCTCGACATCGGCGTCCATCAGCAAGAGCAGCGCATCGAGCGCATGGCAGCCCGCGGTCAACAACGCCGAGCCGCCGTGCTCCTTGGTGATGTTCCAGCGGAACTGGCCGTACCACGGCCCGATGCCGTGGAAGTAGTCGACCTCGCCGTAGTGGAGGTCGCCGAGTAGCCCCTGCGTGACCACCGAGCGCGCCATGCGCAGCTGCCCGCCGAAGCGCAGTTCGAAGCACACACCGGCGCTGACGCCCGCCTTGTTCACCGCGGCGCGCACCGCCTTGGCGTCGTCCCAGGTCAGCGCGACCGGCTTCTCGATGATGAGGTGCTTGCCGGCGCGGGCCGCCTTGATGGCCTGCTCGGGGTGCAGGCCGCTGGTTGAGCACAGATCGATGACGTCGATGTCCTTGTCGGCCAGCATCTGCTCGTAGTCGCTGAAGAGCTTGAGCGGCTGGCCGAAGCGGCGTTCGAGCTCGGCTGGATCGTGGCGGCGCCGCGAGCACAACGCTGTCACGCGCGCACCAGCGACCGACTTGAAGGTTTCGATGTGCGCCCCGGCCGCCCAGCTGAGGCCCACGATCCCAACCCGAAGTTCATTCATGGCAAATCTCCCCGCCGTCCTTTTGGAAGCACAACCGCGATGGTACGCCTGCACGCTCTGCTTGCGCAGCGATTCGCGGCGCGGCTACTCTGCGGCCATGACCAAGCCCGTCTCGCCCGCGACGCCGACCATCCCACCCGAATCGGCGGCGTCGCCGTGGACCCGGCGCTACTTCGTCAAGACCGCCACGTCCGTGCTGGCGCCGATGATGGCTGCCGGCTGCGCCACAACCGGTGCGGCCAAGCCCGGCCCTGTGACGGGACCCGTGGCGCCGACGCTGCCGCCGGACACGCGCCCGCTAAAGCTGGGCTGGATCGGTTGCGGCGGGCGTGGCTCGGGCGCGATCGTGCAAGCGCTGACCGCCGACCCCAACACGACCTTGCACGCCATGGCCGACGCGTTCGGAGACCGGCTCGACAAGAGCTGGAACGCGGTCAATGCCAGCATGGGCGACGCCGCCGCCCAACGTGTGCAGGTGCCGGAAGAGCGACGCTTCATCGGCATGGACGGCTATCAGAAGGTCATCGACAGTGGCGTCGACGTCGTGGTGCTGACCTCGTACCCGCACTTCTATCCCAAGCACCTGCGCGCCGCGGTCGAGGCCGGCAAGCACGTGTTCGTCGAGAAGCCGGTGGCGGTGGACGGACCCGGCGTGCGGTCGGTCCTGGAGAGCGCCGCGCTGGCCGAGAAGAAAGGCCTGCGGGTGATGGTCGGGTTCTGCTGGCGCTACCACGACGGCATGCGCGCCTTCTTTGATCAGGTGAACGGCGGCGCGATGGGCGACGTCTTGAGCGTGCACACGACCTACCACGCCGGCACCCTGCCCCGGCACCCGCGCAAACCCGAGTGGAGCGATCTGGAATTTCAGATGCGCAACTGGTGGCACTTCCACTGGTTGTCCGGTGACCACATCGTCGAGCAGGCGGTGCACAGCATCGATCGGCTGTCGTGGGCCATCGGCGATCGGCAGCCGCTGCGGGTGACTTGCCTGGGTGGACGCGCCGCGCGCAGCGGCCCCGAGCACGGCAACGGCTTCGATCACTTCAGCGCCATCTACGAATACGAAGGCGGCCTGCGCGCCCATCACACCTGCCGCCAGATCGACGGCTGCCCCAAGGACAACACCGATTACCTCCAGGGCACCAAGGGCTCGGCCATCTGCACCGGTTTCTCGAACAAGTTCGACATCATTGACCGTGCCGGCAAGCCGTTGTGGTCGTATGGCGGCCGCACCGATCGCAACATGTACCAGAACGAGCACAACGAGCTGTTCGCCGCCATCCGAACCGGCCGCGCGCTCAACGCCCTGCCGCGCGGCGCGCGCAGCACACTGACTGCGATCATGGCGCGTATGGCCGCGTACACCGGCGAGACGGTGACCTGGGAGCAGGCCATGGCGTCGCTGGAGGACCTGACACCGCCGTCCTACGAGTTCGGCCCGCTGCCCACGCCGCCGGTCGCGATCCCGGGGCAAACCAAGTTCGTGTAGCGGTTCGAGCCGTGCTCCGGTACCTTGCTCCGATGGGCCAGAGTCCGCGCGTCGACCTGGAGGAACTCGCCCACCGGGAGAGCGAGCAGACCGAGTGGAAGGAAAACGTTGCCGACATTGACGATGTCGTGGCCACGCTGGCGGCGTTCGCCAACGATCTGCAGAACCTGGGCGGCGGCTACGTCGTGTGCGGCGCGAAGGAAGACAAGGACGCGGATGGCTTTCCCAAGCTGGTGCGTGCGGGGCTGACAGCGAATCGACTCAAGGAGGTCGAGAATGTGGTGCTGGCCCGCTGCCGGGACCGCGTGTCGCCGCCCATCACCCCGCTGGTGGAGGAACTCCCTTCACTCGACGAGGCCCGTCGCGTCCTGGTGTTCATTCAACCTGCCACCGGTTCGGCGCACACGTTTCGGCGTGGGCACGATGGGGCGAGGCACTTCGTTCGGGTCAGCCGTTCGACGATAGAGGCACGAAACGGAACGCTTCGGGACCTGCTGGTCCGCAAGGGCGCGATGGAGCCCTGGGATCGGAGGCCCTGCAACACGGCCACCACCGACGACATCGATCTCCTGGTCCTCCGTGAAGCCCTCGTCCGTATGGACATGCAGGGCCAGAGGCGGCCGGAGGAATTTCTGTCGGACGAGGAACGGCTACACGCCTTGCTTCCTCCACTTTGTGCCCGCGAGCCACTGACACGGACGCTTCGCCCGCGAAACTTCGCGCTGCTGCTGTTTGGGCGTGAACCCCAGCGCTTCATTCCGGGGGCGCACGCCTATTTCTCGCGCTATCCGGGGACCGACCGAGGCACCGACTATGCCGAGCGACACGAACTGGTCGGTTCGCTGTTCGAGCAAGCGGTCGAACTGTCCCGCCTTGTCAAGCGGGAGGCGACCTTGCTGATGGACAAAACCAGCCGGGACAAGCCGAACGTGGACCGCTACCCGGACCGCGCACTGAAGGAGGCCTTGGGGAATGCGCTGGCTCATCGTGACTACGCGCTCCACGATCCGACGCGGGTCACGGCGTTCGCGAATCGCATCGAGTTTCACTCCCCCGGTGGTCTTCCAGCAGGCGTCACGCTCACGCAGCTTCGCCAAGGACGGGTTGGACCCCACTGGCGAAATCAAGCCCTCGCGTGGGCGTTCATGAAGCTTGGCATCGCGCAGGGAGAGGGCCAGGGAGTCACGACCATGCGTGCGCAGATGAAAGCGGCCGCCAGCCCGCCACCGCGCTTCGATGCGACCGAGGTCTCGGTTACCTGCACGCTTCAGGCGCACCGGGTGTCGGCCAAGGTCCGAGGCGCGACGAAGAGGGGGGCGCGGGGATAGGGACGATCGGGCTCGCAGCTTGGGGGGCGCACGTGCGATTCTCGGCGCGTGGCGCGTCCGCTTGGCGAGGGAGTTTACGAGCACCCGGTGACCAGGGATCTCGATCGAGCACTCCAGGGGATCGATGCTGACCGACGACAAGTCGGTGCCATCAACGACGATGAGGGACCTGCCGTGGTTGCCCGCCACATAGCTCAGGAGGTCGCTCGTGTTCTCGGCGGCATCGGAGTCAAGGGTCGGGCCGAGGTGTCACAGGCTCTCGCGGACGCGCTCTTCGCCCGGATCGCCGACTTCGCCAGGGCGCACGAACAGGACGAAGCACCCGTCCTCGATCAACGCCTCGCCCCACCGCCGCGGCGCCTGCTCTCGATCCACAAGGGGCATCCTCCGGTCCGACCCACGACCCCGCTGTCGACGTCGACATTGTTGACTCGCAACCGCGCCGAGCCAGCCCTCGGTCGCGAACTGGCAAGCGAGATGGCCACCGCGGACCGCATCGACGCGATCGTCGCCTTCGTCACGGTCGGCGGCGTGCGCCTGCTGGCTGATGTGCTCGAGGAGTGGAGCGCGCGAGCCGCAGGACTCCGCTTTCGGCTGCTCACCACCGTCTTCAGCGGAACGACCGAGGTCGAGGCTCTCGATCGACTCGGGCGCCTACCCGGCACGCAGGTCAAGATTTCGTATGACGTCCGCCGAACGCGCCTGCACGCCAAGGCTTGGCTGTTCCGGCGCGACACAGGCCTGTCCACCGCGTACGTCGGTTCAGCCAATCTGACCGCGACAGCGCTTGGCGGCGGCCAGGAATGGATGGTCAAGGTGTGTGAGGCCGATCTTCCGCAGGTGATCGAGAAGTTCCAGGGGACCTTCGATAGCCTCTGGGAGGATCCGGAGTTCGAGGCGTACGACCCGAACAGCGCTGACGCGCGAGCGCGGCTCCGGGCGGCTCTCGGGGCCGAGCGCCAGGGTGGCGCCCCGCTCACTTCCCTCGTCACGCTGCGCCCGTTGCCTTTCCAGGAGGAGATCCTCGAGCGCCTGCGCGTGGAGCGAGAGGTCCACGGCCGCCGACGGAACCTACTCGTGGCCGCCACCGGCACCGGGAAGACCGTGATCGCGGCCTGCGACTACGCCCGCATCGCGGCCGCAGCAGGACTCCGTCCGCGCCTGCTCTTCCTGGCACATCGCAAGGAGATCCTGATACAGGCGCGCGACACATTTAGACATGCGCTCCAGGACGGCGGGTTCGGAGAACTTCTGGCCGACGGTGACCGCCCGGAGCGGAACGATCATCTCTTCGCCACCATTCAAAGCGTCGCCGCCAGCGATCTCATCGGACGTCTCGGGCCGACGCACTTCCGCCACGTCGTCGTGGATGAGTGCCACCACCTGCCGGCGCCGTCGTACCAGGCGGTCGTACAACGACTCGAGCCCGACCTGTTACTCGGGCTGACGGCGACGCCCGAGCGCAGCGACGGCAAATCGCTGCTACCCGATTTCGACGGCCACGTCGCGCACGAGCTGCGGCTTTGGCAGGCCCTCGACCAGCAGTTGCTCGTCCCGTTCGAGTATTTCGGAATCTCGGACATGACCGATCTGCGAACGGTCCGTTGGACACGTTCGGGATACGATCAAGCAGCGCTGTCGGACCTCTACACGGGCAATGACACGCGCGCCGCCCTCGTGCTGAAACAGATCGAACGTCGAGTCGCAGACATCCGGTCAATCCGCGCACTCGGGTTCTGCGTCAGTGTCGAACACGCAAAGTTCATGGCCCGCCGCTTCGGCGAAGCCGGCGTCCCCGCGATGGCTGTCATCGGTGAATCCGACTCCGAGGAACGGTCCCAGGCGGCCTCGCGGCTAAGGGAACGCGAGGTCAACGTGCTCTTCACCTGCGACCTCTACAACGAGGGCGTCGATCTACCGTTCGTCGACACGCTCCTGCTGCTCCGGCCGACACAAAGCGCGACGCTGTTCCTCCAGCAGCTCGGCCGTGGGCTGCGCCATCACGAGCGCAAGCCGTCATGCCTGGTTCTGGATTTCATCGGCCAGCACCACGAGCGATTCCGCTTCGATGCACTGCTGAGCGCGATGACAGGTGTCCCACGAGTCCGGCTGCGCAAGGCCATAGAAGGCGGGTTCCCGTACCTGCCCAGCGGATGCACGCTGCAGCTCGACCGGGTCGCACGCGAAGAGATCCTGCGTTCGCTCCAGCACACGCTGGCCGGTGCCAAGGCCATCGTCCCCGAGATGCGAGAGCTGGCGAGCGAACGTACCGGCAAGCTGTCGATGCGCGACTACCTGTATGAAACCGGGCGCGAGGTCGAGGAAATCTACGATGCAGGTGGCTGGACGACTCTTCAACGTCGCGCTCAACTGGCCGACGGCGACGACGACGAAACGGAGGATCTCAGCCGGCGGCTCGGTTGGCTGCTCCACGTCGACGAACCTTCGCGGCTTGCGAGCTACGCAATCGCGCGAATCGCGGATGCGAACGTGGCGCCGGTGCCGCTGTCGCCGATGGAGCGTGGACGGCTCCAGATGCTCGACTCCCAACTCTGGGACCGCGGGGAGATGCCGGCTGCCGAGGAGACAGTCCGGAAGCTCGCGAAGCATCCGGCAATCGTCACCGAGCTCGGGGAGTTGCGCGAGGTCCTCGAGGATCGCATCGCCGTGGCCAGCGAGGTCTACCCGATCGCGGAGTGGCCACTGGCCCTCCACCATCACTACAGGCGCCGCGAGATCCTGGCGGCAGTTGGATTTGTCATTCCGGGACAGAAGAAGAAGATCGCCAGGGTGGGATCCTGAAGCTCGACGAGCGTCGCGAATTGCTCTTCGTCACGCTCGACAAGTCAGGCACAGGGTTCTCCCCGACCACGCGCTACAAGGACTACGCCATCAGCCGCGATCTGTTCCACTGGGAGACCCAGGGTGCAGCCAGCGTGTCCCGCCCGAGCGGCCAGCGATACGTCGACAGCCCTGGCAACGGCATGACCTTCCAGCTATTCGTGCGGTCGACCCCCGACGACCCGTTTGCGTACCTGGGACCGGTCCGCCTCGAGAGCCACATCGGCGATCGCCCGATCGCCATCACGTGGCGTCTCCAGCATCCCATGCCGGCCGGCCTCTTCGAGCGCTACGCCACGCTGGTGACCGGGTAGGGCCGCCGGGCTACCGAGTTCTCCGGCCGAGGTGGTTCGCGACGCCACCGGGGCGACGCGCGATGGACACCGCGACCTCGAACTGCGCATCGACAGCCCGTAGGCCATAGATGTGCGTTATTCACGTATTAGGTACTTACAAACCACTTAACACCATTGAAGTATCTGTGACTTAAGTCATATATTCATGGTTACCGTGAATACTGATTCTCTATCGCCTATCCCCGCCCCCCTGGCGCTCCTGAACGCCATGGTCGCGGACGGCGTGAAGTCTTTCGCCTTCGACGAAGCTGTCCGTCGCGCGGGCCGATCGCGGACCGCGACCGCGAACCTGCTGCAGCGACTGACCGAACGCGGCCTGCTCGATCGTGTGTGCCGTGGACGCTATGCGATCCGTCAGCTCGGCGTGCTCGGTACGACCGCGGCCGCAGAAGACATCGCGCTTGCGGTCGGTGCCGCCTTCGGCGCCCGGCCCCACCGTATCGCGTATCGATCAGCGCTCGACGAGCACGACCTCATCAGCCACGGGTCTAGAACGATCCAGGTCGCCGTGACCCGACAGAGCCGCATTCGATCCGCCAGGCTATCCGACCGTCCGCTGTTGCTCGTGCTCGAGCCCGAGGCAGCCATCCGGCTGGGAGCGCTGGATCGCGACGAATCGTGGGTGTCGGACATCGAGCGTGCGTTGCTCGACGCCGCTGCGCGACCAGAACTGGCAGGCGGCTCGGCAGTGATCGCGGAAGCGCTCGTGTCAGCCGGGACGCGCGCCAACCCGGACAAGTTGCAGCGATATGCGGAGACTCTCGGCTGGACGGCGGCGCTGCGCCGGCTCGGATCGCTGGCAGACGCCCTCGACGTGGGCGGACTCGCCGGACGTTTGCGTCCTATTCTTGCGCCCCTGGGTGACATCGACCTCGAACCGCGGGCCGCGAGCAAGACGGCGTGGCGCGACTCGAAGTGGTGGGTGCTGTGGCCCGAAACGCCGCAAGAGATCGCCAGCGTCGCACGGCAATGAAAGTCACGAAGGCCATATCACGCAGCGGGCGTCGTCCGACGGGGTGTCCGCCAAGACCGTGGAGCGCGACCATGCGCTCGCTCACGCGGTTTCGTCAATCGCTGCGACGAACACCGGCCCCCACCTGGTGTTCAAGGGCGGGACGTCGCTGCGATTCATTCACTTCGCGGACTATGACTGCTGCCGCGGAACTGTTCAGGGTCAAGGCGAGACATCGCGGATTCGATCCAGCGACGTTCAACGACAAGTATCGGAACCGTGTAGCGGAGTACGAGCGGCGTTGGCAGGGAGAACTATCCGAGCACGTCCCGGGCAAGGTACCTGCGTTCGACGCCGTCGAGCGCCGGCTGTCTCGCCATCTGCGCGCCGGGGGCCTGCTCCGGTAGTCCGCGCACGCCTTACCCCCGCTTTACCTGCTGCCACCTTGACGCCGTCGCGGGCCCGCACGAAGGATGGCGCATGTTCACACGACGAAGTTTGCTCGCGCTTGCCGGCGGCGCTGGTGTCGGGTTGCTGCCGGACCTGACCCCGCGCGCACTCGCAGCGCCCAGGAGCGCGCTTGGCAAGCCGATCGGGCTCAAGGTGCCGGGGCTGCACGGGAAGACCGCCGACGAATTCGCGGGCCTGCTCAAGAAGGCCGGGCTGGCGGCACGCAGCTACATCGCCGGCTACGACGCGTTCGACAAGCACATCGACACTGTCGTCGCAGAAGCCAAAACCCTGGGGGTCAAGCACGTCGTGTGCGCGTGGATTCCCTGCGCTCTCCCCGGCGGGCGGGGAGAGGGTTCGCCATGGACTACTTGGCCGACGTATCCACCAGCAGCGGCGCTGCCACGGCCTCGCCGGTCAGCGTCTTCAGGAACGCGACCAGGTCGGCCTTCTCGTCAGCGCTGAGGCCCAGCGGCTTGACCAGCGCGTCCTTGGTACCCGCGCCGCCGGCATCACCGCCGCGGTCGTAGTAGTCGACCACGTCCTCCAGGGTCGCAAGCTGCCCGGCGTGCATGTACGGCGCGGTCAGCGCCACGTCGCGCAGGCTGGCGGTGCGAAATTGCCCCGTGGTCTCGACGCCCGGCATGGTGGTCAGCCCCTCGAGACGGCCGGTGTTGCGATCGTCGCTCATTGCGCCCGCGGTATTCAGCGCGCTGCCGACCAGGCCCGGGATGTCGGCCAGGCGGCCGTTGTCGGCCATGGGCACATGTTCGCCCTTCTGCAAAACGCCAATGTTGTGGAACAGCTGGTCAGAGAAGTGCGGGCCCTTGTGGCAACTGGCGCAATTCGCCTTGCCCAGGAACAGCTTCAAGCCGCGCTTGGCGCCGCAGTCGATGGCCATCTTGTCGCCGGCGACGTACTTGTCGAAGGCGGCGTTGCGGCTCACCAGCTTGCGCATGTACGCCTCCAGCGCCTTGCCGTAGTTGACGAACACGCGGGTCGCCAGCGCGCGATCGTCCATGGTCATCCTCTCCCACGCGCCGTCGTCGGCCATGGCGTTGGCCTTGGGCTTGGCCGACGCTGGAAAGCGCATGTCGTCGGTGCCAATCGCGGGATCCATCGCGCCGAACACCACCTCGTAGTCAACCCGGTACTTCTTTGCGACGGTGTTCACCACCTTCATGCGATCGCTGTTCATGTTGCGTGGGTTCTCGGACACCGCCATGGGCAATTCCCACTGCGCCGAGAAACGCCCCGCCCAGTTGGTCCACCTGTAGAAGCTGGCGTTGATCAACGTCGGCGAATTGCGCGTCAACCAGTCGACGCCCAGCGAGACGTTGTTGGGCTTGCTGCGCTGATCGTCAAGCGAGCGGCCGGCATGGCAACTTGCGCACGACAGCTTGCCGGCCTCGCCCATGGCGCCGACCGCGCCGTTTTTCCCGTCGTCACCGGTGACCAGCGCGCCCGAATACGACTTCTCGAAGAACAGCTTCTGGCCCAGCGCCGCCGCCTTGTCGTCGTCAGCGTACTTGTTGGTGCTGTTGGCTGGCACCGCGGGCAGCGGCGACATCGCCCTGATCTGCGTGACCTCGGTCGGGGCCAGCGGGCTGTCGAAGGGATCGCCCCCGGTCACGCCGCACGCGCTCGGCATGGCCGCGCCGCCCGCCCCACCCGCGGCCGTCATGCCACCAGACCCTGGCCCGCCGCCGCCGGACCCCGCCATGCTCACTGGCATCGCGGGGCTGCCGCCGCCATCGTCCCCACAACCTGCCGCCGTCAGAAGTACTGCCACACTCGTCGCTCGAAGAAATTTGGTCATCTTGTTCTGTCCTTTCGTAGTGGTCGTTCCGCAAATGGTTGGTCAGCAACCGCTGTGCCGCGCTAGAGAACCTGCTGCCGGGTAAGTCATTAGCGAGCTGCCACGGTGGGTGGGGCCTGGTCACTGACGTCAACGCCGTGGGCGTGCGCGTGCCAGAGCAACTCGATCGGACGATCGGCCATGAAACACGCGAGGTGTCCCTCGGGCACCGCCATCGCCAGCCGTCGATCCGCCACCAGTTCGCTCCTCGTGTCGGCCATGGCCGCTTGATCGAGGCAATCCGCTTCGGTCCCAGTCAACGCCGGCGTGTGATGAAGCGTGCCGCCCGCGGACGCCACGTAGGCGTGTATTAGCACCGGCCCGCGTGCGATCGCCCTGACCGCCGTCCCCTGCACCACAACAGTGCCCCTACCAAGGCGCGTGCCCGCAGAGCCATTCGACGTTGCGTGCGAGCAACCCGCCCCCAACAAACCCGACACCAGTAGCCGCATCCACTTGTTCATGACCGAACCTGCCTTTCTTGCAGGCCGACTCAGCAAACGTTGGGCCATGTGGGGCCACCCGGGGCCGCGTGGCCGGAGCCCCAGTCGTCCGACAACTTGTCGCATGGTGATCGACAACTTGTCGGATCACCGCACATCTTGCCGGGCTACACGCCCTTGCGAGGCCGTGCGATCTGGTAGTCGTCGAGCTTGGCGACCAGGGTGCTGCGCGAGATCTTGAGCACCCTGGCGGCACGGCTCTGGTTACCGGCGCACTCGGCCAGCACGCGCAGGATGCGTTCGCGCTCGCCCGCGGGCTCGTCCGATGGGGCATCGGCCAGCGTCATCGCACGCGCCACCGTCGACGAGGCCACCGGCGCCGGCGCGAATACAGCCGGCGCCGCCGCCGCCAGCATGGTCTCCACCGGCAGGTGCTCGCCGGTGATCGTGGCGCCACCACACAGCAGAAGCGCCCGCTCGATCACATTGCGCAGCTCCCGGATGTTGCCGGGCCACAGGTAGTCCTCCAGCAAGCGCACCGCCTCGGGCGCAAGGTCGGGCGGCCCCTGGTTCATGGCCCGCGCGAAGTCCGCGGCGAACAAGCGCGCCAGCGGCGCTATCTCGGCTCTGCGTTCCCGCAGCGGCGGGATCTGCAACATGATGCCGTTCAACCGGAAGAACAGATCGCGGCGAAAGCGGCCCTCGGCCACGTCAAGTTCGAGGTTGCGGTTGGTCGCTGCCACGAAACGCACGTCGATGGATCGCGATTTCAAGCTGCCCACGCGGGTCACCTCGCGCGTCTCCAGCACGCGCAGCAGCTTGGCCTGAAGCTTCGGTGGCATCTCGCCGACCTCGTCGAGGAACACGGTCCCACCCGGCGCCGTCTCCAGCAAGCCGGGCTTGGCAGCCACCGCGTCGGTGAACGCGCCACGCTCGTGGCCAAATAGCTCGCTCTCCAGCAAGGTCTCATTGAAGGCCGCGCAGTTGAAGCACAGGAACGTCGCCTTGGCTCGCGGCGACAGGCGGTGAATGCTCTGGGCCATGACCTCCTTGCCGACGCCGGTTTCACCGCCGATGAGGATGCTGATGGTGCCGGCCGCCGCGCGCTCGGCCAGGTGCATGACCTTGCGCATGGCCGTGTCGGGCACCACGGGAGCGTTCTCGACGCTGGGCAAAGTCCGTGCCTCTGGCCCGCGCACGCGCGAGCACGACACGCCGAGCAGACTCGACGGCGTACGTCCATCGCGGCCGTAGCACGCTAGGCCGGTGCGGCACTCGACACCGCGCTCGCGCAATTTGGCCTCCAGATCACCGGTGACCGCAGCGGCCATATCGGGCGTCGTGTTGGCCAGCAGGACCTCGAACTCGCCCGGCCCGTAGATCGCGAACATGTCGGGCCCGCGCAACGCCGGCAGCAGCAACTCGGCGACGCGCGCGGCCGGGGTGTCACCAGCGACGTGGACGCGCACCACCGCAAACGGCTCGCTCGTGCCGTCCGAGCGCGCGCACTCGGTCTCCAGGCGTGCCTCGAAATGATCGTGAGGCCAGATCCGCCGGGGCCGCGGCGCCGGGCCGCTAGCCTGCAACATCAGAATCGTCGAGCCGATGGTGATCGCCTCGCCAGGTTGCAGCCCCACACGCTGGCCCGGGCTGAGCTCGACATCGCGCACGCGGGTCTTGTTGGCGCTGCCCAGATCTTCGATCTCGAAGCCCGAGCCGACGTGCAGACACGCGTGCTGCCGCGATGCCACCGGATCGGTGAGGCGGATGGACGCGGTCTCAGCCCGGCCGATGGCCACCACCCCGGTCGGCGGCAAGGTGTACGTGGTGAACTGATCCGGGCCCATCACCAGCAGGCGAAAGCCGCCGGCATCCGGCCGGTTGTCGATGAGGGTGCTGGGCTGTTCCATCGCGAGGGCAGCGCAGTATAGCGTTGACCGTGCGACCCTTGGCATGCCGGTTGCTGGGCACCGGGCCGTCCGAGCAATCAGGTATGGTGACGCCGCCGATGATTCGAAAAGCCACGCTGTCTCTAGCCACCGCGAGCGCGCTGCTGATGGCCACAGCCGGCGCGTGCAACCAGGCTGATGACCTGTTCTGCGACCGGCCCGGTTGCGACTTTTCCCGTGAAGAGTGGGCGCTGGTGGCTTCGCTGGCCAACCCCGGCGATCCCGCACCGGACCGGTCAAATCGGTTCTGGAACGATCCCGGCGCCGCGCTGCTGGGCCAGCGGTTCTTCTTCGATGCGCGGTTCTCGGGGCCGGTGGGCGGGCGAGACGCGCTTGGACGCACGGTCGCGGTGACGGTACCGGCGATGCGCGTGCCGGGCCTGTCGTGCGCCAGTTGCCACGACATGGTCCGCGGCGGGGCCGACACGGCTTCGGTGCCGGGGCATGTGTCGGTCGGCGCGGGCGTCACCGACGTCAACGCCATCACGGTGTTCAACAGCGCCTACCACAAGCTGCCGTCGTGGTCGGGCAAGGCCGACTCGCTGTGGGGCCTGGTCGCCGGCGTGGCTGAGGGCGCCACGACGATGAACGGCACGCGCCTGCAGACCGCGTGGGTCATCGCCGAGAACTACCGTGACGACTATGACCGCGTGTTCGCAACCACCAGCCAGCGCTTCCCGTTCTCGCCCGCTGGCCCCGAGGCGATGCGCTTTCCGAAATCCGGCAAGCCCGGCGCCGAGGCCTACGACAAGATGGATCCGGCCGACCAGGCGGCGATCACCCGCGTGCTGGTCAACTTCGCCAAGGCCATCGAGGCCTACGAGTACCTGCTCAAGAGCCGCGACTCTGACTTCGATCGCTGGGTCAAGGCAGGGCCGCGATCGCTCGTCCTCTCGCCTGAAGCGCGGCGAGGCGCGCGCCTGTTCGTCAGCAAAGCCGGTTGCATCGACTGCCACAGCGGGCCGCTACTTGGCGACGGTGTCTACCGCAACATCGGCGTGCCGCAGGCGGGGGCGGCGGTTCCGACGGTGGCCGACTGCCCCGCTGGCGCGGGGTGCGATTGCGCCGCGGGCAAGGGCTGCCTGCCGTGGGGTGCCTACGACGGTCTCAAGCGGCTGGCCGCCCACAAGTTCCGCCGCGACGACAAACAATGGAGCGACGATCCCGAGGATCCGACGCGCAAGAGCCTGTACCTGAGCAACCCGCCCGACACTCTCAAGGGCACCTGGCGCACACCCAGCCTGCGCGACGTGGCTCTGACCGCGCCGTACATGCACGACGGCATCTATCGCTCGCTCGACGAGGTGATCTGGCACTACGACAGCGGTGGAGGACCGCTCGCCAACGAGAGCGTCGCCACCACACGCGCCGTGCAGATCAAACCGCTGCGCTTGACGGAAAGCGAGCGCAGCGATTTGGTGGCGTTCCTGCACACGCTCAACGGTAGGTTGCCAGCCGACCTGTTGAAGGCGCCACCATGAGGGGGATTGCGGTCGTCGGGGCGTTGCTGGTCGCGGCGGCGCTGCCAGCTTTGGCTCGCGCGCAGAATGGCGATCCAGCCGATCTCGAGCCTGCGCCCCTGGCCGAGCGTGTCGAGGTGCTGGAGCAACAACTCGACGGTACCAAGCGGCTCGCCGCGGGGCGGGTACCGACGGTGACGGTGACTGGCTTCATCGACTTTGGCTTCTTTGTGCCCCAGGGCAACGGCGCCGGCACCGTGCAGGATCTGGGGCCCGCGGGGGGCCGGCACTTTCCCGACCTCGCGGACCGCTACGCGTGGGTGTTCCTGGGCGATCTGTTGGCCCCGGCGGTGAACTCGCGGGGCGAGCCGGCTGATCTTGGCGACGCGCCTGGTGTCGACCGCTTCGACACGATCCACTCGCACGGCGCGCCGGGCTTCATCCTGAACGAGGTCAACCTGAACCTGTCGAGCGCGCTCGCCGAACGGGCGCTGGCCACCGCCAGCGTGAACTTCGCTCCCCGCAGCGGCAACGACTTCCGTCTGGGCGACAGTTTCGACGTCGACCTCGCGCAGCTCGAGTGGATGCCGACGCAATCGCGGCGGACATCGATCTTCGCCGGCAAGATCGATTCGGTACTGGGCCTCGAGTACCGCCACCGCAAAGCGCACCGCCGCTTCGGAGTCACGCCGTCGCTGCTGGCGCGCTACACGACCGAGCCGGCGCTGGGAGTCAAGGTGCGCAGCAAGCTCGGCGACAACGACTGGCTGGTGCTGGCGGCGGCGTTGACCAACGGCTCGAACGGGTATGAAGCATTTCACTTCCACGACGAGCTCGACAGCAACGCCGGAAAAACCGCCAGCGCTCGCATCTCGGTGGCGCCACCCTTGCCCGTGGCGGTCGAACTCGGCGCGTCGGGTGCGTATGGCTCGCAGGATCGGGCGCTCGATAGCCGGCGCGCGCTTTGGTTCGCCGGCGCGGACGCGCAAGTGCACCTGCACGACTTCGATCTGCGGGGCGAGTTCCTGATCGGCCGCGGCGCCGGCGAGATCGACGCTGTCTACGAGCCACCCCACCGGGTTTACGGCCTGCGCCTGGCCAAGGCCGGCTACGTCGAGGCCGAATGGATGCTGACACCGGTGTTCGGTTTGCTCGGGCGCGCCGAATTGCGTGATGCCCTGGTCTGGCTGGGCAACCCCGACGCAGCGGGTGGGGGCGAGCGCGTATACGTAACGAAATCCTGGCGAGCGACGGCTGGTGCGCGCGCAGCAATCAACCAACATGTCATCGTGAAAGCGGAGTATCTGCACAACGGCGAATACGGTGGCGTGCCGGCAATTCGCAACGATATGTTCACCAGTTCATTGGTCCTGGTTTATTGAGAGAGGTGGACGATGACGGCATCGAAACATCGGTTGACCTGGGCTCGCGCTGTCGGCGCGGCCGCGGCGCTGGCGGCGGCTGCCAATCTGGGTTTGACGGCGCCGGCGCGCGCAGCCCAGAAAGACACCGAGGAGGTGGACAAGCTGAAGCAACAGGTCAAGGAGCAGCGCGCGCTCATCATTCACCTCATCGAGATGGAGCAGCAGCGCAACGAGATGCTGTTGAGGGTGCTGCGCGGCGATCCCGGTGCGCCACTCCCGCCGGGTGCGTTGGGGGGGCCGGTTGAAACCACGCCCGCGCCAGCACCAAACAAGATCGCCGCGGCCGCCCGCGCAGAGACAGCGCGCGCTGGCGGTGGCCGTGGTGGCGTCGTGACCGGCAAGGTCACCGTCGACGGCAAGGCGCCCGACGACCTCTATGTCTACGTCCGCAACGTACCCAGCGGCCTGGTGCGCAACCACGCCGTCGAGATCAAGCAGAAAGACAAGCGTTTCGTCCCCGAGACCCTCGTCGTCCAGCGTGGCACCAAGGTCTCGTTCCCCAATTTCGACGCCGTTTACCACAACGTGTTCTCGCCCTCGCCGGTGCATCCGTTCGATCTGGGCTCGTACCGCGCCGGCGATCCGGTGAGGTCAGAAACCCTGTCGGCCGCCGGCGTGGTTGATCTGTACTGCAACCTGCATGCAAGCATGCGCGCCAGCATCCTGGTGGTGCCCGGCCCGC
>JANPCZ010000159.1:0-44300 GCA_031431215.1 Myxococcales bacterium
CCAGGTCGTAACACTCGGTGGTGTTCTGCGGCACCTGGTTCCAGATCAGGTGGTGGGTGGCCGAGACCATGCCGCGCAGCTCATGGGGGCCCTCGAAGCCGAAGTCCTGGTACACGAACGGCCGTGGCGCCGCCGGATCAAGCGAGCCAGTCATCAGATCGACCGCGGAGCGCCCCAGGAAGCTTTTCTCTTGCGGCCCACGCGCCAGGTTGATCAGGGTCGGCGCAATGTCCACGTGGCCGACCGGCTCGCGCACCCGTCGCGGCGGCAAGCCGGGCACCCGTGCAATGAACGGCACCTTGGTCTGCGGCGCGTACAGGTGATAGCCGTGGGCATTGATACCGCGCTCGCCCAGGCCCTCGCCGTGGTCGCCAGTTAGCAGGATCGCGGTCTTGTCCCACAGGCCCAGCTCGTGCAGGCGCGTAAGCACCCGGCCCACCTGCGTGTCGGTGAAACGGATCTCGTGGTCGTAGCCGTCAACCGGCGCGGACCCGAACTCGGGCGTGCCCGGGTGATGCTCGTACTCCAGGTGCGGATCGTAGTAGTGCAGCCACAAGAAGAACTTCTCGCCGCGATGGGCATCGAGGAACGCGATGCCGTCGTCGGACATCTCGCGCGCCGAGCTGCCGCGTGAGTGCGCCGGATCGCCGCCGATGTTCTCATGCAGTGCCGCGCGCCGGTCGTCGTAGAAGTCGATGCCGCGCTCGAAGCCGCGGGCGTTGCTCTTGCGGAAGTAGCTGTATGCGAAGAACGCCCCGGTGGTGTAGCCAAGGCCCTTTATCACCTCGCCAAGCGAGCGGTTGGCGGGCGAGAACCGCGGCCACCAGCTGTCGCACTCGCCAGGAAATGGGCAGGCCTCCCACGTCACCGCCGAGTTCCAGCGGCTGGTGGCGATGAACGGCATCGAGAACCGAGTCGAAGGCGCGTGCGCCCAGCCGTTGTCGAACTGGATGCCGACAGCCGCCAGCTTGTCGATCTCGGGCGAGGTCGGGCGCGCGTAGCCGTAGCAGCCCAGGTGATCGGCGCGCAACGTATCGATGGTGATGAACAGAACGTCGAGATCGCGCGGGATCGCGTCGGGCACCGCGTGCAGGAGCGGCGACGCGACCACGGTGATGTCGGCGTCCTTGCCGTCGCAATCCTGGTCGATGCCGTCCTCGGGCACGTCGTTGGCGCCCGGGTTCACCGCGCGATCGCCGTCGTCGCAATCGCCGCCGCCCAGCATGCGCGCGTAGCCATCACCGTCGCGATCGAAAGCGCGCGCGAGTTGCGCCAGCACCGGTTCGACCAGCCCGGCATGCTGGCTGGCGGCCTTGCGGGCGGCCTCCGAGCCGCCCGCCACCAGCAGCACCGCGAACGCCAGCGGCGCCGACGCAAAGAGCGCGATGATGGAAGCCTTGCTCGGCAACCGGCGATCGCGCAACCAGCGAAGCCACCCGCTGGCCACGACGATGATGGCCGCACCCGTACCGACGGCAGGCCAGGGCAAGTAGCGAAAGTCTTGCACCCAGCGCACGGCCACGAACCCGGCCGCAGGTGCAACGTACAGCACGACCCCGGCCAGCGCCGCCCGCACCCACGACAACGACGGCCAGAGCCGCGCCGCCCGCACCAGCGCCCACGGCAACGGCGCCGCCAGCAACGCCGTCGCGATCATGCGCCACGCGCGCTCGGTCCCGCGCAAGGGCGACGGCGCGGACGACACGATCAGAAACGGCACCAGCGCGAAGATCCCGGCGACCAGGGGTGCCGCTATCAGCAAACCGGCCGGCGTCGCCACGCGCGGCCCGCTGCCACCGGCTTGCTTGCGGAAGTCACCGGCGACCACCCGCGCCAGCGCAGGTCCAAGCAGCGCCGCCAGCACGCCGACCGAAAGCATCACCGCACACACCAGCCCGCCAGCAAGAAAGCGATTCCTGCGCAACGCCGTCAGCCCGACCCACACGGCGACCGCGCCCGCCGTGGCCGCGCCGCTCAGAATCCAGCCGAGCGCGCCGCGTCCCCCACCACCGTCACGCACTCGTCCCCAGCGCGCCAGCGCGCACACCGCGGCCACCAGCGCGCCGGTAACCAGCCCAAGCAACAGATTCGTCGCGGTCACCAGCGCCGCGCACGCCAGAGCGCCCGCCCCATCGAGTTGCGCCCGCACGGCCGAGACCACACCCTCGGCCAGCCCGACCGTTGCACCGCCGGCAGCGAGCGCCGCCACCAGCGAGCGCGAGCCCAGGCGCGAGGCAGACATTCGCCGGCGGTTTAGCACGACCGCTAGCACCTGATGATATGTTTGCCGTCGTGCGTATCCTGCTTGCGTCCGTTGTGTTCCTGGCGGCGGTAGGCTTCGCGCCGCCCGCGCCGGCCCAGGAGGCCGTGCAGGACCCACCCGCCCCTGCGCCCGCCACCGCGCCTGCCGAAAGCGCCGTCGATCCCGGCAGCGTGCAGCGCGAGGCCCTGTTCGACATCGCGTTCCACGCGCTCGCTACCGGCAACCTTGACCTCGCCGAGCAGGCTTTCGGACAGGCGGCCGATCTGCCAGGCGACGTCGCCAAGAGCGCGGTCGCCGCCTCATTTGTGGAACGCGTGCGCCGGCTACGCGCCACCCGCCCCGCGCCACCGCACGCGCCTGCCGGCTCCGGCCGTGCGCCCGCGGTGCCGCCCCTGCTGGGCGCCGGCCCGGACGATCGAGCATCCGGCAACGACACCGCGGGCCGTGATCGTTCCGGCCACGTGCCGCTGCTCCTGACCACCAGCGTGCTCGGCCTGGCCGCGTACGGCTGGATGCTGCCGACCGCGCTCGGCGTCCCGCAAGACAAGACGTTTCTCGGGCTTTACATGCTCGCCGCGAGCGCATCGTTCGCGATCCCGTATCTCACCACCGCGACCACGCCGGTGTCGTCCGCTCAGGCCAATCTAGCTTTCTACGGCGGCACGCGCGGCCTCTGGCATGGCCTGCTGTTTTCCGCGATCTTTGCCGGCAACCTCAGCTTCGACCAGCGCCCGCGCGGCTTCGCGGGCAGCATGCTTGTCGGCAGCCTGACCGAGGCCTACGGCGGCTACCTGCTCGCCAACCGCGTCGATATGACCCCAGGACAAGCGCGCACGATCGCGGTGGGCGGCGACGCGGGTTTCGTTCTCGGCATGTCGACAGGGTTCTTGTTGGGACTCGACCGCAACGGCGACGGGTTCGACGATGCCCAGGCCATGATCGACGCCAAGGCCCGCCGCATGGCCGCTGCCACGTTCCTCGGCGCCGTTGGCGGCCTCACTGCCGGCTACTTCTACGGCCGGCACAGCGACCACACCTGGGGTGACGGCGAAGTGCTGCGCGCAACCGCAACCCTCGGCGCGCTCTACGGCATGACGGTCGCTGATCTACTCGACTGGAAGCCCGGGGATCGGGACGGGCAGCGCGGCTTCTTCGGCCTCCTGATGCTGGGTATGGCGGGCGGTCTGGTGGTGGGCGACAGGCTGGTCAGCACCACCGACTTCTCGGTCGGCCAGTCCCTCATCATCGATGTGGCAACCGTCGCGGGCGGGCTGGGCGCCCTTGGCGTCACGGTTCTGCTCGGCAATTCTGGCGGCACGGAGAAACCTTTGCTCGTGGCGACCAGTCTGGGCGGGGCGCTGGGCTTCGGTTTGTCGTATTGGGCTTTCCACGGCGCCGCCGAAAGCAAGGCCACGGCACGCCTGACCTCGGCGCTGGGCGCGACCCGTTTGGCCGTGCTGCCGCTCGTGGGTGACAAGGGCCAGAAGGGCGTGTCTCTGGCAGGCGCGTTCTAGGCGCTAGGTCCGACCGGCCAAGGGTCTTCGCATGCAGCCTTGCATGCTAGACTGTTGCTCTGCATGCAATACACACTGCGCGACATTCCGAAACTGGTTGACGCCGCGCTCCGGAAGCGCGCCAAGCGAGAGCGGAAAACCTTGAATCAAGTGGCGGTGGAGGCGTTGAGCGAGGGTCTCGGCGTTGCCGCGGAGAGCGCTCCCCGACGTTCCGTCCGCGATCTGCTGGGCGCTCGTACCCGCGATCCCGAGCTGGAAGCCGCCCTGGCGGCGCAGCGCCAGATCGATCCGGAGATCTGGCGGTGAGGGTCGCCCTCGATGTGAACCGCTATGACGATCTGCTCACCGGCGACGAAAGAGTGGCGATGGTGATCGAGAATGCCGAGACCGTCCACGTCCCGTTCGTCGTGATCGGCGAACTGCGGGCGGGCTTTGCAGCGGGAACGCGGCAAGTAGAAAACGAACGCCTGCTTCGGCGCTTCCTTCAGAAGGAAGGTGTGGAACTAGTTTGTGCGGACGAGCAAACGACTCATCACTACGCATCTGTGTTCGCGCAGCTCCGTCGACAGGGCACGCCGATCCCGACCAACGACATGTGGATCGCCGCGCTTTCCTTGCAACACGACTTCGTGCTTTGCACGCGCGATCGACATTTCGATCGGCTGCCGCAGATCCCCCGCATCTAGGCCACATCTAGGCCTGGCAGGAACGGCTCCACCAGCGCCGTGAAGCAGGCCCGCGAGGCACCCCTGCCGGGATCGCCTTCAGCCCTCGATGTGAGCGCGGTTCCTGTGCACCAGCGCGGCGAGAAAGTCGGTCACGGCGCGCACGCGGGGGGTCTTGCGGGTTTCCTGGTGGGTGACCAGGAACAGGTCGCAGCGGGCGAAGCCAAGCGTCGGGACTCGCACCAGCGCCGGTTCGGGATCTCCGATCAGGCACGGCACCGCGCACAAACCAAGCCCTGCGGTCGCCGCACCCACCAGCGCCTCGGGACCGTTGGCGCGGAACGCGACCCGGCCGCCGCGCGCGGGATCGCGCAACCACTCGAACCCTGGCATGCCTCCCAACGTTTCGTAGACCAGCACGTCGTGCCCGTCCAAGTTGTCGGGCGAGCGCGGCTGGCCGCGGCGTTCGAGGTACAGCTTCGAGCCATAGACGCAGCCACCGAGTTCGATGAGCTTGCGCGTCGCCAGTGACTTGTGGGTGGGCTTGAGGTTGCGAATGGCCACGTCGGCCTCGCGCTGGGCGAGATTGAGCAGATGATCCGTGCCCAGCAGTTGCACGTCGAGCTCCGGGAACTGCGCCTTGAGCTCCGGCAGCGCAGGGATGAGCAGGCGGGACGCCAGCCACGGCGGCGCGGTCACGCTGACGGTACCGTGCGGCCGGGCGTCACCGGCTGCGGCCAACCGTTGCTCGAGTGATCCCAGATCCGCGTCGATACGTTCCGCGGCGCCGAGCGCCTCGCGCCCGGCTGCGGTCAGCACTAGTCCACCCGGGTTGCGTTCGACCAACCGCACACCGACAGCCTGTTCGAGCGCAGCGAGCCGCCGGCTGCACGTAGCCTTGGTGACCTTGAGATCCTTGGCCGCGCGTGCGAGCGAGCCGTGGCGATGGACAGCGAGCAGGTAGCGCAGATCGTTCCAGTCCACGGGTTGCGATTATCGTAACCCCGGGTCTCGCCTTTCACATCTCCTCGGCCGGCTCAGGGTGGCGTATTTCTCATCGGGAAAGGAGATCGACATGGCACTCATTGTTCACTTCACTCCCAAGGGCATGGACGACAAGAAGTACGCGGAGGTCCTCCGCAAGCTGGAGGCTGCGGGCGCCGGCGCTCCACCCGGGCGCCTGCACCACGCGTGTTACGGGGACAGACGCGCGCTGCGGGTCACCGACGTCTACGACACCCCACAGAGCTTCGAGGCATTCGGGCAGACGCTGGTGCCCATCCTCGCGGGGCTGGGAATCGACGTCGGCCAGCCCGATGTGGTCGAGGTCCACAACATCATTCGCGGCTGACCAGGCTTTAACGACCACAGCCCCGCGGGGCGTCCGCCCGAGAGGGACCGGAAGTCCGCGGGGCTCTCGCCTCCACGAGGCCATGACCGTCACGGAGATTTGGCGATATCCGGTCAAGACGATGGCCGGGGAGAAGATGGAACGCGCAACCATAGGTCCGCTCGGCATCGAGGGCGACCGTGTCGTGCACGTGGAAGACGCCAGCGGGCGTGTGATCACGTCGCGCTCTCACCCGCGTTTCTTGGGTCACAGGGCCGTCCTGGGTTCGGACCGCGATCCGTTGGTAGATGGGACTGACACCCCAAACTTCGAGGTTTTCAGCGCACGCCAGAAAGCGGGAGCTGACGGAAAGCATCGCTGATGGGCGTTACATTTGTCGTGTACTGCGGGTGCGCGAAGTCGTGCATCGCATAGATCTTTTCATTCCACGACGCCGGCTTTTCCCGCTCGGTTCTCAGGTGCAGGATGGGGCTTAACTTCTGCTTCGGGTGTTCGGTGTTGAACTCGTTGATGGCCAGCAATTCACCAACGTATTCGTTCATGCACGCAATCTCGGGGCCCGAGATGTCGTCGAAGTAGCAATAGATACGGGGCAGACGCGTGTCGGGTGGGCCGTCGAAGATGCCGAAGGCGGCTTTCGTCGAACTGTAGTAGTCGAGGTCGAACGCGATGAAACCCACGGGCGGCAGACCCGCTCGCAACGTTTCTGGAACCGTGGTTGCGACGTCTCCTAGCACCAGCTTGGCCGTGCCGAGCTGGCCGCGCAGCTTGTCGTGGTCCATCTCATAAAAGCCCTCGCCCCACACGTGGGGCAGATCGCGGAAGTCCACCGGGGGCGGCATGCCGCGCCCGGAATCGAAGCCGTACACCGCGATGTGCACGCCGACCGCCGGGCCGATCTCGGCGGCGAGGCGCTCTAGTGCAATCAGCCCACGTCCGCCTGCCACGCCGAACTCGATCACGCTCATCTCGGCCATCCCGAGTCGCTTCGCCAGCACGGCCGCCGAGTGAACTCCGTACGCATACGCCGGACGATCGGTGATGTCGAACCGCATGCGCGTGGCAACCGAGCCCAGCCTCAGTTTCGCCCACAAGCCCTGAACCCCCGGCACCCTCACCATTTGTCGAAGCAATCGATTCGGGTCAATCATTTCCCGAGGCATCCTACTACCAAGGTGGCGGAGAAGGCGTTGTTACCGCCAAGCCATTTCGTTGGACCAAGTCAGCCCGCACGATCAGGCGCAAGATCGTTCACGCTGGACGCAGCGACGGGACGGCCAACAGAGGAGCAAGCTGTTTGCGAACGGCCATGATCTGACATGCTCGTCAGGTTGCTACCGGCTGGCCCCCAACACCGGGGCCGATCGTGACCGAATGTCACGGGCTTTGCCCTGGGGCCGGCTCGGCGCGTAAGATGCATAGCCGCGCGCCGTCCGCTGCCAAGGAGGATTCCGATGTCGAAGCGCCACCATTCGATCCTGACCTCGCTGAGCCTGACCCTGTGGGTCGCGGGGTGCATACCCGGTGTCGACGGTGGCCCAGTCACGCAGAGTGAGCCGCCGCAAGCGCGTCCCCCCATGGGGCCCGGACCCACCTTCGACTCGGTGCCCAGAAGCGCGTCGCCCGCGCCCCCCCCCTTGAGCGGCGGTACCCTGCGCGCGCTGGCCGACAACCGCACCGCGGTCGCCTCCGATCCGGATCTCGACCGCATCTTCGTGGTCGACTACCGCGCGAAGAAGATCCTGGCCGAGGTGAAGCTGAATCCCCAGGATGAGCCCGGCCGCGTGATCGAGGATGCCGACGGCTTCGTGCACGTGGCGCTGCGCCGCGCCGGGGCGCTTGTGACACTTTCGCCGAAGACCTGGGAGGTCGCCGCGCGCCGGCCGGTGTGCCAGGCCCCGCGCGGGATCGCTTACGAGGCGCGCACCAAGCTGGTGCACGTCGCCTGCGCCGAGGGCGAGCTGGTGTCGCTACCAGCGGCGCCCGACGGCGGGGTGGTGCGCCGGGTGCAGCTTGAGCGCGATCTCCGCGACATCGTCGTCGACGGCGACGTGCTGCTGGTGAGCCAGTTCCGCTCGGCCAAGGTGCTGGTGGTCGATGGCAGTGGCAAGCTGGTGTCCTCGGCGCTCGGCCCGGTCGAGCGCAAGACGCAGCAGTTCCGGGGCGGCCCGCGTCCATCCAACAGCAGCAGCAGGAGCAGCAGCGACCAGTCAGTGACAGGTGAGGCCATCCTGGGCACGATGGTTCCGTCGGTGGCCTGGCGCCTGATCCCGTACCGGCCAGGACAGGCCCTGATGGTGCACCAGCGCGCACTGGCCGACGAGGTCAGCGTCGAAAGCGGCGGCTACGCCGGGGCCAAGTGTGGCGGCATTGTCGAGACCAGCGTCACCGACGTGGGTCCACTGGCGGCGGCGCGGCCAACGCCCGCGATCTCGGGCGCGGTGCTGGCGATCGACATCGCGGTGTCGCCAGATCGAGCGCGCATCGCGCTGGTGTCCGCCGGCAATCAACGACAGCCCATGGGGTCACCGTTCGCACAGGTGCAGATCGCCCGCGTCGATGTAGTGCTGGGCCAGGGCGAATGTACCTTTCTCGGCGGCGAGAACTTCGGCCCGAAAGTAGCGGTACCGACCCGCTTCGACGCGGGCGTGCCGCCGCAGGATCCGCCGGCGGACGACGGCTTCCCGGAAGACCCGATCGAGTTCCGCCCCCAGCTCGAGGGCGACGCCATCGCCGTGGCCTTCAACACCAAGGGCCACCTCTTGGTGCAAACCCGCGAGCCCGCCGGCATCGAGGTGCTGACGGCGCCCAATCTCAGAATCACCCTCTCAAACGATCGCCGCACCGACACTGGCCACCAAATCTTCCACACCAACAGCGGTGCCGGACTGGCGTGCGCATCGTGCCACCCCGAGGGTGGCGACGATGGGCGGGTATGGAAGTTCGCGCAGAAGGACGGCAAGGTCGCCGCACGCCGCACCCAGAACCTGCGCGGCGGCATCACCGCCACGGCGCCATTCCACTGGGACGGCTCGCTCAAGACCCTGGGTCACCTCATGGATGAAGTGTTCGTTTCGCGCATGCAGGGGCCGAAGCTGTCCAACGACTTCGTCAACACGCTAGGCAAGTGGATGGACACCGTGCCGGCGCTGCCGCGATCGGAGGCAAAAGATCCCATCGCAGCCGAGCGAGGCCGCACCTTGTTCTTCAATGCCGAGATCGGCTGCGCCAAATGCCACATGGGCTCGCTGCTCACTGACAACAAGACCGTCGACGTGGGCACAGGCCAAGCGCTACAGGTGCCGTCGCTGCGCGGTCTCGGATGGCGTGCGCCCTTCATGCACGATGGCTGCGCCCGCACCCTTGGCGACAGAATTACCAACCCGGCGTGCGGCGGCGGCGACAAGCACGGCATCACTTCGAAGTTGACAGCCGCGCAGGTAGCCGATCTGGTCGGCTTCATGGACACGCTTTAGCGAGCCCGGCGCTATTGCGGGGGCGGGGGAGCCAGCGCGGGTACCGCTGGCGTGACCGCCGCCGGTGGCGGTGCTGATGACGGCGGCGAGGCTGCCGCGCCGGGTGGTCCCCCACCAATGGGCACCAAGCGTTGCTCGGTCTCGGACCAGACCATACCCGCCAATGGGACACCACTGGCCTTCTTGCCACGCGGCCGGGGCGCGGCCACCACGCCCGCTGCCGGTTCGCCCGGCTTTTCAGCGGCGGCCGGGACTCGACGATCGGCGGCGGCCGTGGGTTTGACCGCGGGGATGGGAACCACGGAGGGGCCGGTAGCTGGGGTCGGCGGCGGCACGGCGGGCTTGGCCGCAGCAGCCGCCGTCACCGGAGCGACCGCCGCCGCGGCAGGCGATGCGCCCGGGATCGGCACCGGCGCCGGAACCGGGGTGGTCTCGACCGTGGCGGCAGTTGTCGGAGGCACTGCTTCTGCGGCCGGTGCCGCTGCGGCTGTACCGGGCGCAGTGGCAGGCGGCGTGATGGCCACCGGCGCCGCGGCACCAGCGCCAGCAACGGGTGCGGCTGGCACTGCCGCGGGCCCGGGCAGCGACGCCGTCACGCTCTCCGCCCCGGGCAGGTGCAGCGTGTGCCAGAGCGACGACTGCCGCCAGGCGTGCGGCGGGCGCCATCCCGTGCCCAGCAACGCCAGCACGGCGGCGCCGCCAATCAGGAAGCCGACCACCGGTACCTTCCAGAACTTGTTGCGCGGCACTTCGAGATCGTCATCGAGATCCGAGAACGAATCGGGCGCATCGCTAAGAAACGGTCCCTGCAGATCGTCAGCCGACGCACTCGCCATCGACTGGCGCGAGTACGCCGGCTCCCTCGCGGCTGCCTGGGCCGACGCCGGGCCGAGCGGCATCATGACCGACCCTCGTCCGGCGGCGGCTTCCTGGAAGGCGCGTGCAAACGCCAGCGCTGACTCGAAGCGCGCGTTCTTGTCCTTCGCAAGCCCAGTCTGCACCACGGCGTCCAGCCGCGGATCGGCCGCCACGATCTCGGCCAGTGGCCGCGGCGCCTCGTGCACGATCTGATACAGCACGGTGATTGAGTCATCGCCGCGAAACGGATCGATCCCCGACAGCATCTTGTACGCCAGCGCCGCCAGCGCGAACTCGTCGGCGCGCGCGTCCACCAGATCGTGGCGCCCCATAGCCTGCTCGGGCGCCAGGTAGCGCACTTCGTTGGCGTCGCTCATGCCGCCGCTCGCCGCCAGCGCGGCGCGCAGCCGCCAGGCGCCGAAACCCAGCAGTTTGGGGAAGCCGCCATCATGTCCCTCGATGGCCGCGAGGAAAATCCGGCGCGGCGCCAGCGCCAGATGCATGAGTCCCTGAACGTGCGCCGCGTGCAAGCCGGCCGCGATCGACTTGATCACCACCGCAGCCTCGACCGGCGACAGGGGACCGTGCGCCAGGCGTTCCTCGAGGCTCATCCCCTCGAGCAGTTCCATCACACAGAACGGCGTGCCATCGGGCATCGCGCCCAGTTCGACGACCTGCACGATGTTGGGGTGGCGCAGGGCTATGGTGCGTTCGACCTCGGCGCGAAAACCCGTCAGCACCTGCGGGTTGCCCATCAGGTTGCGGTTCAGGATCTTGATGACGTAGCGACCCGGCAGGCGCGGGTGCGCCGCTTCGAACAACTCGCCGGTGGGGCTCGATCGCAACCGACGGATGAGGCGGTAGGTGTCAGTACGTCCGCCCAGATTCTGGTCCGCCACGGCCGCTAGATTACCACCACGACCACACCGCCGATAACCTACCCGGAGCCGGCCGCCCGGAAGTGGGCGAACGCCAGCCGCAAGCCCTCGTCGGTTGACACCGTCGGGCGCCAGCCCAGCGCCTTGAGCTTTCGGTTGTCGAAGCGATTGCCGCCCCAGGTGGTGGCGGTGCGGTAGGGCGTGAACACAGCCGGCAGCTGGCCCCGCGAGAAGCGGCTGTAGCGTTCGGCCGCCCACGACAACGCGCGCATGACAGGATACGGGATGGGTAGCGTCTTCAGGCGCCGGACCTGGGTCTGGTAGCGGTCGAGAAATTGCCGGCAGGTCGGCAAATCGTCGTCGACCACGTTGTAGATCTGTCCGTCGGTTTCGGGGCGCGACCCGACCAGCGCCATGGCGGCAGCGCAATTGTCGACCTGGCTCAGCGGCAAGATGTTGTCGCCCCCGATATAGAGAAACCGCCCGGCCAGCGCCAGGCCGACCCGGCTTGATATGGCGGTGCCGCCGGGCCCGTAGATCACGCCCGGGCGAAGCACGCTCAGGGGAAACCCATGCTGCTTGCGGTAATCCCAGAAGAGTTTTTCCTGGCGCAGCTTGGCTTGCGAGTAGCTGTCGCGGCGCTCGGGATGCTGTTCGGTCGGCGCCGACTCGTCGATGAGAGCGCCGCGCGGCAGCTCGGCTGCGCCGTACACGCCGAACGAGCTGACCAGCACCACTTTGGGCGGCCGTGGCAACGCGACCAGCGCCGTGAGCAGGTTCTTCGACGTGACCACGGTGTTGAGGAACATGTCGGCGGCGGCGCCCGACATGCCCGCTGCCAAGTGGTAGACAAGATCGACGCCTGCCAGAGCGGCGGCCGCGTCGGACGTGCCGGTCAGGCCACCGGTGAACAGCTCGATGCGCGCGCCGGGATATGCGCGCGCCAGGGCTTCGAGCCGCAACCGCGACGAGCCCACCCGCAACAAGCAGCGCACATCGCGCTCACCTGCCACCAGCAGCCGTTCGACCAGCGCTCCACCCAGGAACCCGGACGCGCCGGTCACCAAAGTGGTCATGTGGCGCGACCGTTCCACCCCGAGGTTTGCCGGAAAATCTCGTCCATCAGCCCCGCAATGCGCAGGATGTCGCGCGCCGGGATGGGGGCGTCACCGCCGTCGAGGATGCTCTTGTAAAAGCTGCTGATGAGATGATTCATGCCCGCGAAGAAGTGAAAGTCGGACTTCGCAAAGCTGCCGACGTTGTGCAGGCCCGCGCTGAAATGTGCGAGCCCCTGCTCGAACGCCGGGACCAGACGACCAACGGCGCTTGGCAGCCGCGGGCTCGACGCCAGCGTCACCGTGCGAGCCACGTAGTCGACGTGGGCGATGTTGCGGGTACCGTACACACGCACGAACTGCGCCAGCGGGCGGATGTGCGACGAGAACGTCCCGTAGCCGGTGACCTTGGCGCCCCGGATGACCACGCGCAGCTCGTCGGGTAGCTGGTCGCGCACGTCGCCCGTGCGCACCGACCGCAGCGAGCTTGCGAACGCGTGCACCTGCGGCGCATCGTCGGTGACGAACTCGACGATCTTGTTCAACATGTGATCGATGATGTTCTGGAACAGCTTGCCGGGCAGCCGGTGCACCCAGTGGTCGGCGTCGCCGAGCAAAGCCTTGCCGAATCCACCCTGCAGGTCGTAGCCGTAGAAACTCTCGACGTGCACCGGCGTACCCAGATCGCCGCGCGCCACCATCTGGCGCAACGCCAGCGCCGGTGGCTCGAAGTAGCTCAAGTACCCGACCGTGACCTTGCGCCCGACCGCCGCTGCCAGATCGAGCACTTCCTTGGCGCCGGCCTGGTCAAGCGCAAACGGCTTCTCGACGTAGACGTGGCAGCCAGCCGCCAGGGCTTGCTTGGCAAGCGCCACGTGCGATTGCGGCGGCGTGGTGACGTGCACCACGTCGGGCCGCTCGCTGTCGAGCAACGCATCGAAGCTGTCGAAGAAGCGCGGCAACGCAAACCGCATCGCAAGTTGCTCTGCCATCAGCAGCTCGCGATCGCACACACCGACGATGGTGGCCAGTTCGGGCAGCTTACGGATCTCCTCGACGTGGCCATCGGCGATCTTGCCGCAGCCGACGATGGCCACCTTGAGCGGTCGCGCAGGAGACGTAGGTCCAGCCGTCATACGAAAATGACCGCGGAGTGTACCAGAGCGTTGCCAACCCGGCGCCACACCCGAGGCACACACCCGAGGCTCTGCCGTGGTATGGCTGGCAGGCGATGCTGGCTGTCGCGCTCGCCGCTTTCACGCTGTCCGCGGACCCGGTCATGGGCGATGGCGGTGGCTGGCGGGTGCTCACGCCTGGGGTCGAACACCGACGAGTCGCCGACGGTGACGGCGAATTGTGGCGCTTCGACCTTGCGCGCTTTCGCGCCACGGTCGCGGTTTCGGGTGCCGCGCGTCCCAAGACCGCCGCCGTGATCCGGCGCGAGACCGGCGCCGCGCTGGCGGTCAACGGTGGTTTCTTCGACACGGATTGGCGATCGCTCGGGCTGCGCATCGCCGACGGCAAGACCGTGGTCGCCTTGCGGCCGAGGGTCGACTGGGGCGTGCTGGTGGTGCGCGACGATCGCGCGGCCATCTTGCACGCGCGTGACTTCCGGCCCGACCCCGAGATCACAGCCGCCATCCAGGTCGGCCCGCGCTTGCTGGTGGCCGGGCAGCCGACCAAGCTGCGGCCACAGTCGGCCCGTCGCACTGTGGTCGCGCTCGATCGAGACGGGCGCAAGCTCACCATCGTCGCCACCCGCACAGCCGTCGATGCCGGTGCGCTGGCCGCCACGCTGGCAAAGCTGGGATTCGACTCGGCGCTGGCGCTCGATGGCGGCCCGTCGACGCAGCTATCGGCGGCGGTGGCAGATCTCGCGATTGAGATCCCGGGTGGCTATGGCGTGCCTGACACACTCCTCATCCGACCCCGGTGACCATTGGGTTCGATCGTGCGCTACGCGTCGCCGCCGCGTAGACCGTGCTTGCGCAACAGCTCGCGCAGGTATTTGCGATCGAGCTCGGCACCACGCGAGGCGGCTGACAGGTTGCCGGCGTGGCGATCGAGCAGCGCGTGCAAGTAGTCGCGCTCGAAATCGTCGACCCAGCGACCCTTGGCTTCCTTGAACGGCAGATCGTAGGCGATGGCGCGGCCGGTAGGCGCCGGCGTGCCTTTGCTGGCGAAGAAGTCACCGAAGTCGAGCGTGTCACCGTGCGAGAGCGCGCAGGCACGTTCGATCACGTTGCGCAACTCGCGCACGTTGCCTGGCCACGCGTAGCGCGACAGGCGCTCCACATCCTGCGGCAACAGCCGGAAGTTGCGGTTGCGCGCCAGCTCGCCCACGAAGTGGTTCATGAGCAGAGGGATGTCATCCCGGCGATCGCGCAACGGCGGCACCGAGATACGCACCACCGCGAGACGGTAGTACAGATCCTCGCGAAAGCGCTTGGCCGCCACCTCGGTACGCAGGTCGCGGTTGGTGGCGGCGACCACGCGCACTGACACGGTCTGGTAGCCGGCGCCACCGACCGGACGGATGGTGCGCTTGTCGAGCGCGCGCAGCAGCGTCGGCTGCATGTCGAGTCCAAGTTCGCCGATCTCGTCGAGAAACAACGTGCCCTTGTCGGCTTCGGCGAAGGCGCCGCGGCGATCGGACACCGCCCCGGTGAAGGCGCCGCGCACATGGCCGAACAGCGCCGACTCGATCAGTTCCTTGGGCACGGCGCCGCAATCGAACACCACGAAGGGCTGATCGCGGCGCGGGCTTGCGCGGTGGATCTCCTCGGCGAACAGTTCCTTGCCGCTACCGGTCTCGCCCTCTAGCAGCACGGTGGCGTCGCTGGTGGCGACCTCGCCGAGCAGACGAAAAAGCTGACGCACCTTCGGATCGCGGCCGACCAGCGCGCCGAAATTTTCGCTTTCGGCCGGGGCGACGTCGACCGATTCCTCATCGGGCACGTACTTGAGGTGGGTCTGGCCGATCTGGATCTCGCTGCCGAAGCCGAGCAGCAGTTCCTGGAAACGGGCACCGCGGACGAACGAGCCATTGGTGGAGCCGAGGTCCTTGACAGTCACGCCGCCATCGGTGAGCCGGGCCTGCAAGTGACGGCGCGACACCGTCGGGTCGGACAGACGCACGTCGCAGCCCGGTCCCGACCCGATGGTCACCGGCTCGCGACCGATGACCATGATGTCGCCCTTGTCGGGGCCGCGCACCACGACGAAGCGACCGCGCCCCGACTGCCGGACCACGGCAGCGTCGGGATTGATGATGCGGGTGGGGCTCTTGGCGATCACCGCCATGACGAGAGCTTCTCCCGCACCCATTCCAGGGCAACGGACCAACCGGGGAAACCGGCCGCCTTCTCGCCGCCGCGGGTGGCCAGGTAGGCAACCGTGGCGCCACCAGCGCACGCCGCCAACAAGATGACCGTCACGGCCCAAAAAGTGACGCGGCCACCACGGCGACGGCGGCGAAGCTCGTCGACCGGCGAGGGTGGCGGAAGTGGGGGCGGCGCGAATTGGCCCGGCGTTAACCTCGGCGTACCGGCGTTGCTGGGCGAAGGTGACGGCGGTGTCGAGCGCGGACGCGGCAACTCCACCGCACGCTGCTCGGACGACGGCGAGCGCGGGACCAGTCGCGACACCAGGGCACCTTGCGGGGGTGGCAGCATCGGTGCGACGGCAGGCGCAAGCGAGGGCACCATCGCGGGCAACGCCGGCGCCGAGGCCGGCAGGAACACCGGGTTCGGGAAGATCGTCCGGCCACCCGCCAGGGCGGGCAGCTCCTCGATGCCGATGGATGCGGCCTCGAGCCCGGCAAGGTTGCGCCCAGGAGGCAAGCGCTGGGTCTCGTGGCTGACTTCGGTGTCCTCGCCGAGCCAGGTGTCCGGGTTGGGGCCAAGGAGGCTCGCAAGCTCAGCGGCGAGGCCGGGGGCCGACATGAGCAGGCCGTTGTTGCGCGCCACCTCTCGCAGGGCATCGGCGAACAGGCGTGCGTCCTGGTAGCGCGCGCCCGGATCGCGAGCCAGTGCCCGCACCAGCACGGGCTCGAGTTCGGGCGGCAAGTCCGGACGCCGCTCCGACAGCCGCGGCAGGGGCTGCCCGTAGATCACGTCGGGCGGTGTCTGCAGATCGCCGGTGAAGAGCCGCTCGCCGACCAGCGTCTCGAACACGCACACCGCCAGCGAGAACAGATCGCTGCGGCCGTCGATGGGCTGATTGGCCGCTTGCTCGGGGGACATGTACCCGACCTTGCCGCGCACGCGGTAAAACACCGACGAGAACGTGGTGGCTTTGGCGATGCCGAAATCGGACAGCTTGACCTCGCCCTGCGCGGACAGCAGCAGGTTCGACGGCGAGACGTCGCGGTGGATGATGCCAAGTGGCGTGCCGTCGTCCGACGCGCGGCTGTGCGCGTACGCAAGCCCGGCCAGGATCTCCATCGCCACATGCAGCGTCGAGGCCGGCGACAGCACCCGCCGCCGCAGCCGCGCACGCCAGCTCACGGTGCGAACGTCGGCACCGCGCACGTATTCCATGACGATGAAAAGGGCGTCGTCCGAGCGGACCAGATCGAACGTGCGTACGATGTTGACGTGGTCGAGGCTGGCCGAGATCTTGGCCTCGCGGAAGAACAGGTCACGGAACTCCGGCCGGGTGGTGAACTCGGGCAGGAGCTGTTTCAGGACCACGTCCTTCTCGAATCCGCCCGCGCCCAGTTTCTTGCCGAGGTATATCGCGCCCATGCCCCCCTCAGCGAGGTACCGCTCGATGCGATATTTCTGCGACGATCCAAGGCCGGACATGCGGCGGCCAGCCTAGGATCGGACCGCCTCCGACGCAATTCCATGCCCCCGACCCCGCCACCCGCCAGGGCCCACTTCGAGAACCGTTGGCTTGCGCGCGCCCTGCTCATCATGGTCGTGCTGGGCGCCGCGTACACTTTGGTGCGGGCATTTTCGCTGCGGACCGAGTACTACGACGGGTACGAGTACCTGGCCAACGCCGCCCGGCTGACGGACCAGGGCGCTGGCAGCTACGACGAAATCCGGCCACCGCTGCTCGCCCTGCTGCAGGCGCCGGTGGTGGCAGCGGCGCGGGCCGCGGGTCCCGCCCATCTGGGCCTTCTGATCGGGCCGCATTTGCTTGCCAGCCTGCTGTCGCTGTTGACCTCAGCCGCTCTGTTTTTCCTGTACCGGCGGCCGCTAGGGACCACGCTGGCCTTGCTTGGCGTGGTGCTGTTCATGGGCACCCGCTTCTATGTCCGCTACGGCGCCTTCGCGCTCACCGATCTGCCGGCCACCGGTGCCGTCGCCGCAGCGATGGCCTTGCACGCGGCGGCTTGGCAACAGCGCAGCCTGGGCCGCTACGCCTTGTGCGGTCTGGCAGCGGGCGCAGCCCTGGCGGTGCGCTACCCGGCCGGTCTGGCTCTGCCGGCGCTGATGCTGGCGGAGGGTCTGTTGGTGCCCACGAGCTGCGTCTTCGAGCGGCGGCGCTGGTTTCATCTGGCGTTCGATGCGCGGCGGGTGCTGGGGGTGGTGATCGCACTTGTGGCGGCGGCGGCGTTCTGCGCCGCAGTCATGTTCGTGGTGTACCGGACGCTGCACGGCGAGGCCGCCTGGCAACACTTGCGCGCGTTCGACATGAAAAAGATCTCCGGCGTCGCGTCGGCGATACCGGGCGAAGAGCCCTGGGACTATCTCTCGATGTTCGCGACGGCCGTCTCGCTTCCCCTGTGCGGGGCGCTGCTGGCCGGACTTCTGATGGTGCTGCAGCGTCCGCAACGCCGCGACTTGCCGTTCGTCGCTTGGGGGTTGGTGATGGTGGGCGGCACGATTTACTTCATGGTGCACACCGAGGCGCGCTACCTGGCGCCCGCGTTGCCCGCGCTGCTGTACTTCCCGTTGCGCGCGGCCGAGGCCATGCTGCTGCCACTGCGTGCGCGCTGGGCGCGCCTGCGCGCGCCGACGCGCGGGTTGGCCGTCGTACTTCTGGCCACGCTCTTCGGTGCCTGCCTGTCGGCTGGCGCCCGCCAGATCGCGGCCGATCAGGATCCATATTTCACCCGAGACGTGGCGCGCGCCGCGGTCGCGAAGATGCTCCAGACCCGGCGCGATCCCGGACGAGCGGTGGTGTTCGGCCGCTGGCATACGCTGTCGCTGCGCGATCCAGGACCGTTTCCCGAGGACGACTTCTGGAACACATTTCACGTGGGGCCGCGGGCGGTGAGCTACCTGGCGGGCAAATCGCTACCCAACTGGTCGGGCACCAACGGCTCGACCTGGACCATGCGCCACTTGCTTGGGCAGAACAGCCTCGACGGCGACGCGATCCTGCGTCTGGACGACACCTATTACTCCACCGGCCGCTACCCGGCCGTCATCCACATCCCGCGCGCCATGGAGCTGTGGAACGTCAACCGCATCGACCTGCGCCCGGACGGCCAGGGCGGTCGGTTCGTATCGGGCGATCACAAGCACGGCGGGCGAGTCGAGCTGCACGAGCAAACGGTCTTCATCCCCGACGACTCGTACGGCGATATCTGGCTGTTCATCGCGACATCGACGGCGCCAGCGCCCACGTTCGCTGGCAAGCGCCAGCTGTCGGCCGGGGTGGCCATCGAACTGTGGAGCCCGGCCCCCGCGCAAGTTCCGCCGCCGGCCGAGGTGACCAGTCTGGTTCTCCTGCGCGTCACCGACGAGCCCGTGCGCTGACCGCGGCGTTCAGGGCCGGGCCGCGCCGGGTCCGCGGGTCACGGTACCGGTGCCGGTCCAGCTGTACTGGCCCTTCCAGCGAATCGTGACATCCGAGAAGCCGGTCGCGAACCAGCGCTCGACCTCGGCCTTCGGCAGGTAGTAGGCGACCGGCGTGACCAGCTGGTCGAACACGATGTTGTGAATTTCGCGCAGCGGAAATCCGCGCAAACCAGCGAAGTATTCCGCGTACGGCAACTTGTCAGCCAGGCCGAGAAGCGGGCTGGCGTAGATGTAGTTGATCGCGCCCCACAGCGCAGCCGCTGGTACGGTGGACAGCGCGCGCAGGGCCGCCGGCGGCAGCTTCGCGGTCACTGCCTTTCGCACCGGATCGACGAAGCGGATGATCCACTCGTTGTTCTCCTGGCCGTACACCCACACCACCGCGCGGCCACCGTCACGCACCCGCGAGGCCAACCTCGCGAAACCCAGCGCCGGATCGGGCAGGTGGTGCAGCACGCCGACCGAGAAAGCCAGGTCGATCACCGGAAGCACCGGCGGGCTGTGCAGATCGCCGACCGCCACGTGCACGTTGGGCAACTCACGCGTGTTCGCGAACGCCACCAGGGCACTCTGCCCCAGATCGAGCGCGATGAGCGCGCGCGGCCCGAAGCCAGCCACCACGTGGCTATGGCGGCCCTTGCCGCAGCCGCCTTCGAGCACGACCTTGCCGGCAAAATTCTGGCGCGTGACCGGCGCCACCCAGTCGAGGTACTGCTTCTCGTAGTAGTCGGCCAGTTGGCGCCAATGCGTCCACTGCTGATCGAACCTGTCCGCGGTCTCGCTCGACAGCGGGTTGACCTCGCCGGGCAACAAGACCGGGACACCGGCGCGAATCGTGTACCGGCAGCCTTTCCCGCGACAAACCAAAACGCCCGCCATCACATGTCCGTCGTCACCGGGCGCCACCGGCGGGTCGAGCGTCAGGGGTTGCTCGCAAGTCGGGCATGCGAAGTATTCGAGAGCGGCAACTCGCATCTTGGCCGGGGGAATCTACCTCATCGAGCGACACCTCATCGAGCGGCGGGGGCGGCCATGTGGGCACTGTGCTACCGTGCGCCGTCGCATGTGCGGGATCGCCGGCCTCATCGACCCGACCGGAGCGCCGGTGGATCCGGCGGTGCTTGGCGCGATGACCCGGGCTCTGGCAGCCCGGGGACCGGACGGCGAGGGCCTGTGGCGCGCGCCCGGAGTCGGCCTTGGTCACCGGCGCCTGGCGGTTATCGATCTGTCGGACGCGGCGAACCAGCCGCTTGGCAACGAAGACGGCAGCGTGCAGGTGGTGTTCAACGGCGAGATCTACAACTTTGGCGATCTGCGTGCCGAGCTTCTCGGCAAGGGTCACACCTTCCGATCGCGCACCGACACCGAGGTGCTGGCCCACGGGTACGAGGAATGGGGCGACGCCGTGGTCGAGAAGCTCGACGGCATGTTCGCCTTCGGCCTGTGGGACGGGCGCCGGCGGCGATTTCTGGCGGCGCGCGATCGCATGGGTAAGAAGCCGTTCTACTTCACCCAGGTGCGACGCACAGGTGGGCTGCCGCCGCTGTTCGGGTTCGGCTCCGAGTTGAAGGCGCTGTTGCACATTCCCGGCTTCGATCGACGCATCGATCCGGCGGCGCTGGCACGCTACCTGGCGTACGAATACGTGCCGCCCCCGTTCGGCATCTTCGCCGGCGTCCGCAAGCTCGACGCCGCCGAGCGCCTGGTGCTGGAGGTCGGCGCTGGCAAACCGGATGGCGCGGGTCTGACGCCCAAGATCGATCGCTACTGGGACCTGCCGTTTCCCGAAACCCACGCGGACATCGACGAGGAGACAGCGGCAGAAGAGTTGCGCACGCTCTTGCGGCGAGCGGTCGAGCGCCGCCTGGTGTCGGACGTGCCGCTGGGCGTGTTCCTTTCGGGCGGCATCGATTCATCCACAGTCACAGCGCTCATGGCCGAGATCGCAGGCGCCGATCGCATCAAGACCTTCGCCATCGGATTTTCCGATGCGACCTTCGACGAGACGTCGCACGCGCGAGCGGTGGCGCAGCGCTTCGGCACCGATCACCACGAGGAACGCCTGGACGCGCGCGCGCTCCTCGACATCTTGCCCGACGTCACCAAGTTCCTCGACGAGCCCCTGGCCGACGCGTCCATCGTGCCGACCTACTTGTTATCGCGCTTCACGCGCCAGCACGTGACGGTCGCGCTGGGCGGCGACGGTGGCGACGAGCTGTTCGCCGGCTACCCGACGTTCAAAGCCGAGCTGGCCGGGCGTGCGTTCTTCGATGGGCTGCCCGGCTTCGTGCGTGCAGCGGCCGAGCGAGCGGCGGCGCGTTTGCCCGCTGGCACGGGTTACTTCAGCTTCGACTTCAAGGTGCACCAGTTCTTGCGCGGCGGAATCGATCCGGGGCCGCGCCGACACCAGCGCTGGCTGGCCTCGTTCCTGCCCGAGGAGCTGGAGCTCTTGCTGCTGCCCGACATCCGCGCCGCTGCCGGTGGCGATCCACTGCGCGATGTCGACGCCCGCGCACGTGCCACGCTGGCGCGTCATCCGGCCGACGTGTTGATGGACTTCTACGCGCGCTTCTACCTGCCGGGTGACGTGAACGTGAAGGTGGATCGCGCCGCGGGCGCGGTGGGTCTTGAGGTGCGAGCGCCGTTTCTCGACACCGATTTGGTCAGCTTCGCGTGCCGGCTTCCGCCCGCACTGCGGCTGCGGCGCCTGACATCCAAGTACATCCTCAAGAAGGCGATGAGAGGCCGGCTGCCCGACCAGATCCTTGATCGCAGGAAGCAGGGCTTCGGTGTGCCGGTGGCGCGCTGGATGCGCGAGGAGCTGGCGCCGGCGGTCCGCGAACAGCTGGCGCCCGACAAGATCCGGCGCGAGGGCTTCTTCGATCCGGCGGCGGTGACCGCCCTGGTCGACGATCACCTGCTGGGCCGCCGCGATCGACGCAAGGCGCTGTGGACTCTGTTCGTGTTCGAACGCTGGCTGGCGACCTGGGGGTCGGGAGCGGGCGCACCGTGAGCTACCGGCTGCAGACGCTGCTCGATCTGCGCCGGCGCGCCGAGGACGACGCCGAGAAATCGCTGGCCGACGCCACCGCCGCGCACGCCCTAGCCGCGACGGAACAACGACGGCTGCACGAGATCGCGACCGCCGCCGGCGCGCGCGCGACGACCGAGCGACTGCGCGTGCCGGAAACACCGGTCACCACAGCGGCGAACGCGCGCAGCCGCGAAGCCTACGTCAAGCGCCTGCACGCCGAGGCCGCCGCAGCAGCGCAAACTGCGCAGGCCCACCGAGACGGCGCCATCTGCCAGGCGCGCGCGGCCGAGGAGCAGGCACGCAAGCAGCACATCGAGGCCCGCCGCGAACGCGAGGCGCTGGACAAACACAAGGCGCGCGAGGACGCCGCCGTCCGCATCACCGCAGATCGTCGCGCCGAAGACGCCGCCAGCGACCTGGCCATGGCCAAGTTCGGTCGCAACGGACGTAACCGGTAGGCTGCGGGGCGCATGGATCAGCGCGGACGTGACGCCGAGGACCTGGGCAAGCTCGGGTACGCACAGCAACTGCTGCGCGAGATGGGCGGTTTCGCCAACTTCGCGCTGTCGTTCTCGATCATCTCGGTGTTGACCGGGGCCGTGACCCTGTACGGGCACGGCCTGAAATTCGGCGGCCCCTTGGTGATGACCGTGGGCTGGCCCCTGGTGACCGTGATGACCATGTTCGTGGCGGGTTCGCTGGCCGAGCTGGCGTCGGCGTTCCCTACCGCGGGCGCGCTTTACCACTGGGCGTCGATTCTGGGCGGGCGCGGCTGGGGTTTCCTTACGGCGTGGCTCAACACCATTGGCCAGTTCGCCATCACCGCGGGCATCGACTATGGCCTGGCGACGTTCCTGGCGCCGATGCTGGGCTTCCCCGCCGATCGCGGCCACGTGCTGCCGCTGTTCGTGGGCGTGCTGCTATCGCACGCGGTCTTGAACCACATCGGTGTGCGCGTGGTGAACATCGCGAACTGGTTCTCGGCCTGGTACCACCTGGCGGGCAGCGCGGTGCTGGTCGCGGCCCTACTTTTGTTCGCGCCCCGGCAAGACGCTGGCTTCTTGTTGACTCGATTTTCGTCCCAGCACCTACCCTACGGCGTCGCTTTCGCCATTGGCCTTCTGCAAGCGCAGTGGACGTTCACTGGCTACGACGCCAGCGCGCACATCACTGAAGAAACCATCGATCCACGCAAGAACGCACCGTGGGGCATCGTGCTGTCGGTGGCGGTATCGGGCGTCGTCGGCTGGATCTTGTTGCTGTTCGTGACGCTGGCAATCCCGGATCTCGCAAGTGCTGTCGCCGCCGAGAACGCCTTCCTGTACATCCTGCGAACCGCGCTTGGTGGTCCGCTCGGCAACGCGATCATCTGGCTGGTGATGGGCGCCATGTGGTTCTGCGGGCTGTCGTCGGTGACGTCGAACTCCCGCATGCTGTTCGCGTTCGCACGCGACGGCGGCCTGCCATTTTCGAAGTACCTGGCGCGCGTATCAAAGCGTTTTTCCAGCCCGCACGTCGCGGTGTGGACGGCGGCGCTGTTCGCATTCCTGGTCGCGCTGCAGTCCAAGGCGTACGAGGCCATGGTCGCCCTGTCGACCGTGGCGCTGTACGCCTCGTACGCGGTGCCGATCGCAGCCGGCCTCGTGGCGCGCCGGCAGGGGCGCTGGCGCGCGCGCGGACCGTGGCACCTCGGGCGCTACTCGGCTGCCGCCAACGTCATCGGGCTGGCCTGGGTGGCGCTGATCACCGTGTTGTTCGTATTGCCGCCCAACCAGCTGGCGGGCCAGACCTTCGCCGCCTGCCTCACGCTTCTGGCCATCTACTGGTGGGGCCACATGAAACGGCGATTTCGCGGACCGCCACAGATCAACATGGACGCTGGCGGCGTGACTAACTGAACATAATTACAGGTATGTCGAACGTGCACCTGCACGGCCGAAGGGCTACACTCACTCCCGACCTAGATGTCGATACCACTGTCCGATCGCCGTCGCCGCCGCCGCTACCCGCTGGGAATGCCGGTGCGCCTGCAAATCGACGGCATCGGATCCGCTACCACGGCCGACCTCCGCGATGTCTCGGCCACCGGATGCTTCCTGCGCCTACCCGACGAGGCGAAATTGACCGCCGAGCGGCGCGTGGCGATTGGCATCGTGCTACCAGGGCGCCAGGTAGGCCTTTGCCGCGGGCGCGTCGTGCGGCGGACTCCCGGCGAGGGCGTCGGCATCCTGATCGACCAGGCCAACCCGGCCTTCGATCAGTTCGTGGGCGAGCTGGCCAAGCAAGACACCGCCGCCACCGTGGCCGCGTAAGCGCGGACAGCCGGCGGGCTGTCGCATGAAACCCGTCGCCGATCGTGTTGGCGCGGTCCCGGGTTGGCTGCCCGTTGTCTCGGATACACTTCGGCGCCATGGTAACCAAAAGACTCCTCCTGGCATTGGTGCTCGGCGGTTGCGCGACTGCGACTGCGCCGGCGACCACGCCGGCCCCCGAACCGCCCGCCGCTGCCGCGACCACCTTGGCAACAGTGGCAGCAGCCAGTGTGCCCGGCGCTGTCGCGGAAGCGCCCGCGGCCGCATCCGCCGTAGCACCAGCGGCACCGCCGCCTCCCGAGCCTGCTGCTGCCCCGCCGCCCAAGCCCCGCTCCCTGCCGGCTGCCCCGAGAGCCAAGGCGAAACCGTCGCCCAGCAACGCCGCAGCGACCGCGCCCGCGAAAAAGCCCGAGGCGGTCCCCGAGGTCAAGTCCGCTTCCGCCGCGCCTGTGCCGGCGGCCGCGCCTGCGCCAGCCGCAGCGACCTCTAGCGGCCCGGAGCCGTGCAAGCACGCAACCAAAGGTGACTCACCCATCGTCAAGGCGTGCGCCGAGGGCGGACTCAAAGCTGCCAAGTCAGCGATGAAGACCATGGTGAAAGAAGGCAAGGCCGTCGGCATGAAGCTCAACTGCGACGACTGCCACAAGGACGACGAGGACTACGCGCAGCTGGCCAAGGACGCGCACCAAAAGCTCGACAAGCTGCTGGCCGCGATCAAGCGCTAGCGGCGCACACGCTGGTTGAGAACCGGGCGCTACTGCTGATTGTCGTCGACCTTGCGGCCGCGACGCGTGGCGGGGGCCTCGTTCTTGGCGTCTTCGCCATCGCCCCCGGCGCCGTCCTGCTCGCGTGTCTTCAACTGGCCCCGGCGGGCCTTGGTCTGTGCGTCGGTTGCTTTTTTCTCGAGGTCATCGGGATTGTGGTTGCCCGGGTTCTGCTCGGCGGGCGCGGCGCCGCCGCGACGGGAGGTGGGAGCGTCGCCGCCCTGTTCCTGCGGAGCAGGCTGACCGCGGCGCGCGCCGCCGCCGTTGTCCGGCGCAGGCGGAGCCTGACCCTGCTCGGCCGGGGCAGCAGTTCGGCGCGTGGCGCCAGCCTCGCCTCCGGTGGCGGTCGCAGGCGCGGGATCCACGGCTGCGGCCGGAGCAGCATCGACAGTGGGCGGGGCTACAACTGGATCGGCTGCGGGCGCAGGCGCCTCGCCGGGCTGCGCGGCCGCGCCACCTGCAGGGGGCGCCGCCACCGCGCCGCCGCCTGGAGTAGCAGCACCCGGGCGACGCCTGCCACCCAGGCGCCAGGTACTGGTCGTGCCACCGCCACCACTCGGCTGGGCTGCGGGAGCTGCGGGCTGGGCAGCCGGGGCGGGTTGTCCCGCCGGGGTTGTTCCAGTGCCAGCACCGGCCTGAAACGAGAACGAGCACGCCGACGCCAACAGGCTCGCGGCGGCTACAAGTCCGACGCCGGTCACGCCGTTCATGCCCCGAAACTGCATTGCCATCGTCATGATGTTTGACGATACCACCGGCCGACGTGATTCACTCGTATCGCGTCCTGGTGCCGCCACGCTCAAGGCGTGCCCGTGACGGTGGACCTTTCGACTCCGTCGAGGCCAAAGTCAGCCCACCTGCGCTCGACCTGGACAGCGATCTGTGGCATCTGAACCGCGATGAGCGAATTTACGTTCGAGGGGCAAGGAACTCTTCTTCGGGTCGATACCTTCGTGTCAAAGGCCGGCAAGCCCATCTTGACGCTCATTTTCGAGACCCAGGGGCAATACCCGCAGATGATTCCAATCAAGGTGTTCGGACGCCTCGCTGATGAGGCCAAAGCCTGGACACCCGGCACAGTCTTGTTCGTCACGGGGCGGCTTGGCGGGCGCGACTGGCAGGGCAAGGTCTACGGCGACAGCGTGGCCGTGAGCGTCGAGGTCATCACGGCTGGTGCACCGGAAAGCCACCCGGGAGACGCATCTGGGCCGCCTGACGATGGCGCCCCGCCTCCGGGCGACGACGACGTTCCGTTCTGAGGGCCTACTTGGCGCGGCGGCGCACGGCGGGGTTGCGCAGGCGCATGCCCTCGAGGCCGAACTCGTACGCTGCGTCGACCAGCATGGGGCGGACTTTTTCGGGGATCATGCCCAGGCGTTGCTTGACCACCAGCGCGGCTATTCCGTGCACCATCGACCACAACGCAAGCGCCGCAGCCTCAAGATCGTACCGCGGCATCGAGCCGGCGTCCTGGCAGCGCTTGACCTGCTGCCGCAACAGATCGTACGTGTCGAGCCCCGGGCGAGGCGCGTCGTGCTCCGCGGCCGGCGATCCCAGGTCCATGATGAACATCAGATCGTAGTACTCGGGGTTATCGAAGGCGAAGCGTAGGTACGCGCGGCCGAGCGCGCGCAGGTGGTCGAAGGCATCGCGATTCGCGGGCACCGCCGTCAAGAGGGCCCGCAGGCGCGCGAACCCGGTGGTCTGCAACTCGGTCAGCACCGCCTGCTTGTCGTCGAAGTAGGAATAGATCGCGCCCGGGGCGTACTCGATCTCGCTGGCGATGCGGCGCATGGTCGCCTTCGCGAAGCCTTCTTCGAGAAAGATCTTCATGGCGGCGTCGCAGATGCGTTGCCGCATCTCGACCTTCTCTCGCTGCCTGCGCTGTACCGGGCTGCCCATGCCAGCTCACCGTCGCCGGTACGCCTCGGCGTCGGGCAGATTGAGCTGGTTGTCGGGCAGGCCTGTCCACCACACGAAGTCCACGCCGATGAATAGCAACGTCGTGCTGACGTTGGTGCTGGGCAGAAACCGCGCCTGCACAGTCGGGCTGATGCTGAAGCCACCGCTCCGGCGCGTGCGCCCGGGAAAGAAGTCGTAACTCGCACCCAGCAAGTAGTACGACCCGGCCGCCCCGCGCGTCGGTGCGCCTTCCGCCGCCGGATCGCGCAGCGACACGAAGCCTACGCCGACGCCGCCACGCACCGCCAGGTTGCCAACCACGGCAGCGCCACCTTCCAGCGACAACCCGGCGAAGGTGCCCTGCTGGCCGCGCCCCTTGGCGCCGCCCGAATCGATCTGCAATCCCAGGCTGAAACGCCGGGTCAGCAATTGCCCTAACCTCAGCGTGAAGGAACTGCCGCCCCAGGCACCCAGGGACTCGCCCTTTTCGGTCGTATGATCGACAACCCCGTAGCCACCCAGCGCCAGGTAGTACCCCTGGCGTCCGCCCGGCTCCTCCAACGTCTGCGCTCGCGCAGGACCACTGGCCAGCACGACGGCCAGCGCCAGCGTCAAGGTCGCAAACCGGCCCGCCATTGCCACGGTCCTAGAACTCACCGCGCACCCCCAGGATTGGCAGAATGGGCAAGCCCTGTTGGACCTTCGACTTGCGGTAGTCGAAGTTGTAGTTGAGGCCCTCCGGGTTGGCGCGGTTGTAGACGTTCTGGATATCGAGGTACACGCTCAGGATCCAGCTCTGGTAGATCCAGCGCTTATCGACCCGCAGGTCGAGTTGGTGGAATGGCTGGTTGCGCGCTGAGTTTGGCGGCCCGAAGGTTGGATCGTAGCGATCAGAGAGCGCGTTGAACACCGAGCCCGACACCGGCGTGATGGGGTTGCCGCTGACCAGTCTGAAGCGTCCGCCGACCAGCCAGTTGCGCGGCAAACTGTACGAGCCGAGCAGGGTCAGGATGTGGGTCTGGTCGAAGTCGAACAGACGCGAAGACGTCTCGCCCGAATCGCGACGCTCGGCCCGTGACAGCGTGTACGCAAGCCAGCCGGAGAACTTGTCGGTGAACTCGTGGCGAAACAGCAGTTCGAGACCATAGACCCGCCCGGTCCCGCCATTGTCATAGACCAGCGGCCGTGGCCCCATCGGACCCGTCGTCAACGTGTCAGTCCTGCTGACCAGACTCGACATGTCTTTGTAAAACACCGTGCCGTCGAGCGTGATGTGCGGACGCGGCTTGAATTCAGCGCCGGCCGAATAGTGCAGCGCGCGTTCGGCCTTGAGGTTGGGGTTGCCGAAACTCTTGTCGGTCTCCTCGAAGTCGGGTTCCTGCACGAACAGGCCCACGCCGCCCTTGGCGGCCACCTGCGGGGTCACCTGGTAGCGCGCGGTCAGGCGCGGTTGGGCCGGTGACTGGGATGTGCGTTGAAAATGATCGACGCGTACGCCGGGCAGGATCAGCAGACCGGCCAGGGGTCGCAGTTCCAGCTCGGCAAACGCGGCCGGTGACCAGAACACGGCGTTGTCTATCTTGGCGGACAGTGTATCGCTGAGGTCGAAGTTCCCGCCCATCGGCTCACCTTCCTTGGGTGGCCGTGGCAACTGGATGTTCACGTCGCTCTTCGAATACAGCACGTCAACACCGGCCGACACAGAGATCCAATCAGCGAGCTTGTAGCGGACGTTGTCGCGTAGCTGTGTGGAGTAGACGTTGAGATCGAATCTTAGCTTGCCGACCTTGAAGTCGAACCAGTTGCGTCCCTGCGAGAGACGCACACTGTTTTCGAAACGCTCGTTCGGGATATAGCGGTAGGTCAGCAACGATCGATAGAAACTGGTCGACGCCGAGAACCTGTTGTCAGTGACCGCCGTGTCGAGATCGGCCGGGTTCTTGAACAGAAGCTTCAGCGAGTCGTCGGCGCCAAACAGGAACGCGCGGAAGTCGTGCGCGGGCGCCGGGCGATAGTTGGCCAGCAGCTGGTAGTCGTAGTAGCGCGGCGCCGAGATGATGTTGACCGGCGCGTCGCTGGGCACCACCGCGTTCAGGATGCCGTCGATGTAGCTGCGCCGGGCGGCCAGAGCGACGCCGCCCTTCTTGCCAAGCGGCACCTCCAGAAACACCCCGGTGTCGAGCAAGCTGACGTCGGCGTAGCCGCCGACCTTCTTGGGTTCCAGCTTCTTGACCTGGACGTCGATGATGCCGCCGGTGGCACGGCCGTACATGGGTGCGAAGTTGCCCGGATAGAACTCGATGGCGTCCAGCATGCCGATGGGCAACACGCTGCGCAGACCACCGAAGTGGTAGATGAGCGGTACCTCGGCGCCGTCGACGAAGATGCGGGTGTCCTCGGGCGCCGAGCCGCGCACCACGATCTGCCCGCTGCCCAGCGGCGAGCGCGCCACCCCCGCGAAGTTCTGCACCACCGCCAGCGGATCGCCCGCGGTGCCCGGGATCTTGTCGATCTCCTTCGCGGCCAGCACGGTGCGGCTGACTTCCTTGCGCGGACGTGCCGCAGTCACGCGCACGTCGAACGGGTTGTACGACGCGCGCTCGGCGTAGTACGTGACTTGGGTGGCCAGCCCCGCCTCGATACCCTCGATGGTCTTGAACGGGTAGTAGCCGGGCGCTTCGATGAGCACGCGCCATTCACCCGGTAGCAGATCGTAGAACTCGAATTTACCGTCGGCGTTGGTGGTGGCCTCGAAGCCGACCGGCTTGGCGTCGATCTCGCGAAACACCGTGACCAGCACGCCGGGCATGGGCAAGCGAGTGCCGCGCTCACGCAGGAGGCCGACGTAGTTGACCACCTGCGGTTTCGGTGCCGCGGGCGGCGCGATGGGAGTTGCCGCTGCGCCTTCCGGAGCGACCACTGGCTCGGGTGCCGGCGGTGCTTTGGGCTTGAGCGTGAACCGGTACCGGTACGTGAGCTGCACCGCGACCGGCTTGCCGTCGATCTCGGCGGGCGAGAACTCGAAGCCCTGTGCGGCCACCATCGCCGCCTCGTCGAAGCCAAGCCCAGGCAGGGTCGCGGGTTCGACCACGCCGACTCCTGTCACCTTGCCAGCGGCGCTGATGTCGAGCAGCAGAACCACCTCGGCCGTGATGCCCTTATCGACCGCCTCTTGGGGGTACTCGGCCTCGACGAACTTGGTCTGCTTGGGCGCTTTGCTCAGCTTGGCAGCATCGACCTCGGCGGGCGCCGGCGCCACGGCCGGGACTTGTGCCTTGCCCTGCGCACGCACGGCGCTCGGCAGCAGCGTTGCCGCGCAAATGCCCACGGCGACCGCACCGCGAGCCAGGGTACCGCGCCCGCTCATTTCACCGCTCCCAGCCGCACGGCCCCGCCGGTCCACGCCACCCCGCCGCGATCGTCGCGCACGACGACGATGATCTTCAAAGTGTCGCGCGCGTACTGCTTGGTTAACGGCGGCTTCCATTTGTTCGACAGCGCATCCGGCAGCGCGACCACACCGTCGATGAAGCTGGTGCGCTCGCTGCGGGTTTCGCCGGCCTCCACGAACCAGGTGACGAAGATCCGCTCACGCACCATCGCCGGCTGACCATTGTCGTCCTTGCCCATGTAGCGCTCGGCCGCCGCCTCGGGTACCGCCACCTTCACGACGGTGTCTACGTTGCGCGGTAAGGTAACTTCCGGCGTCTCAGTCACCGGCCGCTCGGCACCGGCCAGCGTTGCGGTGATGCCGTCGACGGTGGGATTGGCATTCGCGTCCTTGTCGGGATCGACGCGCAGCTTCAACGTGCGCACGGTCGTCACGGTGTCCTTCGCGGTCTTGACGACCAGCTTCACGGTGACCGGAAAGCCCCCGTCGCAGCTTGGAAGAAAGGCAGCCGAAATCGCAGAGGGACCCATGCCCATGCCCGCAGGTGCGCAGAGCGCCTTCAGTACTTGCGGATCCACTCCGTGGAGGAAACTCGCCTCGGCCTCGCGTCCCAGATCGTAGGCCGGCACCATGTCGCCGGCACCCATCGTGCGTAACTCGGCCTCAGTGAGCAGACACGGATAGCCGTCGTTGGCGGAGCCCGCGAACGGGCACCAAGACCACGCCATGCTCACCACCGGATCCTTGTCGGTGGTGTACACAAGCGCCGATAGCTTGGCGGTCTCGCCGGGCGCCGGTGCCGGTGGCTCGCTGCGGACAGCCAGCACACGCAGCCCGCCCAATCGGTTGTAAGGATCGAAGTCCGCGCCGCAGCCGCAGGCGAACACCGCCGCCAGCAGGACGGCGCCCGAAAATCTCTTTCGTACTGTCATTGTTGCTCCAGGCGAAAGCGGTAGGTGAAGCTCAAACTGCGGGCCATGGCGACGCCGTCGCGGGTGGCGGGCTCGTATTCCTCGACTAGGGCGGCGGCACGCGCGGCATCGTTGAACTCGGGATACGGTGCCGCCTTGATTACCTTCACGTCGGTTACCTTGCCGTTGACGTCGATCTGCACCACCACCGTCACGTCGGCTTCCAGCCCCTGCGCCTTCAGCGTCGCGGGAAAGACCGGCTCGCTAGGCGTGCGGCGTTTGGGCAGCGTGTACACGACGCCCGCGACCGGCAGTCGCGTGGCCACCCTGTTGCCAGCCGCTGGCGCCACCACCGGCGCTTCCGCAACCACGTCCGCGGCCACCGCCGCGACGTTCCTGGCCGCGACCGCGGTCGCCGCGGTTTGACCTGCGCGCGTGTTACCGACGGCGAAGGACGGCCCGCCGCCGCCTTCGACCGTGCTCTCCAGGCTCAGGCCGACGATGCGGGCGGGTGCCTTGGCCGCCTCGGCGGGCGGCTCGGGCGCCTTGGGCGGAACTTTGACCACCTTGGGCGGCTCTCGCTGCACCGGCTTTTCCAGCTTAGGCGCCTCGGGCTCGGGCGGTTTGGGCGGCTCCGGTTTGGGCTCGGGCTCGGGTGGACGCTCGCGCACCTCAATCTTCACGGTCTGCTCGATGCGCTCGCGGCGGCCCAGGCTGAAGCCACCGATGGCCAGCGCGATCGCAATCATCAGAGCGTGTACGGCCAACGAACCAAGCAGCGTCGCACCAGTCCGCGCAAGCCGTCCGACGATGCCAGGGCGCGAGTGCCGAATGGCATCGTGCGCCTGCTGCGCCCCGGTCATCGGGCGCCGCGTCCGCGCCCGTATCACCCGGCGCGCCTCGACCCGACGCGCGTGCCGGCGGATTCCGAAGCGCTGGCGCCGCACAACAACGCTCGCCGCTTGCGACACGCGCGATCGAGTCTCAGCCGCGGGTTTCATGATCCGTTCAGTTCCCCGGCACTGGCGCGACCGGCGGCGCACCCCGTTCGATGTCAAGCGCGAACGCGCTGACTCCATTCTGCTTGACCAGATCGATGAGTTCGACGACGCGTCCGTATTCGACGCCCTTGTCGGCCGAGATCACCGCCTGCGCTTTCGGGTTGGCTGCGGTCTCGCGCCTGATCAGCCTCGCTGCCTCGGTTCGCGACGGCATGGCCGCTCCATTGATCGACAGTTCGCCCTGCTTCGTCAGCACCAGATTGACCGTGGTCTCGACCTTACTGCCGCCGCTCGCCGCCTTGGGCAACTCAACCTTCAGGTTGGCCCGCACGATGGTCGCCGAGGTCAGCATGAAGATCACCAGCAGCACGAGAACGATGTCGACGAACGGGATGATGTTGATCGACGCGAGCGGCCCCTCGTCATCATCGGTGTTGTCCAGGCTGGCCATGGTTCTCCTTACTTGGGCAGGGAGCTGTCGACAGACTTGAGTTCCGACAACAGCACCCGCGCCAGCATCTGGCAGTCGGTGACCGCTTCCTTCACCTTGCCCTTGAAGACGTTGAACGCCACCACTGCGGGAATGGCCACCAGCAGACCAACCGCGGTCGCGATCAGCGCCTCAGCGATGCCAGCCATGACCGACGAGCTGGCCTCAGCCATGTTGGATGCCAGGTCGCGAAATGACCGCACGATGCCCAGAACGGTGCCGAACAGCCCGACGTAGGGCGCGTTGCTGGCCACCGTGGCGAGAAAACCCAGTCGCCGCTCGTAGCGGCCCTTCTCGCGGCCAAGCGCGCCCGCGATCAGATCCTCCACCGACTCGGGCCCCTTCGCGTGCGCCTGCAGCCCAGTCAACACAACGTTGGTGGCCAGCGAATCTTGCCCCTGCAGCAGCTTGGCCGCATCCTCGAAGTCACCGGCCTCTAGGTGCTTGATGAACGCCGTGCGCAGACTGTCGATGTCGATCCGACGTCGCCGGTAGAACCACCAGCGCTCGATCGTGATGCCGATGGACAGCACCGACAGCGCGATCAGCAGCCACAGTACCCATTCGGATCTGAAGATGGGCAGCCCGAGCAGGGTCTCAACCAGGCCGCCGTTGGTGCCGTTCATGAATCCTCCGTGTGTCAGCCACGTCAGTCACCAAGCACCAACGCACGAGCCTTCAGCTCGGTTGAAAGGAATGAATGCTGCGCTGGTCGAGCGGGGAACTAGACATCGTTCTCTTATTGAACAGTGTTCAATCTGTCAAGCGCCGCGTGATGCCTGGGTGCCCAATACCGCATCACCATGCGCATGAGCGAGGCCGGAACGTGCGGGGCCAAGCGTCGTCAGCTAGTGGGTGATTGTAATGCCTTGACACATTAATTTTGCTGATGCCATATTTTGATGATGGCAGCCCGCAGTGTTCAGATTTCCGTGCCCGGCCAGTTGCTGGATCTCCTCGACCGACGCCCCGAAACCAAGAAGCTGGGACGCTCGGCGGTGGTGCAGAAGGCCTTGGTGCTGTACCTCGATATCGGCCGACGCCGCGAGACCGACGCCGCGTACGAGCGTGCATACGGTGGCAAGGCTGGCAGCAAGATGTTTGACGAATTCACCGAGCTCATGCGGGGACAGCGATGGCCCGAGAAGTAGCCCGCGGTGACATTTGGATGTATCGGTTCGCAAGTCCGGACAAGCGCCGTCCCGTGGTTGTCCTTTCGCGGCCGGCAGCCCTGCGCTTGCTACGAACGGCGGTCGTTGCGCCCGTCACCTCGACCATCCACGGCCTGCCCAGCGAGGTCAGGGTCGGAGTGGAGGACGGTCTGAAGAACGCGTCGGTGGTGAATCTCGATCACATCTACACGGTTTCGCAGGACGACCTTCGGCAATGGGTTGGGCACCTCGACGCGCCCCGGATGGCGGAGGTGTGCGCCGCCATGAACGTCGCTCTGAATTGCGACTGACCTCCTGAACCTCTACGAATTCCCCCGGTTGCCCGTCGACAGTGGCTCCTACCTGGCGCGCGGGGCGACGCTGCAATAGTCCACCAGTCAGTCCGGCCAAACCTATAGTTGGCTCGCAGCAAGGCGACGCAGGCGCGCTCGAATCAGGTGCTGCTGTCGCCGGCACGCTTCGCGGGCACTAGCCCAGGATCTCAGGCATCGTCTTACTGGTCTTGTCCCACGTTCCAAACGTGTCGATTTTAAGTCCCATCAGTTGCATCAGCGTGAGCATCAGCTCGGTGACCTTCCGCCCGGGAAGCCGGACGTGCCGGTTGCCAGGCACCTTGCCACCCGCGTGACCCATGAGCACGATGTGATAGTCGGCCATGATGTGCCCGCCCGGTTCAGAGAGATCGCTGATGCCGTAGATGAGCGTGTTATCGAGCACGGTCCCGGCCCCCATCGGGGTCTCTTTCATGGCCATGGCCATGTCTGCGTACTGGCTCATGATGTACCCCTCGATCGAAGAGTGCTCGGTGGTCTTCCCGGCGTGGGTCAAATCATGGTGATTCGCGTTGATGCCGATGGTCGGGTAAGTGTTGTCGTCGCGCGCGCCGGACCACAGATGTGAGTAGACGCGCGTCAGGTTGCAGGCGAGGGCCATCGCCACCATGCGGTTGATCGACTTGCTACGCTGGGTCATATCGACCGGATCTGTGGGCACTGGGGGCTTGGTGCAATTGCCAGCAGGAGCTGGCGACATGCCTGGCGCCAAGACTGGCGCCACGCGGGCAATTCGCTGCTCGATGGCGCGGACGCTCTCCATGTGCCGGTCCAAGCGCGAGCCGTCCTCGGATCCGAGGCTCATGCGCAGACGCTTGCCGTCCTCGATCACGGCGTCGAGAACGCTGCGGCGGAGCTTGTTGCTGATGTCGGTCGGCGACGGCGTATTGCCCATGGGGACGCCCGGCACCACGGCACCGAAGAGTCGATTGAACAGAGCCTTCGGGTCCCGCTCCGGTTCTGTGAAGTCATACGGGCCGCGGTGAGCGATGGCCTTGCTGACCGTTCCCATGGCGATTCCCCGATAGGGCAGCACGCCCGTTTCTAACGAAGCAAACGGGTAACCCGTACCGATGGCCTTGGCAATGATCTGGTCGATGGTCGGGTCGGATTGCGTGGACTTGTCGGTTTCGCCCTTGATCGGATTTCGGCCGATGTCCGATGTGACGACGCATGGGAAACCGTCTCCACCCGCGAGGACGTACAAAGCCCCCCAGCCGTGCCCTTTGAACTTTCCGTCGAGCATGTTCAGACCCGTCACTAGGGTCATGGCGTCTTTGAGTGCAGCGAAGGACCCCAAGTTGCGGCTCAATTGCCAAGCGTTACCGTTTCCGGTGGCTGTCGGCGTCCAATCCTGACGGTGAACGCCGTTGCCCCAGAAAAAGATGCCAAACGACGTCGGCAAAGGCGAGCCCTGGGCAAACGCGGTGCCGTTCCTGTTGCACATGGCCTCGAACACGGGCAGCCAGAGTGAGACACCAACTCCGGAGACAGCGCCACGCAGGGCGAAGCGACGCGAGACTTTTAGTTTGCTCAACATGTGGGTCCTTAGGGTCGAGGGGCCACGGTTGGGGCTACCGGCGCGGAACGAAATGCTTCGCTGACCACGAAATCGGCGAGAATTTCCCGCCACACGTAACCCTTCGTGGCCAGGGTCGTCGTCAGCCCCTCGATCAGAGTCGTATCGAGCTCGTCGTCATTGGCTCGACCGTTGGCGTGGCGGTAGAAGTTCCGCACCATACAGGCGGTCGACCGAGCGTCCCGGCGGAGAATCGCGCCCATTTGCGGGGCGGTGTCGAAACTAGCTTCGCCGATCTTTCCGCTAGCATCAATCTGACGGCCGTTTTCCTTGTCCCGGTAGCGCCCAATGGGATCGAAGTTCTCGAGCCCCATACCGGGGGGATCCATGACCGCGTGGCACGCAGCACAGGATGGGTTCGCGCGATGCTTCTCGAAGCGCTGACGAGTCGTCAATGTCGCGTCTGGCGGGACAAAGGTGTCGAGGCCGGGAGGCGGGTCCGGCAGGTACTGGCACAGCAAGTGGGTGACAATGAAATGACCGCGCCTCGTCGGCGAGCTTTGGTCCGATGCAGAATGAACGGTGAGAAAGCTTCCCTTCCCGAAAATGCCGACACGCTCGGGAGGCAGCGTCACCTGCACAAACCCAGCGCCCGGGGCTGGCAGTGGCGTTATTCCGTACAGAGTTGCTAGGCCCGTGTCCACGTAGGTCCGGGGGCTGTCGAATAGGCTGCGCACGTCTGCCTGCGGCGCAAGAACCACGCCGCTCACCCAGCGCCGAGTCTCCTCGAGCATGGAGTTTCGCAGTTTGGCATCGAGGACCCGGAAGGCCGTTGGATCCTTCTCTACCTCCAACACCCTGCCGACTTCAGTGAACTCAACGAAGAACCCCGCGATCGAGGCGAGCGCACCAGGGTCCGCGAGCAAATTCGTCGCTGCCGTCCGAATTCCGTCCGGTGTGTCGAGTTGGCCCGCCACCCCCGCGTCAAGCAGGGCGTCACTTGGCGTAGTGCCCTTCAGCAAGAACGAAAGCCGGGTTGCCATGGACGGGCCATCGAACTTCAGTCGCCGCGTGATTGTGTCCGGCTTGGTGGACTCCGCTCGGTAGAGGAAATGAGGAGATTGCAGGATGCCCGACGTCGCTGTTGCCAGAGCTTGTGCGACGCTGCCAGCCAAGGTTGCCGCGTCACGGGCTACCTTGGTCCACTGCTGGAGTTCGGCGTCGGTGAGTGCGCGTCGGAAAGCGCGCCGGCCGAGCGCCTTGAGGTAGGTCGATGCGCAGGTGTCGCTTAGGTTGGCTTGCGGCTGGCAACCCACCAGTTTGGACCAGCGCGGCGCGTCGCCGAAGACCTCCGCCGTAACGGCGCGACTTGCGGCTTCGTAGGCCTCGGCTGCCGTTTCACCGACCGTGATCGCAGAGGCGCCCACGGAGACGAAGCCCGCCACGGATGTGTCTGCCGTGAGCTTGAGCGGCGTCTTGATCGGTCCCATCAGGGTCTCGATCGAGTTTCGGTACTCGGCCTGGGTGAGCAGGCGCAACCTCGTCCCGCCCACGCCTATGCCCCCGCTCAGACCGCCGCCAATGCCCCCGCCCCCGCCGCCCATCGTGCCGGCGCCGCCGGGCGCTGCCGCCGGCGGCACCCCACCCTTCTCGCCCACGTTTCCCCGACCGCCGATCGTGCCGGTGCCGCCTGTAGAGCCTCCGGAGCCGGCGCTCATCGGGTCGCCAATGCTGCCACTACATCCTGCAAGTGGCACCGCCGCGAGCAGGACAGCGAAAACCGATGTGCTTCCACGAGTCATCATTTTCCTCATGCCTGTCAGCCTCCTCTGACCCGAATGGGATCGTGAACGCGAGATGGGAGAATCATGCTGTGACCGCGTCCACATGGCGCTCTCTTGATCAATGATAGCAGGGGGCGAACCGTCACAATTGTGCGTTGCGGTCCAGGGGCCGCTCGCGCGCGCCCGGCTCTCCCCGAATTGCCCCGGGGGGAGGGAGCGCGCCGGGCGGCAATGGGTAGACCTCGATCGCGGAAATCTTGGCGTTTTCGACCACGTTGCGAAATTCGATGGTCACGCCCGCGTCGGCGACCTGGACGACAAAGGGCTTGGCGACAGCGGCATCCGAACCCACATCGGCTGCGATGTTGTAGCCAGCGAGAACCTTCTGGCCTTCGATCAGGACATCGAACCGACGGGCGTCCGGCCTGTCCATGCTCCAATAGATCTCGGCAAAGTGCAGGTACACGACATAACGTCCCGCAGGAACGGGAAGGTCATAGGAGAAGCCTGCGGTTCGGAATCCGTTCCGTTCGGTCTGGTAAAGCGGGTCCATCACCGTTCCGCCAATGGGCTTGCTCGCTCTGAAAGTCTGCCCGCCGGTGAAGAACTCATCGGCGGCCCAGACGTTGCCGCGCGGATCCACGTACTCCGGTCCACCCGCACGGATCCGGTGCAGCGCCGGCAGGGGTGGGTCCCAGCCAATCGGATGCTGGCGGCTCAAACGGGATTGAATGCCGTTCGCCTCGCTGTGCCGCCCGTGGGCGTGTAGGACCTGGGCCAGCTCGATGAGGCGATCGATCTCTGTCGCGCCAGGCGTCGGCGGCTGCACGCCACCGCCCGGCTCTCGGCCATTGACCAGAGCCCACGCAGGGCCTTCGTCCTGGGCGTCCATGGACCGCACCCCGGTGGCGACCGTGTAGGCGTGGTGAGCGTCAACGACCACCGGGCGGGCACCGCTGACCCGCACCGCTCCGAGAAGGACCCGCACGATCGGATCTCTTTGGGAGCCGGCGTCGACTGAAAATGTCGCGCTCCGGGCCACCACCTCGATACCAGGTAGGGCCGCCGTCAGGACGCCACCGATGACCGCCGCCGCCGCCTTGCCGTCCAGGAGGGTCATGCGCCAGCCCGCCTTGCCTGCTGCGACCAGGCTCGCCCGCGCGTCCCGTGCGAGACAGATGTGGCCGCTCGATCCCAGACGCAGGCAGGCAGCTTCTTCGGCCGCCAGCAGCTCCGCCGCCTGGGGTACCGTCTGGCCTGAGGCGATGCGCCGGTCACCAGTGGTGAACGCGCCCGAAAGGACCGTTACAGGACCACCCACGTCTGCAGATTCGGACAGAGGCGCGTGGGGCATGGGCGGGCGCCCGACGAAAAGGAGGACGCCGGCCGCCGCGAGAAGCCCCGCCACGCTGGCGACGATTGGCCAGGACCTGTGGCGCCGCAGCCTCCCCATGATCCGCCGGTCCACGGCGGCGACGAAGCGCTCGGTGCTGAGATCCGGGGGTGTACGCGCTTCCACCCACTTCACGAACGTGGCTTCGTCTGCGGCGCTGCGTCCGAGCGCCAGCAGCGTGCGGTGTAGGGTCTCGTCTGCCACGAGCGCGCGACCCGAAGGGCCGCCGGCTCGCACCGTCGCCGCGAGCTGCCCTTTTTCGTCGGCGTCCAGCGCTTCGCCTGCCAAAAAGCAGAGCCACAGCCGCTTCGTGACCGCATCCAGCTCGTGGTGGGAAGGCGGGGTCATTCGCGGGTTCCTTGCAGAGTTCCCGGCATAGCTCCTGTCAGCTGCAGGCCCTGTTCGATGCACACTCGCAAGGCCTCGCGGATGCGGAGGACTTTCATCCGCACGGCGCTCTCTTTCTGGTTTTGCTCGGCCGCGAGGCTCGCGAGCGACCGCTGCTCGAAGTAGTGGCGCGAGATCAAATCCAGGGCCGGTGGCCCTAGCTTTTCAAGACAGAGCCGCAAGGCCTCGAACTGCTTTTCGCGATCAAACGGCTCGTCCTTGTCACGCGCATCCTCGAAGTGCACGAGATCCAAGGCCGCTTCGACCGCGCTGCGCGCGCCCCGTCGCAGTTGTTCTCGCAGGTGCTCGAGCACCAGATTGCGTCCGATCCCGAGCAGCCAAGGGCGCGTCTTGCCGCTGTCGGGCAGCGTGAAGCTGTCGAGCCCCAGGTACGCTCGCACGAACACCTCCTGGGCCAGATCATCGGCCGCCTCGTTGCCCCGGACGTGCGAGCTCATGTACGCGCGCACGGCGGCTTGGTGCAGACGCACAAGATCGGAGAAGGCTCGACGATCACCGGCCTTGGCGCGCTGGACCAGCAGCGGTTCGGACGCCGGATCAGGCGCGTGCATCGCTTGTCACGTTTCCATTTTTTCCAGGATCGTAAACCCGAGGCCCAAGAACCTGCTGTCCAACATCCCCATCTTTTGAATCAATGACGGGAGAGGACCAAACGTCACATCTGCCGCGCCTCAGCAATCTCTACGTAGGAACCTACGCTAGACATTGACATCGTGAGCTGTGGGCCTCGTTAACCCCGTTGCCCCCGCTACTTGATCAGGTGCTCGCGGCGAACGGCCCACATGATGCCGCCCGTAACGTGCTTCTTGACCGACGGATCCTTGAACACGACGTCCGCGTGCCCGATGGCCGTGTAGAACGAGCGGAAGTTGCCCCACTCACGAATGTAGGAGATCGGCTGGTTGGAACCGGTCACGAGGCGCCCGAGAACCTTGAAGCCGGGCTTCGCGGTCCAGGTCTGCCACTGGTTGAAGTTGTACCACTCCTCGCTGCGCACCCAAGGGTTCGGAAGGCCGGCCACCGCCGGATGGGTGAGCGCGCCGTCCTCGAAGCGGACCTGCCCCATCGTATTTTGGGCCCCATGACCGTTGTAGTACTGGCCAGTGACCTCCGAGTAGAAAGCCCAGCCGTTCTCGGTGTCGGTCGCCGAATGCGTGCCCGCAAAGGCCCCGCCGGCGCGCATCCAGTCCTCGAAGATTTTTTGTTCAGCGTCAGAAAAGATGTCGCCCGTCGAGTTCATGAAGAAAAGGATCTCGAACTCGCTGAGGCGCTGAAGGAACGCGTTGGTCTCGGTGTGCTCGACCTGGAAGCCCTGCTCGGCCGCGATCTGGTCAAGCATCGCGTGGCCGGTCACGATCGACCCGGAGTGGCGGAAGGCGGCCGTCTTCGAGTATGCGAGCATTTTGAACGACCCGCTGCGAGGCGCATAAGGATTGCCAGCGCCCGGCATGCCGCCCGAGCCCCCCATGCCCGGCGCGCCGCCTGAACCCGCGTCTCGCGCCATCACGCCGCCTGAGCCGCCCGCCCCCCCCGAGCCACCTGGGTCGCCCATGTTCGTCATGCCGCCCGAGCCGCTGCGCCCCCCGGTCCCCGCGGCCATCGAGCCGCCGCTTCCGCCGGTCGGGATCGGCCTCACAGGCGTTCCCCCGTCCATCGCCCCGGCGAGCCGCTCCAGTTCTCCTCCGCTCTTCCTGTCGGAGGCGCAGGCGACCAGCAGGGCCAGGGCTACGCAGGGGACTACGACGTGCTTCATGGTGTAGATCAATGAGCGCGCTGGGTTTTCGTCACACGGACCGTGGCCGGGAACGTCATGAACCAGCATGAACCTGGGCCGCTTTGGGTTCAAGGCCCAATCGGTGCCCATGCCGCGATCCGGCGGCGGCGAACGGCGGCCCGGGGACCTAATGCTTAGTTGTAGTCCAGCAGCTCTCCGAGGCAGTACACTCCGCAGCGCCCGCCTCCGCTGATCCGAATCAACGCCCTTCTACCGCGACCAGAGTGACGGAGGCACGATCCGCGTCATCCACCTGTCTACACTTCAGCCCCGGAGGCCCGCGTGAGCAATCCTGATAAACGCAGAGCAGCAAAGTTCAGTGCCGTCGTTACTGTTGTAATCGTCGTCATCGGCGCCGGCGTAGCCGGCCTGGCCTCCACCGCCCGTGCCGAGATCAAACTGGCCACCGCCGACGGATGGGAGGTGACCAGCGACGGCCGCACCAACGCGTTCGTGTCGCACGTCTTCGGCGACAACCGGCCGGCGGGCCTCGAAAGCCTGAACTGGGTCGGCTTCAACGAGGCCTCGTCGAAAGGTCACTTCGACGCCGACAACAAGCTGCGCCGCACGCGCATCCGGTCGGGCTACGTGCCGACGACGCTCGCCTTCAACTTCCGCTCCGAGGTGAGCCGGTCGCTGAAGCTCTGGGGTCGCGTCGAGCTGGGCATACAGATCGCCAACCAGAAGCCGACCGAGATCGGCGACACGACCTGGATGGAGCCGCGCGCAGCGTTCTTAGATTTGTCCGGGCCCTGGGGCAGCGTGCGCGGCGGCCGCGACCTGGGTCTATTCGGGCGAAGCAACTTGTTCCTCAACTACGAGCTAGGCCACGCCTACGGCGTAGGCTTTCCCTGCTCGTACGAGGTCACCTTCGGCGGCTCATGCGGACACGTCGGGTTCGGAATCATCTGGCCTGACTTCAAGGCGCAGCTCACGTACTCGACGCCCAAGTTCGCCGATCGTCTCCAGATCAGCGTCGGTATGTTCGACCCGCGCAGCTTCCCACCCAGCGAGTGGTACTGGACGCCGGCGCCGCGGCTCGAGAGCGAGGCGGTGCTGACCCTCGGCGAAGGGGGGCGCTTCGGCCTTAAGGTGTGGGTGAACGCGTTCTACCAGCGGCTTGGCACCACACAGTCCGTCGATATCCGCGACGCCGCCGGCATGGACACCGGGAAGGACGAGCTGCGCAACTTCGCGCAGGACCTGTCCGCGGTCGGCGGTGGCGTCAAGGCGGACCTGGGCCCCTTCAAGATCGGCGCCGCCGGCCACCGTGGCAAGGGCATGGACGGGTTCATGCTCCTCAGCTTCAACCCCGTCGCGCTGAGCCTGGGGCCGGTGCCCAACCAAGAGAAGAAGTTCCGCACGGTGACAGCGTTCCTCGTGCAGGCGGCCTACTATCTGGGCGCGAACTGGCTCTCGGTGGGCTTCGGCCGGACCATGCTGGACCTCGTCGAGGGGGACTACCCGGCCGGGGCCATCGGTCCGCCGCCGCAGCTGCGCGAACAGACTGGCGTCTCGCTCGGCGTCTATCGGCGCATCGCTCAGCACGTGGTCGTCGGTATCGACTACTTCAGGGCCAGCTACGGGTTCGACGCGCGCCTCGTCGCCAACCCGTCGGGCGGCGCGCCTCGCGCCGAAGAGCCGTCGCAGGTGGTGCACGCCATCAACGGCGGTCTTACGCTCGAGTGGTGAACCCCGTTACTTGATCAGGCGCTCGCGACGAACGCTCGCATCCGCCACGGGAGGACCTTCGAGCATTGAAGTGGCCCCAAAAACTCTTGGCAAGGCGGGGACGAGCGTGCCATAGCTGCGCTAAACCGTGGGCCCTCTGCAAAATGTGGTGCGTTCGGACTTGGTCGCTGAGGAGCTCGACGGCATCCCCTGTTACTTCCCCGAGTTTGGGCAGGTGAGGGCTCGCTGGAGCCAAGACGTAAAGCATCTCTTGTTCCATCTGGAAGCCAACGCTCATGAGTTGGCTCGACAGTCCGAGCGGCCGGGCATGCCGCGCAGTACAAGGGAACGGATCAAGGGGTTTCGCCTCGGTAGTCTCGAACACAGGGAATCACTGCAGAGCGTCGTTGCGGCGCTCGAACCGGAAAAGATCCCTATGCAGGCTTTCTTCGACCACTTCAGCGGACCAGGCGACAAAGAGCCGACGCTGGTCGAGAACTTCGTGAACCTGCACCGCGATTGGTCCTGGGGAGAGGCAGAAAACAGCACGACACTAGCAGCCATTACGGGGCTTCTGCCGCCCGGCTACCCGATCGGAAAACTCCTCGTGCCCGGCGCTGGCGCGTGCAGACTCGCGTACGATCTACACCAACAGCTGAAGCCTGAAGCCACGATCGCCACGGAGGTGAACCCGCTGCTGTTCCTGTGCGCGAAGCGCATTCTTTCAGGCGGGATCCTGAACCTCTACGAGTTCCCCCCGTTGCCCGTCGACAGTGGCTCCTACGCCGTAAAACGAGAGCTGCGCGCTCCCACGGGTCCCGTGAAGGGCGACTTTCAGCTCGTGCTGAACGATCTGGGCATGCCTTGCTTCAATGAGGGCGCTTTCGATACGATAATTACGAGCTGGTTCGTCGACGCCGTGCCGTTTGATATCCGCGTGCTTTTCCCGCTGCTTAATGGGCTCCTCAAACCTGGGGGCCTTTGGATCAACCTCGGTCCGACCATGTACAGGGCGCCGCTGCCTCGCTTTTATAGCTGCGAAGAAACCATGGAAGTCGTGGGCGAGTCCGGCTTCTCGTGTGACGCTCAGTTTCAACGCTATTTTCCGCATTTGCAGTCGCCCGCGAGCGCTCATCATCGAGTCGAGCGATTGCTCGGTTTTCGTGCACGCAAGGAGCGCAGCGTTCCCATTCCAGCGGGCAGGCCAACGGAGACTTGGGGGGAAGTGCCAGAGTGGTTCAGGGATACGTCTCTGCCAGTCGACTTCAAGGTGGACCTCAAGCCGATCGCCATGATGCACCGGGCGTCGGCTGAAATCCTAGATGGAGTCGACGGGAAGCGGACCCTCACTCAGCTTGCCGAGCGTGTCGCCACCAAGCTGAATCTGCCGGCGCAATTCGTCCAGGGATTCACGAGGAAGACGCTACTTTCTCTTATTGAATGGGCGCAATCGAACCCGACGAGGACGCGCCACTAGGAGCACCTTAGGCGTTTGATCAAAATTACCTAGTCAACTCGCGTGGTTGCAGTTCGTAATTCCATTCGCCACGAAATGTGTGCGGTCGCAATGCCAATTCGCCCATCTGCGCCTTTGTGATTTCCACGCCGGTATTGTAGGTCCGCG
>JANPCZ010000160.1:0-17440 GCA_031431215.1 Myxococcales bacterium
GTCAGCACCGAGACCATCTCCAGAATCGAGCGAGCCCAATACGAACCATCCCTGTCGACGGCCGCCCGGATCGCGAAGGCCCTTCGCGTAACCCTCGATTGCCTGACGGGGATCTCAGACGACCATGCGGCCAAGGGACCCGGTCGTTTCGTCCCATCGACACTATCTTTCGAGGGCCTCACGCCAGAGGCCAGGCGCACGTTGCAACGTCTTGCAAGACTTCTCCGACGACGGCGGGCCCGCCGACGCTGACGAGGCGAGGAGAATGCCGACCAAGCGTGGCGGACGTGGCCACATCCGATCCGGTACGCGGCCCCGTGCCCGTGTGGTCGGGCTCGTGTACGTGGACCCCGACGCTGAGAGGCTCTCCGCCGACCTTGTCTCTCGAAAGGCCGAGGAGCACGAACGCGGCGTAGCGTTCGAGGGAGGCGCGTTGGGACTTCGGAGCCCTCTCCGCGCCGTGGAGGATTCCCGTCGACGAATGGAGCCTGTAGAAGCCGGGGGCTCTTGGCCTGATCGCTTCCGGCATCCCCCGCTCTGCGACGCGGCCACGCGCGCCGAAGGGTGAGAACGACGGCTCGAACGAGGTCCGACCCGCGTTGCCACCCAGTTGCCACGATGGTACGGAGCGAGACTCATCCAGGAGGTTCGGTGCGGAACGAGCCGGAGCGAAGGAGCATGGACCAACCGTCAGAGATCGCTCTGGAATCAGCGCAAGGCCGCGCCGCACCCCAGTTTTTCCAAAGCGACCTCGTGACGGTTCAAGTCCCTTCTCCCGCTCCGAGATCGTTGGGGTTGTTTGGGTGCGGCGGCGGTGAATGAGGGAGGGGGAGGGCGCGAGGCGTCGGCGCAGCACGGCCTGCGGCTGGCACCGGACGAGCCACGCATTAGCATCGCGCCCCCAAATCTGTGGCTGTCTGGCAGCCGGCTGAACCCCGTGGCTCCCTCGCGGGAAAGCCGCTTCGGCCGCAAGCATGTGTGCCGAGCAGGCGCGCGTTTCACGAAAAATCGCTGGGCAGCAACACACGCTCGCCAATGCGTTTCGTCGCAGGCCGCCGACGGCGGAGCCGGCAGCCGGGGCATCCTGTGGCCCGGGTTCGTGTGCGCAAACTGATCTCGCACTGCCACGAGTGTCCCGAAACGCATCGCCACCACACCCTCTTGCGCGAGCCGGGCGTGACATCGGATGGGCGCAGGCCACCGTTTCGGGTCGAATGCCATTGCCGAGCGACGGCCGGTCGCAACAGCGCGAGCGAGTAGGTGCTGCTGGCTCGGCGGTGGGCGCAAAAGGGACAGCCCCGCTCGCGCCGGCTGGCGATGGTGGTGCGCCACTGGTGGTCGGGCGCGGCGTCGCACCGCCACCATGCTTTCTTCGTCGAACCAAAGCTGACGTCAGCCGCAGTCAGGCGGCCATTGCGAGTCGGGTGCCATTGTGCCGCCAACGCCGGGTACAGGGACGCCAAGCTGTTGGTCGTGGACGCCCGCCGCCCGGCGCAGAAGGGACAGCCGCGTCCGAGGACACGGAGTTTGATTCGCGCAGCCCACTCGTGGTCGGGGCCGCGGTTGCACTTCCACCACACGCGCATGTGGCTCAGCGCAATCACGTCCTTGGGACGTAGGTCGCCGTTTTTCCTCGGGTGCCACAGCCGCGCCACCCCTGGGAACCGCTTCGCCAGGTTGTTGACCGACGTCAGACGGGAGCGGGCGCAGAACGGGCAGCCTGTCCCACCGGGCTGCGTACGTGAGTTGACCTTCGTCAGCCATTCGTGGTCGTGATCTCGACGGCAGCGCCACCAGTACTTCCTGTTCGATCCGAAGGTCACGTCCCTTGGCGACACGGGCGCGTTTCGGCTCGGATGCCACTCCGCCGCGACCCGGGGCGCGCGGGTGGCGAGGTTGTTCGCCTTTGAAGGACGACGGCCGCTACAGAAGGGACAGCCTCGCCTCTGGCGATTGTTCGGGGTCGCTTCCCAGACGTGGTCAGGACCCTTCTTGCACTTCCACCAGAAGCCCTGGCCCGAGAACGCCGCGATCTGGTCGAGCGCCAGCTTCGGGTTCTTGGTCGGGTGAAACTGCGCGGCCAGCGCCGGGAAGTCCGACAAGAACAGCCGCTTGCGGCGCGTGCGGTGACGTGGTGAGCGAGTCATGGATCGGGCGCGGATTGTCGCCGGTTGGGAAAGCCGACACCAGCGAGGGCCTACGCGGGCACACCGAGTTCGGCTCGAATATCGGCGAAGCTGAAGCGCTGGCCTTCTGGCTGCCTGCTCTCGGACAGCTCCATGTCTTTGAGGAGGGCGACCAATCGCGCCCGGTATTTGGGATTCTGGGCTGCCTCCTTCGGGCTGAGCCCATCGAGGGCTGGCAGCGATGCGGCGGTCCAGCCGGCGTAGTGACGGCGCTTGAAATCAAGAAGGAGCGCGTCGGCCTCGGGACCTACGATCGCGGGCCTGGCGGCGCCCTTGTCCTTCGCATCGGCGAGCATCGCCTCCATATCCTTCGTCGACCGATTTCGGTGTCGGACCAGCCCTGCGCACAGGGACTCGACGCGGGATCGGAGGGCATCCGCGCGCTTGCCCGAGTTGCTCTCCAGGCGCAGTTCCTTGGCGAGCACGCGGGCGGTACCGATCACAGTGACGGGCGCGTCGTGGCCCGACCCGGCCCCCTTGAGGAAGGTGTACATCGCCTTCTTGTCGCCAGCTTCCGGTGGTTCGATGTCGGGCTGGTCGCCAAGGCGTCGTTCGACCTCGGCTCGCGCGGAGGGCGGCGTGAATGCGAACGTGTCGGTGGTCCACGCCAGGTCGTCGCCATCGGTGTTGGCGAACGTCGGGAGCGGACGCGATGCCAGCAGATCTACTTCGTCTTGCCAGCACGAAATCAGGTCCGTGGCTGTGTCTCGTTCTCGAAGGCGCGCCGGTTCCACGTTCTTCGGTAGGTCCAGCGCTTCCCGAACCCGAGGGACGAGATCTGGCGCGAGCAGGGGAGGCAGCGGGTTGGGGTGAGTACCACAGAACACGCAGACGCCCTCGTGCTCGACAATCCGTGCCAAGCACAGGAGGCCGTTGGAAAGGCTGTGCGAGGCGCTGACGTCGATGACCGAGTGGCATCTTCCGGTGAGGAGATCGCGGACGTCGACACGGGAGCCGGGCAGGACGTCGGTCACCTCCAGGATCGAAAGCCAGGCTTTCTGTTGCGCCTCCAACCACCCACGTTCGTCGGAGGCGAGATTGCGGCCCCGATCTTCCAGGTACCAGTCCACCACCGGCCGGCCGTTGAACTTGTGCTCGTAGAGCGCCCAGGTCATGAACATGGGCCCGTGGACGGAGGCGTCTGCACTCTCGTCGATATCCACCGGGTAGTCGTCGAGCACGTGCTCCCAGGCATCGCCGAACCGGCGGCGCGCGTAGCGGCCAAGGTCGACGGCCAAACGGCCGTCCAGATCGTGCCATCGCTGGACGGGCGACTGACGGGCCGGTTCCTCCTTGGCCAGGCAGCACTTCTTGTACTTCTTGCCGCTGCCGCAGGGGCAGGGATCGTTGCGCCCGATTCCCGGTTCGAGCATGCCGGTTTGATATCACGGTTCGCGGCGAAACTGCGCCGGACCCGGCCTACGGCTTGATCACTACGCGCGCCTTCTTCCCAAGAGCGTCCGTGAACATCTTGGCGACCGCCACCACGTGTTTGGCGAGGGCGGGGTCGCAGGCACCGCACAGAACGACCACCGCCTCGGCCTTCCAGGTCGCGAGGTAGTCGTACATCTGGCCGATGAGCCGATGGAACTCCCCGCGATCGGTGAGCCCATACTTCGCTTCGATCGCCACTTCGGCGCCGTCCTTGAAGTGAACATAGATGTCGGCCCGCGTCTTGGCCTTGCTGTACTGGCGTTCGAACACTTCTCCGGCCACGGCCGCGTTCAGGTAGCGGTAGAGCGAATCCTCGTAGTCCCTCTCGCTCCCGCAGTCGGTCGGCTGCCGCCTGACGACGAGGTCATACACGTTGTCCGCGTCCTTTTCCGTGAAGCCCACGACGCGCCAGCGTATCCCAATTCTCGCTGGAGCGCGTTTGGGCGGGACGGACGGGTGGGCCTCCTTGATGGGCTGAACATGCGTTCGTCACGGATTCGCGTACCCCCTGGACAGATGTTCGTCACGTGTGACCAGCGCCGCGACCCCGAGACCGAGGCGGCCAGCGAAAGCGGGCGCTTTCCCTTGATTCCCGGGCCCGTGTCTCGGCAGGATGGCTCGCTGTGGGGCTTTGCATGCGACCGAGGTTGGCGACAAACCAGGCCGTGGTGGTTGCAGCGTGGTGCCTCGTGGCCGCGACCCTGGGCTGCGGCGCCAAGAAACCCGAGCAGGGCCACGGCGAGGTGCTGGCCAAGATCGGCGACCAGGTGATCACGGTGGCCGACCTCCAGAAGCAGATCGACGCGCAGCCGCCGTTCGCACGCGCTCGCTACGCGGCGCCCGAGCGCAAGAAGGAACTGCTCGACAGCCTGGTGCGCACGGAGGTGATGGCGATGGAGGCGCGCAACCGCGGCTACGACCGCGATCCCGAGCTGCAACGGATGTTCCAGCAGCAGATGATCAACCTGCTCGTGCAGAAGGACTTCGAGGCGAAGATCAAGGTGGACGACGTGCCGGACGCCGAGGCCGAGAAGTACTTCGCCGAACACACGGCCGAGTTCCAGCGACCCGACGAGGTCCGGGTGAGCCAGGTGTTCGCCAAGGATCGCGCCAAGGCTCAGAAGGCCGCCGCCGACCTGAAGGCTGCGCCGCCTGAGGACGGCAAGAAGCTGCGGGAGCTGGTGGCGAAGTACTCCGAGGACGAAGAATCCCGCCAGCGCGGCGGCGATCTGGGCTTCTTCGATCGAAGCACGACGCGTTTCCCGAAGCCGCTGGTCGACGCCGCGTTCGCGCTCAAGACGTTGAACGAGGTTTCGGGCGTGGTTCAGACCGACAAGGGGTTCGTGGTCCTCAAGCTGACGCAGACCCGGCCCGGGTTCTCGCGGCCGTTCGCCGAGGCCAAGCAGCAGATCAAGACGCGCCTGTTTCATGAGCTGCGTGGCAAGCGGATGGAGGCTTTTGTTCAGGAGATTCGGGCACGTCTGAAGGTTGCGGTGTTCGAGGACCGGCTCAAGGACGTGAAGGTCGCGGGGGTCGGGGGCGCGGCCGGCGCATCCGCCGCCGGTGGCGGTGCTGGCTCTGTGCCGGCATCTGGGGTCGGCCACTAAAACGCCGTTTCGGGGGATTCTTCCCGGCGAAGAATTTCGCCTCAGCCTCGCATTTGGGCGGTCCGTTTTGAGGTGACCCTGCTACATTCGCGCACCTCGCGGCCAGGCCAGGGAGGGGCGGCGGGGAGGGCAAGGCCCTGCGGATCCCTGATCTCGGCAGGAGTAGCAGATGAGCGGTGTACGGTCTGGGCTGCATGTAGTTGAGCGGAAGCGGGTTGGCCGGGCATGGCTGTGGGCGGCCGCGCTCACAGTGGCGACGTTGGTTCCGCTGGTGGCGCACGCGCAGGGGACGCCGATCGAGCGCGGGCTGCTCTGGTTGCGAAGTGTGCAGCAGGCGGACGCGACCTGGTTCGGAGATAGCCGGCTGGTCGCGCGTGACACCGCCGAGGCAATTAAGAGCCTGTCGCTGTTCGCGCCCGCTGATCCTGCGATCTCCCGCGGCGTCGGGGCACTGCTGACGGCGCCGGCCCGGAGCATCGATCTCGAAGCGCGGCGACTCGTGGCCACGCGGATCCTGGTGCCGGAGGTGATTCTGTCCTTGCAGCTTCTCGACTTGAGTCGGGCGCGCGCGAGGGACGGCGGCTGGGGCGTGATGGCGGGCTTCGAGGCGGGCGATGCGCTTGATACGGCACTGGCGATTCGGGCGCTGCTGGGAACGGCGGCGCTGTCCAGCAACGATCTGGTGGCCGCGGTGAATCGGCTTGGTCTTTTGCAGAACGCCGACGGTGGGTTCGCGCGCTCCGACGGCGAGCCGTCAAACCTGGCGACATCGGCCGAGGTGCTGCTGACGTTGAACGCAGTTTCGCGGGTGGCCTCGGTCGAGACGCTGCGGCAGCCGCTGGTGACGTTTCTGCTGGCCACGCAGCGAGTGGACGGTGGCTTTGCGGCGCTGGCAGGCGGGGTGGAGAGCGACGTGGCCACGACCGCGCTCACGATGCGGGCCCTCATGGATGCCGGCGCGGGGATCGCGACGGTGTACCCGCCGGTGCGCGACTTTTTGCTCGCCAACCAGTTAATGGACGGCTCGTGGCAGGGGGATCCGTACGCCACGGCTTTGGCGCTGCTGGTGCTGGGCGATGCGCGGCCTGATCTGATGGTGGCGACTACAAAGGTGACGCCGACGCTCGTGTCGCGCGGCACTCCCGCCACGCTTGCGGTCGATGTCGCCAACGTGGGCCTTGCGGCGTCGCCGGCCACCACCCTGTCCATCTACACGGGCGATCCCGCGGCGGGCGGCACGATCTACCAGACGCTGCTGGTACCGGCCCTGGCGGCGGGCGCGATGACCCAGGTCAGCACCACGTTCGATACCACGCTGTTCTTCGATACCAGTGTGGCGTTCTACGCCGTGGTCGACGCGGCGGGCCTCATCGCGGAGATATCGGAGTCCAACAACCGGGGTGTTGTTGTGATGACCCTGCGCAGTGGGAGCGCTCCCCAAGGCACCGACAATCCCCCGGTGATCACCAGCGTGGCACCTACCCGCGCCGACGTGGGCACCACGTATACCTACCAGGTCGAGGCTCACGACCCCGACAACGGTCCTCCGTTGTGGTACCGACTCATCGTTCCGCCCGCGGGTATGAACGTCGACTTCAGCACGGGACTCATCACCTGGCCAGTGAACGTGCCGGCGGGGACGCGCGTGATCGTGACGGTGGCGGCCATCCAGCCGAACTACATTGGCGTCGCGCAGGGGATTGCCATCGATGTGATGGAGCCGGGTGCCAAACGGCCGCCGCAGTTCGTGACCTTTCCGTCGTCGGCGGGCAAGGTGGCGCAACCCTATCTGTACGCCGCTCGCGCGACGGATCCTGATGGCGGGCCGGTGACGCTGTCCCTGGCCGATGGGCCGCCGGGACTGACCCTCGCGGCTGCCACCGGCCTGGTGTCGTGGACGCCGACAGCCGCTGACGTGGGCGAGCGATCGGTGCGCCTGGTGGCCCAGGACGCCGAGGGCGCCAGTGTCTCGCAGCAGTGGCTGATCATGGTCGAGCCGGAGCCAGCGCAGAAACCGGATCTGGTGGCGTTGAAGGTCGACGCGAGCGACTCGCCCACCGATCCGCAGGCGCTGTCACGCGGGGGCGCCGTGAAGGTGTCGGTCCTCAACCAGGGCCACGTGGCGAGCCCGGCGTTTGCCGTCTGGGTGTTCGAGGATCGCGACGCCGATGGTGTTTTCTCGTCGTCGCGGGACTTGGTGCTGGGCCGGGCGCAGAGCGCGGGGTTGGCGAAGGACGCCACCATCGAGATCGCCGTAGCGGTGGCAGCGACGGCGCTGTTTCGCGACAACCGGGTCCACGTGTTCGTCGATCCCGACGGCGTGGTGGACGAGCTTCGCGAGGACAACAACACCTACGTCAGCGGTCGGGAGAAGCGCTTCGCACCGGTGCCGGGGGGCTTCTCGGCGGCGCTCAAGTGGGAATGGAACGGGGCGCCGGCGTGGGAGGCGCAACTCGTGAGCACGCCAATGGTGGCGCAGCTCAATGACGACAACGGCGACGGGCACGCCGGGCCGGGTGACATCCCCGACATCGTCGCTACCTCCCGGCTCGGCTACATGCACGCATTCAACGGCAAGACCGGCGCGATCATGTGGACGTTTTATCCGGTGCGGGAATTTACCCGGCCCGCGATTGCTGACGTCGATGGCGACGGCTTTCCAGAAATCTATGTGAGGGGCGGTGAACAACCGAATCACGTGATCGCGCTCAACCACGACGGGACTCGTCGCTGGACCGGCGCCCCACTGCCGTTCACCTACGGAGGAGGGTCTTACGTCAGCGCCAGTGGGCCCGGCGCGATAGCTCTACACGATCTCGACGGTGATGGGACGTCCGAGATTGTATATGGAACCGCGATTCTCAATTCGGACGGCACTCTTCGCTGCAACCTGCCGCCGGGGCCGTACGGGGGCGGGTCTGACGAGCCGGTGGCCGACGTGGCCGATGTGGATCTCGATGGACAGTTCGAGATCCTTTCAGGGAACAGGCTCTACCGCACCGACTGCACCAAAATATGGGGCGTGGACTCGGCACCTGGCTATGGCAACGCCTCACACGCCGTCGGTAATTTGGACGCGGATCCAAAGGCCGAGATCGTCCTCTCGGGGGGATTGACGGGGCAAGGGGGGCTGCCGGTCGCGGTCGGGCTGCACGTCCTGGAGCACACAGGGAAGGTGAAGTGGAGTCGCATTCTACCCGGGGGCTCCTCCTACGCGGGCCCACCATCGATCGGGGATATCGATGGTGACGGCGCTTCCGAGATCGTGGTGGCCGATCGCATCTCACTGACGGCCTGGGAGGGCGACGGCACAATGCGATGGGTCAATTCGACGGTCACGCTCGGGGGTTCCTCGGCCCCGGCGCTGGCGGATCTGGACGGTGATGGGAAGTTGGAGGTGATCTACGGCGACGACAGCTTGCTGCGAATATTTCGCGGTAGCGATGGGGTCGAGCTGTTCTCGTACGCGAACCCGGGCGGTTGGCCTGGCGAGATGCCCGTGGTGGCCGACGTCGACGGCGACGGACGGCTCGACGTCGCCGTCAGCTCGGGTGGTTCTTTCAACCTCGGCCCCGTTGCCGGCATACGCGTGTTCGGCGGCCCCAACTGGGCGCCCGGGCGGAGCCTGTGGAACCAGTGGTCGTATCACGTCACCAACATCCGCGATGATCAGACCATCCCGGCGCACGAGCGGCCCAGCTGGCAGACCCACAACACGTACCGGGGGCAAGCGCCGGTCCCGCAGGGTCTGTGCGACGAGCTTCGTTGTGGCAACGGCAGCCCCGATCTGACGGCGTCCTTTATTCGCGTCGACCGGGCGGCGTGCCCGACGCGGCAGACGTATTCAGTGCGCGTCGGCAACGGTGGCGAGCGTGCGGTGCCGGCGGGCGCGCGGGTGCGCTTCGAGAAACTGCTCGCGGGGGTGACCACGGTTCTGGGCGACATGCTGACCACGAAGTCGCTCGCGCCGGGCGAGTTCGAGGACGTGCGCCTGGTGGGCGCGGGCGAGGCGGCGCAGATGTCCTTGCTGGTGACCGTGGACCCGGATCAGGCGGTGGCCGACGGCAAGCGCGACAACAACGTGCACAGCTTCGATCTGGTGCCGTGCGGGAACGTCGACAACCGGCCACCAGTGTTCGTGACGGTGGCGCCGACGGTGGCGCAGGTGGGCGCCGACTACGTCTACTTCCCGCGCGCGACCGATCCCGATGGCGACGCGGTGACGGTGCGGGCGACGACAGTGCCTGCCGGCATGATCGGGCCTTCCGATACCGGCCCGCTGGCCTGGCGACCGACCGCGCAGCAGCTTGGCCCGCAGCGCGTGTCGTTGGAGGCCGCCGACGGCCGGGGTGGACTTGCGGTGCAAGAATGGCTCGTCCAGGTTGGGGCGCCACCGCTGACCACGCAACAGCCGCCGCCGGTGCCCGAGATTGCGCTCTCGATCACGGCCGATCGCGCCTCGTACGGGCCGCAGCAGGCAGTGGCGCTGACGTCGCGCCTGCAGAACCTGGCGGTCGCTGGCCGTGCGGGCAGTCTGCGCATCGAGATCACGGACGCCGGGGGCATGACGATCGCGACGGTCTTGCCACCCACGCAGACCCTGTTCACGGGCTCCGGCGTTCGCACCGACAACGGCACGTTCAACACGGGCGTGATCCTGCCGGGCAGCTACCGGGCCGTCGTCATCTATAGCGAAGGCGCGGGGCAAAGCCGATCCGAGGCGGCGTTCGATGTCACGGGGACTGGCACGTTGGTTGCGGGCCTGGTCACCGATCGCCTGATCTACGGCGCCAACGAAACGGTGCGCATCACTGCCGATCTCAAGAACAGCGCCACCACGGGTAGCCTGCTTGGGCTCACGCCCAAGGTGCAGGTGCTGGACGTGATGTCGGGTGTGCTGCAGGAGATAAGCTTCGGAGCGCTGGATCTCGGCCCCGCGGGCACGCACCGGCGCGAGCTGTTGTTCGCGACTGCCATGCGACCGCCTGGCAGCTACCGGGCGCGTCTGGAAGTGCGGCAGGGCGGTGGCCTGCTGACCACCATCGACAAGACCTTCACCATTGCAGGCAGCAGTGCGCGCGGGCTGGCGCTCGGGGGTGACGTGGTGGCCGTACCAGCGGTGGTCGCGCTCGGCAGCACCTTCCAGTTGCAGGCGTCCGTCGCGAACGTCGGCAACTCGGCGCTGGCCGGGCTCGACGCCCGGCTGCAAGTGATCGACGCGCAGTCGCTAGCCACCGTGCGCGATCTGCCGCAGACCATCGATCTGGCGCTTGGCGAGAACCGAGCGTTGACGGCGAGCTTCTCGTCGGCGGGCCTCTCGCCGAAGCCCTACATGGCGCGGCTGGAGGTGACGGGCGGCGGCCGGACGCTGTTGTCGGTGGCGAGCCAGCTTGTCGTCGATGCTGGCCAGGTCCCTACGGTGACCATTGATGTCCCGGCTTGCGGCAGTGCGGACGTGACTCCGGTGATCACCACGCAGGGTGTGCCGCCGCTGCAGGTGACGCTCGTACTTGATGGCCTGCCCTACGACGGATCGGCTGTCACCCTGGAGGGCAGCCACGTCTTGATGGTGACGGCGATCGACGGCGTGGGACGCTCGGTGTCCACGGGCGCCACCTTTGTCATTGACCGCACGCGGCCGACGATCACGGTGGCGGGCGTGACCGACGGCGCCGCGTACAACGCGGAGGTCACACCGACGGTCACCGCGACCGACCCCAACCCGGCCTCCAGCACTCTCACCTTGAACGGCATGCCCTATGTGAGCGGCACGCCGATAACGGGCGAGGGCGTCTACGTCCTCGTGGCCACGGCCACCGACTGCGCCGGCAACCAGCAGGTGACGACGGTGTCGTTCCGGCTCGACTTCGGCGCGCCGGTGGTCGCGATCAATGTGGCGGCGTGCTCGGCGGCGGCGGCGGTGACGCCGATCGTGACAGTGATCGAGCCGAACGTGGCGATGGACGTGCGCCTGCTCGATGGCGCGATCTGGGATGGTTCATCTGTCAGCGTGGAGGGCACCCACGTGCTGGCGGTGGCGGTCACGGATACGGCGGGCAACACCACCACCCGCATGGCCAGCTTCGTCATCGACCGGACGCAGCCTGCCATCGTGGTGATGGGCGTGACCGACGGAGCGGCGTACATGACGCCGGTGACGCCCTCCGTGGCGATCACGGACGCCAACCTGGTGTCGTCGTCGCTGCTGTTCGACGGCAGCCCGTACATGAGCGAGACGACGATCGGCACGGAGGGTGCGCATGCCTTGCTGGCCTCCGGCGCCGACTGTGCCGGCAACACTGCCACCAGCACGACATCATTCCGGCTCGACTTCACGGCGCCGGTGGTGACCATCAACGTGGCCGCCTGTACGGCCGCAGCGTCGGTGACTCCCGTGGTGACTGTTACGGAGGCCAACCTGGCGACCGATGTGCGAACGCTCGACGGCGCGCCTTACACCGGCGGTCCGATCACGGTCGAGGGCAGCCACGTGTTGACCGTCGCAGTGACCGACACCGCGGGTAACAGCACGACGAATTCCGCCACCTTCGTCATCGACCGCACGAAGCCGAGCATCACAGTGGCGGGCGTGATCGACGGCGCTGCGTACACGACTCCCGTGACACCCGCAGTGACCTTCAACGACAACAACCTGGCGTCGGGATCGCTGCTGCTCGACGGCAGCCCGTACCTGAGCGAGACCGTTGTTGGCAGCGAGGGCGTGCATGCGCTGCAAGCCACGGCCACAGATTGCGCCGGCAACACGGCGTCAGGCACGACATCGTTCCGGCTCGACTTCACGGCGCCGGTCGTGACCATCAGCGCGCCCGCCTGCACGGCGGCCGCCTCGGTCACGCCGGTTGTCACGGTCACCGAGGCCAGCGTCGCCACGGACGTGCGCACTCTCGACGGTGCGCCTTACGGGGGCGGTCCCGTCACGGCCGAGGGCAGCCATGTGTTGGCGGTCGTGGTGACCGACACGGCGGGCAACACCACGTCGCGGTCGGCCAGCTTCGCAATCGATCGCACGAACCCGACCATCACCTTGGGCGGTGTCACCAACGGGGCCGCTTACGCCACGCCCGTCACTCCGACCGCGACGTTCGCGGACGCCAATCTGACCAGCAGCACGCTGACCCTCGACGGCGCACCCTTCACCAGCGGCGCGACGGTCATGTCGGACGGCGCCTACGTGTTGGCGGCGGCTGCCAGCGATTGCGCGGGCAACAACGCCACGGCGACGGCCACCTTCGTGATCGACCGGACCGCGCCGGTGATCGCGATCGACGTGCCCGCGTGCAGCGCGGGCCCGACCACCCCGAGCGTGGCCATCACCGAGGCCAACCCCGCGACGGACGTGCGCACGCTCGACGGCGCGCCGTACATGGGCACGCCCATCACGGCCGAGGGCAGTCACGCCCTGCACGTGGCAGTCACGGATAGGGCCGGCAACGGCGCTACCAAGGACCAGCCCTTCCTGATCGACGCGACGTTGCCCGTGGTCAACATCACCGGCGTTACCGACGGGGCGACCTATCCAGGCGCCGTGACTCCCGTGGTGACAGTCACCGACGCCAATCTGTCGGCCACCACCATCACGTTGAACGGCGCCCCGTTGATCAGCGGCGCCACCATCTCGGCAATGGGCGCGTACACGCTGGCGGTGACTGCGACCGACTGCGCCACCAACCGCAAGACGCTCACGATCAATTTCCAGATCCAGGCGACGCCGGGACTCTCGGGCGAGCTGACTCACGCGCTGTCGTCGCGCGGCCGGGTGCTCATCGCCAGCGAATGTTCTGGCTGCCCACCGACACCGACCTTGCTGCGCCAGGTTCTGAGTGACAACGGTATCTACTTCGAGCACGCGAACGGGCGCATTGATTGGCAGGCCAAGCTACGCTCGGGCCGCTTCAACCAGGTGATCCTGTTCAATCCGTCGCCGAGCGAAAACGGCACCGCCTTCAAGGAGCTGAACGAGGCCGTGTGGCTGGGCGATGGCCTCATCTTCATCAAGGATCACCCGGACGCCATGCCCAGCCTGCGTGAGTCGCTCGGGCTCGACTTCGGCGGCAACGTGCCGCACATCTCGTCGATCACGCTGTCGGCGCCGCTGACGCCTGCCACGGTGACGGCGATCGGTGACGCCGTGAACCTGAACCTTTCGGGCGCTGCCGCCAAGGGTGTCATCGGCAACAAGACCGTTGCGGCGCTGGGCGGGCGCGGCCTTGGCAAGGCGTTGACGCTCGCGTGGGACACGGAAAGCTCGGCGTCGGCGGCGCTGTATCTGTCGGCGCTGGCCGCGGCCGCGCCTGCCAGCGGGACGCCGCTTCTGCCCGGTGGCACCGTGGACGTGCGAGCGACCGCGCGCAACACCGGAAACGCCTCGGCCGCCTTCGACGTGACCCACGTGCTGGGCGCGGGCGTGACGTCGACCGATCCCCTGACCCACGTGCTCACGCTGGCTGCTGGCGCCAGCGGCGGCTTCTTCCTGACGCTGCGGCTGCCCGCCTTCGGCGGCACGTTCGAGATCACAGGCACCTTGCGGGCGGGCGCGGCGCTGCTGGACACGGACGTCTTCAGCTTCACCGCCCCGCGCAGCGCGAGTCAGATCGGCGACGACGCCGTGAACGCGCTCCTCGGGCTGAGCTTGACCGGCGGCCAGGCCAGCAAGCGCAGCCAGGCCATCACCAGCGTGCAGAATGCCGCCGCCAGCTCCAGTCCCGCGACGGCGATAGGCGAGGTCCTGGCCGCCATCGATAGGGTCCGCGGCATCACGGCCGCCGACGTGACGGCGATTCGCATCGATCTCGCAAGACTGCTGCGCACGTATCAGATGAGGTGGCTGCCATGAGGTCTTACAGGAAGGACAGGAAGGGGACGCCCTTGTTTCGCAAGCGCACGCTTCGGGTGCTGTCGGCGATGCTGCTGCTGCCGCTCGCGTATGTGCTGACCGACGGGCCGAAGGGCGCGCAGGCGTTCGCCGATGCCAGCCAGCGCAAGAATCGCCTGCTCGAGATAGCCCACCGACAGAACCTCGATCCGCAGATGCTGCTCGATCCCGCGAGCTGGTCGAAGCAGCAGCAAGCGCAGACCGATATGCGTCGCAAGGATGCCCTGGCGGGACTGCCGCCCGCGACCGCGCCCGCCTGGGTTGCGGGCCTCATCAAGGACACCGAGGACGCACAAGCGCTGCATTCCATGATCGGGGCGACCGAGGACCTGCAGAACGGCCGCAGCGAGACCGTCGATCACCTGACGGGTCAGGCGAAGAGCCTGTTCGATGCCGTCAAAAAGAGCCACGTCCGGCTGCCCGCGCGCAAGCGGCTGCCGCTGCGGTTCATCGAGGGCGTGATCCCAGAAGAGCCGCCGCCCGGCGCCGCGCCGGTGTTTCTGGAAGCGATTGTGGATCCGCCCGCCCCACCCGCCCTGCTGGATCAGCAGCCGACCCTGGACGCGCCTTCGGCGGATCCGGTCATCACGCAGAAGGCGGCTGAACTGGGCAACGATCCCATTCGCATCTACAACTTCGTGCACGACACGATCGACACCGAGCTGTACTTCGGCTCGAAGAAGGGCGCGGTGGGGGCGCTGAAGGAAGGCAGGGGCAACGACTACGATCAAGCGTCGCTCCTGGTGGCGCTCTTGCGGGCGGCCGGGGTCCCGGCGCGCTACGAGATGGGGACCATCGAGCTGACTGCGGAGGCGGCCAACCAGTATGCCGCGGCCGAGTCGCTGACCGCGTCGCTGTCGGCGCTGTTGTCGGCGGGGATCGACGCACAGGCCGCGCTGATTGGCCCAGGGCGCGGCATCGGGCTGCGCATTCACCACGCGTGGGTGAGGGCGTTCGTGGCGTCGACGGCGTACCGGGGCGTGCCACGGCCTGGAGCCGTCAATACGTGGGTCAACCTGGCGCCGGCTCTCAAGCGCTACGAAGTGCAGAAGGCGGTCGACCTGCGCGACGCGGTGGCGTTCGATTTCGCGGGCTTCCTCGCGCAGCCAACCATCGAGCGTCCGATCGAGGTCTACGAGCGCCAGATGCGCAACTACATCCAGCAGAACGGCATCGACTGCAACACGCTCGATAGCGCGACCAAGCGCCGCATCATCATCGCCGACGAGCTGCCCATCTTGCCCGACGAGCTGCCGGCCCGGCGTATTGCGAGCGAGCTGGTCGACGAGGAGATCCCGGCCGAAGCGCGCCATATAGTGCGGCTGACGGGCACGAGCAGCCAGGCCGTGCCATTCGAGTACGCCGCACCGATGGCAAGCCTGTGGGGCAAGAGCGTGAGCGTGGTGTACGAGCCGGCCACGGCGCAGGACGCATCGACGATCATTCAGTACGGGGGTTTGAGTGAAACGCCCGCGTGGTCGATCCGCCTGCGCGCTGTCCTGAAGGTCGACGCGGTGGCGGTGGCAAGCGGTGTCGCGGACGTCCCAGGCGCGGGGCAAAAGCTGCAGGTTGCGCTGGAGTCGCCGAAAACCGAATGGCGGGCCGCCACGCACGCGATGACGGTGGGCGGGGTGTACGCCTTCGCACTGGATCCGGGGATCGTGCCGGCCACGTTGATCACAGAACGCTACAAGCGGTACGACGCGCTTTCGGGCGATGATCTGGAGGCCGAGAAGCTCTACATCACGGGGCTGTCGTATTTTCGTCACCTGGGCATGGCGCGCGAGCGGGCGGCCGCGCTGCACTGGCACCGGATCTGGAAGGACGTGGAAGAGGCGCAGGCGGGGGTCGAGCCGCGCATCGCGGCCTTCGGCGGGACGCCGCTGCGGATCTCGCGGGACCTGTTCATCTTCGACGCGCCGCTGATCGCTTTCGGGCAGTACTCGGTCGATGGGGATCACCGCCGCTCGCCCACGGTGGGCAAACTGGCGGGCTTCGAGTCGTCGTTTCTCGAGCACCGCATCGGGGAGGAGTTCCGTGGGCCGAACCAGTACTCGGCCGTCAAGCTGGTGCAGCTTGCGGGTGCCGCGAATACGGTCACGTTCAACGAGGCGACGGTTGACGACTTCTTGCCGCAGGTGTTGTGGCCGGCGGAATTCAAGGACCGGCTGCGCGACGTGGCGGCGCAAGGCTTCACGATCACGGCGCCCAAGGCAGGGTACGTGGCGCCGGGCATCGGGACGATTTTCGGCTTCGTGGCGACGAGTGCGGAGGTGGGCATCTACGAGGTGAACTTCCAGTCGCTGTCGCTCAACGGGGGGTGCGGCGAAGGTGGCGATGGATCGGCGGGATCGGGAACTCCGCAGTGTGCGACGTGCGGCGGGAACGCGAACAACAAGTCACAGGTCAACCTCGGCTCGGGCAACTACTTCGACACCATCGCGGATCTGTCGCTGCCGGCGCGCGGGATCCCGGTGTCGTTCGCGCTGACCTACAGCGCGCAGATCGGCTGGCACCAGGGCTACGATCGCAAGGTGACCCTCGGTTCTGGCGGGACGCTCATCTACACCGACGGCCAGGGCGTGGCCTGGACCTTCACGCCAGCGTCGGCATCGGGCTTGTGGGACGCGCCGCCGAAACGGTTCGAGAAGATCGAGTCGCTGGTGGGCGGTGGCTTCGCGATGCGCTCGCCCGACGGCATGGTGCACGGCTTCGACAGCGCCGGACGCCTGGCTTCCGAGGAGGACCTCAACGGCAACCGCGTGACCGTGACCCACGACGGCGCCGGCCGCGTGGCAGGCGTGCAAGGCACGGGCGGCAGCACGCTCGCGTTTGTGTACGACAGCGCCGGCAACCTCACGCGCGTCGACGACAGCGCGGGCCGCTCGCTGACCTTCGGGTACGACGGCGCGGGCAACCTGGCGACCTACACGGACGTGCTGGGCAACACGCGGACGTTCACCTACGACGGCGCCCACCGCCTGCGAAGCAAGACCGACTTCCGCGGCAACGCCACCCGCATCGACTACGACGGCCTCAGCCGGGTGGTGCGGGTCGAGGACGCCGAGGGCGGTGTGTTCAAGTACGCCTACGACGCCAAGAACCGCCGCGTGCTGCACACCGACCGCATGGGCCAGCCCATGGTGTACGAGCTGTCCGATCTGGGCCTGATCACGCGCACCGTGGACGCGATCGGGAACGACGAGCGGCGCACCTACGATCCCAAGGGCAACGTGGTAGCGGAGCAAGATCCTCGTGGCCACCTGACCAGTTCGACCTACAACAGCGACGGGAATCTGCTGTCGCGGACGGATCCGGCC
>JANPCZ010000161.1:0-2195 GCA_031431215.1 Myxococcales bacterium
GCGACCCTTGGCGCTGTTGAAGATCTTGGTCGGGCACGTGATCGCGTCCGGCATGAAGGTCTCTTCCTCGGACATCGGCCGGCAGAAATACGGATCGGGGGTCGAGATGGCCTCGTGGAAACCGAACCAATATTCGCGGTCCGGCGTCGACGGGGTCACGTCCTGCATGATGACGGTTTCGAACAGCTTGCCGCGCGCGTGCGCCCACACCGGCAGCACCATCGGTCGTTTGCCGTAGGGAAACTTGGGACTGGAGGGAAAATTTGTGGCGCCCGGTCGGTTGCCGATGCCACGGGTCGCGGTCAGGGTGGTGACCAGCAACGTGTCGATGAACTGGCTGCGGTCCGCCTTCTCGACCCACACCGCGATCTGGGGGCCCAGGTCCAAACGACGGGTGACCCGATAGTTATCGCAGGCTGCGGTCAGGGACGGACGGAAACAATCCGGCTGGAACGCGTACTTGACACGCGCCCGCGGCTGCGCCGCCACCTGGTCGACCGGCCCCAGGATCAGCACTGCCGCGCCAGCCAGGACAGCGAGCGCACCTAAGAGCAATAGCGGCGGGCGACGATACATTCCAAGCGATCTTTGTCTCAAGCGGCCGATGACGGCAAGCGAGCCCGACGGGATTGAGACACCACAGACGGGCGGAATGCGCATCACTCGAGCAGCGCCAGCAGATCCGCGCGGGTCAGCGACGCGGCGGCGGCGCCGTCACCCAGGGCAGCCTCGCCGAGAGCGCGTTTGCGCTGTTGCAGATCCAGGATGCGCTCCTCCACCGTGTCGGCCGCGACCAAACGGTAGACGAACACGGGCTTGTCCTGGCCGATGCGATGCGCGCGATCCGCGGCCTGTTCCTCGACCGCGGGGTTCCACCACGGATCGCACAGGAAGACGTGATCGGCGGCGGTGAGATTGAGGCCCGTACCGCCGGCCTTGAGCGACACCAGCATCACCGGCGGGCCGTCGGCGGCCTGAAAACTTTCGACGACCTGGCCGCGATCGGCAGTCGACCCGTCGAGACGCGCAAACGCGATGCCCGCCGCGCGCAGCGGCGGCTCGATCAGATCGAGCAGCGAAGTCCACTGCGAGAACACCAGCGCCTTGTGCCCGTCGGCAGCCGCCGTGTCGAGCGCCTCCATCAACGCTTGCACTTTGGACGACGTCGCGGCCTGCTGCCCCGGCAACAACCCCGGATGGCAGGCGGCCTGGCGCAGCCGCAGCAGCGCCTCAAGCGCCTTCATGACGTTCATGCCCTTGCCCGACGGATCCCCCAGCGCGGCCACGACTTCGGCGCGCGAGGCGGCGCGAACCGCCTGGTAGATCGTCCGCTCGCGCTCGTCGAGCGACACCTTGAGCGTCGCCTCGGTTCGCGGCGGCAGTTCGGGCGCCACGTCACGTTTGCGGCGGCGCATGACGAATGGGCGGATGCGCGTGCGCAGTCGCTCCGCCGCGCCTGCTGCGCCGTCGCTTATCGGGCGGGCGAACTCGGCGTCGAAATCGCGCCGGCCACCAAGCAGGCCACGGTTCGCGAAGTGCATGATGCTCCACAACTCATCCAGGCGGTTCTCGACCGGCGTTCCGGTCAAGGCCAGGCGAAAATCGCCCGCCAGCGCGAACGCCGCGCGCGCCACCTGGCTGTCGGGATTCTTGATGGCCTGCGCTTCGTCGATGAGGACCGTGCCCCAGCGCTGCGCCGACAGCTGTTCGATGTCGAGGCGCAAGATCGCGTAGGTGGTCAGCGTGACATCGGCCGCCTGGTCGAGCCGACGAGCCGGCCCATGATAGGCAGCCACCCGCAGCGTCGGCCGGAAGCGTGCGGCCTCGGACTGCCAGTTGGGTAGCACGCTGGTCGGGCACACGATCAGCGTCCGGCCCGACAGCGCAGCCAGCGCCTGCACCGTCTTGCCCAGGCCCATGTCGTCGGCCAGCACGCCACCCAGTCCCACGCCGCGCAGGAAGTGCAACCAGTCGACCCCGGTGCGCTGGTAGGGGCGCAGCGTCGCCGTCAGATCCGCCGGCAGCGGCGCCGCGGGCAAGGATTCGAACGTCGCCGCAAGCGGCGCCAGCCGACCCAGCGCCATCGGTGGCGGCTGATCCAGATCGCCGCACAGCCGCCCAAGGTCGGGCAGCGCGTGGTTGGCCACGCGACCGTCACCGTCGCGCGCGGCGAGCAGGTGTGCGACCAGCCCGCC
>JANPCZ010000162.1:0-4676 GCA_031431215.1 Myxococcales bacterium
CTCACCGGCGCCTTCGAGATGGACGAGCACTTCCGTACCGCTCCGCTGGAGGCCAGTCTTCCGGTAACGATGGCGCTGCTGGGGGTCTGGTACACGGATTTCTTCGCCGCCGAGACCCACGCCATCCTGCCCTACGATCAATACCTGCATCGGTTCCCGGCCTATTTCCAGCAGGGCGACATGGAATCGAACGGCAAGCGCGTCCGGCGCGACGGCGCGACCATCACCGACTACCAGACCGGCCCGGTCATCTGGGGCGAGCCGGGGACCAACGGACAGCATGCGTTCTATCAACTGATCCACCAGGGCACCCGGCTGGTGCCATGCGACTTCCTGGCCGCGGTCACAAGCCACAACCCCCTGGGTGACCACCACAAGTTGCTGCTGGCCAACTACTTCGCCCAGACCGAGGCGCTCATGAAGGGCCGAACCGCTGCCGAGGCGCGCGCCGACCTCGAAACGCAGGGCCTGTCCGGCGAGGCGCTGGCGGCGCTGGTACCCCACAAGGTCTTCCCCGGTAACCGGCCGACCAACTCGATCCTCTACCAGAAGCTCGACCCGCGAACCCTGGGCCGACTCATCGCCCTCTACGAGCACAAGATCTTCGTCCAGGGCGTCATCTGGGACGTCAATTCGTACGATCAGTGGGGCGTCGAGCTGGGCAAGAAGCTGGCAAGCGCCATCATCCCGGAGCTCGACGGCGCGGGCGAGGTGACCGGCCACGACGCCTCGACCAACGGTCTCATCAACGAGTGGAAGCGCCGGCGCGGCTGACCACCGGGCACGGGTTGCCGCATTGGTGGGCAACGTCCGTCGATGTGAGCGGGCGTGCTCCGTGGGCGTACTCACCGTCGAAAAAAAAGATCCCGCGGTTCCGCGAAAGTTCGCGCGCTCGATCGGCCGATGGTTCACAATCGCGCTATCAATATTTTCGGAAAGGACGTGGGCATGTTCGCAGGACGCCAGTGGTTCGCAGGTTGGCTTTGCTTAATGGTCGGGGTCGCAGCTGCGGGTTGCGACACCCGAGTCTTCGTCCCCACGATCGGGGATGCGTCCTCGCTAGACGATCTCGACGGTGGCCCAGCGCAGCCACCCGGAGGCAGCGGCTTCGACTTCGGCTTTGCCGATTCGCCCGTGCAACCTGACCGGTTGTGCACGCCGCTCGTCTGCCAGAGCGCCGCCGGCAAGTACTGCGGGCGCATCGGTAACGGCTGCGGCGGCACCATCGAGTGCGGCGGCTGCCCGATGGGCCAGGTGTGCGGCGGCGAGGGCGCGGAAAACAACAAGGTGTGCGTGTCGGCCGATCCCAACTGCAAGCCCATCGCCTGCGACCAGACCGGTGGACGTTACTGCGGCAAGATCGGCGACGGCTGCGGCAAGACCGTCGACTGCGGCGGCTGCCCCGGCGGGCAAACCTGTGGCGCTGGCTCCGCGGGCCTGTGTGGGATCGTCGATCCGAACTGCAAACCGCTGACCTGTGATCAAGCCGGCGGGCGCTACTGCGGCAAGGTCGGAGACGGCTGTGGCAAGACCATCGACTGTGGTGACTGCACGATGGGTCTGACCTGCGGCGGCGGTGGCGTGGCAAGCGTGTGCGGCGGCGAGAACATGAGCTGCAAGCCGCTGGTTTGCGTCGGCCCTGACGGCAGCTACTGCGGCAAGATCGGCGACGGCTGCGGCAAGACCCTCGATTGCGGCGACTGCGCCAATGGCGGGGCGTGCGGTGCCAACGGCGTCGCCAGCATCTGTGGCAAGGACACGCCGGCCGGATGCCTGCCCCTGGAATGCAAGCAACCAGGCGGGCAGTACTGCGGCAAGGTCGGCGACGGCTGTAGCAAGACCATCGATTGCGGCGACTGTCCCGTCGGCCTGACCTGCGGCGGCGGCGGCGTGCCCAACCTGTGTGGCGGCCCCAACGGCGCGTGCACGCCCATCACCTGCACCCAGGCAGGCGGAAACTACTGCGGCAAGATCGGCGACGGCTGCGGCAAGACCATCGACTGCGGCACCTGCGCCATGGGCCAGACCTGCGGCGGTGGCGGCACGGACAACGTCTGTGGAGCGGTCGGCGCCTCGTGCATGCCGCTGGTCTGCAAGCAAGCAAGCGGTCAGTACTGCGGCAAGGTCGGCGACGGCTGCGGCAAGATCATCGACTGCGGCACCTGCCCCATGGGCCAGTCGTGCGGCGGCAGCGGCACGCCCGGTCTGTGCGCGGCGATGGCGGGGAGCTGCACCGCCCTGACCTGCCAGCAACCGAGCGGCCAGTATTGCGGCAAGGTCGGCGACGGCTGCGGCAAGACCATCGACTGCGGTGGCTGTCCCATGGGCCAGACCTGCGGTGGCGGCGGCGTATCCGGTGTGTGCGGCGCGCCGATCTCAATGAGCTGCATGCCGGTCACCTGCCAGCAGGCGAACGGGAGCTACTGCGGCATGATCGGCGACGGCTGCGGCAAGATCGTCGACTGCGGCGCTTGCACCACCGCCGGACAGACCTGCGGCGGCGGCGGTTTCCCTGGCGTGTGCGGTGCGATGATTCCGCCCGGCTGCATGCCGACGGCGTGTCAGCAGACCAACGGACGCTACTGCGGCGTGATCGGCGACGGCTGCGGCAGGACCGTGGACTGCGGCGCTTGCACCACCGCCGGGCAGACCTGCGGCGGTGGCGGCGCTGCCAGTGTGTGCGGATCCATGATGTCGAACTGCACGCCTATCGTGTGTCAGCAGACCAGCGGCAAGTACTGCGGCGTGGTCGGCGATGGCTGCGGCAAGACCGTCGACTGCGGCGGCTGCCCCACCGCTGGGCATACCTGCGGCGGCGGTGGCATCCCTGGCGTGTGCGGCGCGCCCGCCGGCGCCTGCACGCCGGTCGCGTGCCAGCAGACCGGTGGCAAGTACTGCGGCGTGGTCGGTGACGGCTGCGGCAAGACTGAGGACTGCGGCGGCTGCCCCATCGCCGGACAGAGCTGCGGCGGCGGTGGCATCGCTGGCGTATGCGGCGCACCGATCGGCGCCTGCACGCCGCTCGCGTGCCAGCAGGCCGGCGGCAAGTACTGCGGCACCGTTGGCAACGGCTGCGGCGGCAACCAGGACTGCGGCGGCTGTCCCGTCGGGCAGACCTGCGGCGGTGGCAGCGTGCCCAACCTTTGCGGCTCACCGAGTTGCGTGCCGATCACGTGCCAGCAACCCACCGGCCGCTACTGCGGCACCATCGGCAACGGCTGCGGCGGAAGCCAGGACTGCGGCGGATGCGCGCTCGGGTTCACCTGTGCCGGCGGTGGCGTGCCCAACGTGTGTTACCCCGACAGTTGCGTCAACCTGTGCCGGCAGCAGATGACCTGCCCGAGCAGCGGCGACACCACGGTGACCGGCACTGTGTACGCGCCCAACGGGACCCTTCCGCTCTACGACGCTCTCGTTTACGTGCCCAACGCGGCGGTTCAGCCATTCACCGCCGGCGCCTCCTGCGAGCAGTGCGGGACGCAGGCCTCGGGCTCACCCCTGGTGCGCACCAACACGGGCCCGGACGGACGCTTCACGCTCAGAAACGTCCCGGTCGGAGCCAACATCCCCGTTGTCATCCAGATCGGACGATGGCGACGCCAGATCACGATCGCCAACGTCCCGGCGTGCCAGGCGACCGCACTGCCCGCGAGCCAGACCAGCCTTCCGCGCAACAAGTCCGAGGGCGACATCCCGCTCATGGCGCTCACCACCGGCGCCTACGACCCGTTGGAGTGCCTACTCCGCAAGGTCGGCATCGACGACGCGGAGTTCACACCGGCGGGTGGCACCGGCCGCGTGCACCTGTTCGCGGGAAGCGGCGGCACCAGCATGTTCGCCAGCGGCGCGGCCTTGACTACCGCCCAGTCGATGTGGGGTACGCTCGCTGGTCTCCAGCAGTACAACGCGGTTCTGCTGGCCTGCGAGGGGGGCGAGAACGCCGGCACCAAGTCGGTCGCAGCTCGCCAGGCGATGATGGACTACACAGCGGCTGGCGGCCGCGTCTTCGCCACCCACTATCACAAGGTCTGGCTCCGGCTAGGACCGGCGCCATGGCCAACTGTTGCGACCTGGGTGGATCTGCCGGACCTGGTCAACCCCGTCACCACCACGATCGATCAGACCTTCCCCAAGGGTGCCGCACTGGCGCAGTGGCTGGTCAACGTGGGCGGCTCGACCGTCTTGGGCCAGGTCAGCATCGCGCAAGCCCAGCACACCGTCGATGCGGTCAACGCCTCGCTGGTGCAGCGCTGGATCTACGCCAACGGAGTGCAGGACGAAGTCCCCAATACGGTCAACAGCGTCCAGTACTTCTCGTTCAACACCCCGATCAACGCTTTGCCGGCCAATCAGTGCGGGCGATTCGTTCACAGCGACATTCACGTTTCGTCAGGCGATAAGGCCAAACTTGCCTTCCCGACCGGCTGCACGACCACGGGCTTGTCGCCGCAAGAGAAGGTCCTGATGTTCATGCTGTTCGACCTGGCGTCGTGCGTGGACACCAGCATGCCGCCACCGGTGGTGCCACCGCCGCCACCGCCACCGCCACCACCGCCACCGCCACCGCCACCGCCGCCACCGCCACCCAGCGCGCCACCGCCGCCGCCGCCCACCACGCCGCCGCCGGCCCCGCCGCCGGCCCCGCCGATGCCACCCCCGAGCGCGCCACCGGCGCC
>JANPCZ010000163.1:0-12794 GCA_031431215.1 Myxococcales bacterium
TGTACGTGGTCGGCTTCTCCCATCCCGTGGTGCCGCAAGGCAAGGCCCGCATCCGCACGCAGATCTCGGCGGCTCACACCCGCGAGGATCTGACCCTCGCGCTCGATGCATTTGCCACGGTGAAGTCAGCGCTGGTCTAGCGGTCAGGTGCCCGCCGCGCGCAGCGCCGTCACAGCCGCAACCAGCGCCGCCAGACGTGCACCGGCGCGGCCCGCGATCGCCAGATCCATGGGCGTGGCGCCGACCGAGCCGACACCGTCATCCAAGGTACCGACCCGGCGCCGCAACATCTGCGACATCTCGGTTCGCAAATCCACGCGCTCGCTTGGTAGCTGCAAGCCATCGCGCGCCGCCATGTTGGGATAGAAGGCGCCCCACGACACCAGCACATCGTCGGACCGGCGGAAAGCGTCCCAGCGCGCCCGCCATTGCGCGTCGCCACACCCGGCCTCGATCACGTTGACAGCAAGCCCGCAGTGGGCCGGAGTCGACGATGACAGCTTACGCCGCGGCGCCACCACGGCTTCGAACGTCGCGCCCGCGGCGGGTCGGTGTGCGACCCAGTGGATGATCTCCGGCTCCTGGTGGTCGGGGTCGTCCGAGGGCCACGCGTTGGCGTCACCTTGCACGCAGACAAGCCGGGGCCACAGCTCGGCCACCCGCGCCGGCAAGCTCGGCTGGCGTGGCGGCCTGGGCCCCGCGTGCCGGTGCCTGCTCGATCGCACCTCGGCCATGAAGCGCTCCTGTGTCGCCACCATCGCGCGGAACGGATCCAGAAGCCGCGAAAACGGCCCCGCCTCCGGCTCGATCGCTGTCAGAACCTCGGCGAGCGCTTCGATGGTCGAGACACAGAACGGCGCCGGCTGGCGGCGAATGCGGTAGTCACTTGGCGCGCGGGGGGTGAACGCCACGCGTGGTAGCGCCGCCAGCGCCGGGTTCACCTTCAGAAGCTTGTGCGCCTGCGTCCAGGTCCCGTCGAGCACGATCAAGGTGACCGGACGATCACGCGGCAATTCGCTGACCTGGCGGGCGCCCGGTCCGGGGAACAGCACATGGACCGGGTGACCGGCCGCGATCGTTCCGCACACCACAGGATCCTCCGAGAAATCCACGCCCACCCGCAGCACCGAGCCCGGCAACGACAGGTGCGCCATGCGCGCAGTGCCTATGGCCATGCGCCGCTCGCGCGAATGCTGCAGCAAGAGCACATGCGTGCGCGTCGGCAGCTGACCAATGTGGGCGCAATAGCACACAGCTTGCGGGCGCCGGCAGCGCACGCATGTCAGCCGCGGTTCGGGCACACCCAGCCGCGTCAGGCGCGCGGCGTCTGGGCTTCGGACAGCTCGTCCATCAGGGCACCGACCCAGCCGGCCAGCGACATGGGGCCGCCGGAACGAACTGCTGTTGGCGCGGCGTCGTGGGCCAGCCTGGCGGCAGCTTCCAAGGGTGGGTTCTCGCTACGCTCGGACTTCTGCTCAGACATCTTGCGCTCGGACATCGGGTGACCTCCGGAGGTTCCCCGCCCCGACCCGAACGTCGGCGGGCGAGGCGGATTGGGAATCAGTCTCTTCGAGCCACTGTCCAAGCTACGGCGCGGACCATACCACGGCGCTGTGCGGGGCTCGCTGGAATTGATTCGAATCGCTAGGGCAGTTGCAGGGCGCCGGCGAACTGCGAGCCCTGCGCGATCTCCACATTCCGCTTGAGCGTGAGAGATCCGTCGGTTGGGCTTATCTCGAGCACGTTGGCCAGGTTCTCAGGCACGTTGCGCGCGTTCGCGACCAGCAGGAACTTGCCGGTGGGGTCGATGGTGAAGTCGCGCGGGAAAGCGATCGCGCCTCCGCCGACTTCGTGCTCGACCAGCGTCAACTTGCCGGTCATTGCATCGATCTTGAAGACTCCGATGCTCTTGGTGCTGCGGTTCGAGACGTAAAGCGTGGTCTTCGTGATCACGGGGTGCGCGGCTTGGACCTCACGCGGGCCAGCCGGATCGCCACTCAGCAGATTCTGGACGACCGCGCCCAGAGTACCCTTGGCAGCGTCGTACCCGAACACCGTGATGGTGCCTTGCAGCTCGTTAACCACGTAGGCGAACTTCTTGTCGAAGCTCAAAGCGAGGTGACGTGGACCAGCGCCACGATCGACCACCCCACCATCGGGTATGCCCCCGTCGGGCGGCGGAAGCGGCATCGTCGGCACCATCGCCGTGGCCGGTGTGTTGTCGGTCAGCTTGCCGGTGCTCGGATCGATCACGAACTGCGCGACAACGGCGAGGTCGCGGCACGGCACCAACAGGAAGTTGCCATCGACAAGCGCCTGGTGAGCCATCCGGTACGGCTCGCCCGTCGCCAGCATGGTCTTGTTCTCGATCAAGCTGGCCACGCTACCGTCCGGGTTGGTGCCAAAGACGCTGACCGAGCTGCTGCCAAAGTTGGCCAGGTACAGATATTTGTCGGAATGGATCCCGATGTGGGTCGCGCCGTCGGTATTGGGCACCGGGACACTGTTGCCTAGTTTGGTCAACCCGCCGGTGGCGCCGTTAATCGCGTACGCGGTCACGGCGGCAACCCGGGTCAGGCCGCCATCGGGGATCGGAATCGCCGGATTGGGGACGCTGTGGGCGATGTACATCACGGTCTTTTTCGAGTTCCACACCATGTAGCTAGCCAGGGTCGTGCCCGGCGGGCCCATCATGGAAACCGAGTCACGGCCGACCAGCATCCCGGTCATCAAATCGAGCTGGTAGATGCGGATCTCGGACGACGAGGCGATGTAGACGTACGGGCTGTTCGCCGGCAGTGCGGCATCGCTGCGGACGATGGCCTCGGCACCAGGCATCGGCTCCGACGCCACGTCACGCGGGCTGTCGGACATTCCGGCGTCAACCGACGGGGCGTCAACCGCTGCGTCGATCACGGCGCCGCCGATTCCGCTACCGCCCATGCCCGCGCGCCCGGCAGTTCCGCCAGCCCCGCTACTGCCACCTCGCGCGCCAGAAGCGCCGCCCCCACCCACGCCTGCCGAGCCACTCAGGCCCGCAGCACCGCCGGCCGGTTTGGCGGCCTTGTCACTGTCACAAGCCGCAACAATCAGAAGCAGCGCAAAGCAGGTTCGACGCATGTGAGCCCCCCTTAATCCTTGGTGTGCGGAATGTCTATCACGGCCGTCCGCGATGCGGGCTTTTCAATTCTTGGCTTTGCCCTTGGCCTTGCCCTTGGGCACTGCGGCAGCTTCGGCGGCCGCAGCCGCAACCACCGCATCGGCCTGCGCCTTTGCCGCCGTCGCAGCGGCTTCGGCCTGCGCCTTTGCCGCAGCTGCCGCTGCTGCTACCTGCTTGGCAGCCTCGGTTTCAGACACGTCCTTGAGACCGAGCAGGCCCTTCTCGAAGTCGGCGCCGATGGTCTTGTCCATGTCCATGAAGATGCCGAACACCTTGCCCATAAGGTCGTTGGTGCCGGCCATTGACCATGTCACGCCCACGGCCTTGTCGCCGTCTGGCGCCAGGGCAAAGCCGGTGGTCGCCACCGCGGCAAACGGTTCTATGAACTCAAGCCGGTATTTGATCTGGGTCGGCGCCTGGCTGTCGGTGACGGCCATCTTGCCTTTGCCGACCTTGTCGTTGCCCTGCCAGGCGTAGCCTGCGCCCACGCCCTTGGCGGGGCCATCGAAAGTCTTTTTCATCTGCGGATCGAGCTTGTCCCATGGCGACCACGCCGCCCAGGCCTTCATATCGTCGAGCTGCGCGAACACCACTGCTGCAGGCGCCTCGATTTTCAAAGCCCGTTCGACCCGGTAGGTACCTGGTCGTGTCGCCGCGAATCCGAAAAACCCTCCGACCACCACAACTAGCCCGATCAGGATTTTCTTGAGCATGACCTGGCTTTTGCCACGAAAGCCGGGACCCGCCAAGTGTTTCGTGCTTGCATCCGAGGGCAGCGGCGGATGATACGCGCCGCCCCGGCCAGGGCAGCGATCGCCGAATCGAAAGCATCACTGCTGGTCTTCAAGCACGGCGCGAAACCTGGCTTCCTCAGCGGCGACGAGCTTCCTGAATCCATCCGGATCGATGAATGGATGCGGCGTGGCGCTGGTGCGCAGCCGCTTCGCCTTGTCGTGCACGTTGAAGAAGCTGCCGTGCGCGCCCAGGAACACGTCGCACGGCAAGCTCTTCCACAGGGCAAAGCTGCGCTCGAAGTCCTGAGCGATCCCCGGGTAGCTCGGATCCTTGCCCAGCCGGACTCCTGGGTTCACGTGGCCGCTCGGAAAGAACACCACCGCAAGCTGCCGGCCGTCATGCGGCACAGCCATCGTCCATGTGGTGGCGCCGCGGGTGTGGCCGGGCGTCAGATGCGCTGTCAGAACGGTCCCGCCCAGTTCAACCTGCTCGCCGTCCTTGATCACGCCGTCGACCGGACACGGCGCCCAAGCGTAGACGCCATCGTACAAGAAATCGCCCTTGCCCCCGGTGCGTACGATGCCCGCGTCCGCCTCGGACATCATCACCCTCGCGCCCGTCATCGCCCGCACGCGTGCGTGGCCCTGCACGTGGTCGATGTGGGCGTGGCTTGCGAGCAGGACCTTCACGTCCTCGAAACGGAAGCCAAGCTTCTCGATGCCGGCCTTGAGCCGCGGCACCCCGGCCTCGAAACCGCTGTCGACCAGGATGTGCCCGGCCGGCGTCGTCACCAGGAACAAGGCCATGTCACTGGTGCCGACAAAGTGAACGTTACCGATGATGGTGAACGGCTCGGCCGAGCGGTTCCACATCTGCATTTCGAACGGCACGCCCTTCTGGCTGGCGCATGCCGAAACGGCAAGCGCCGCCACCGCCAGCGATCCGGCACAGGCGACGCTGATGGCCGCTCTGCGCCGCGGGCCTGCCTGCTTCCGGCCCATTCCGCGAACGCTCAGGGTTTGACGAACTTCAGGGTCATGCGATCGCTCTCACCAATCGCAAGGTATTTGTCCTTGTCCACCTCGCCCAAGCGCAGGGTCGGGGGCAGGGTCCAGACACCCTTCGGATAGTCTTTCGTGTCCTTCGGGTTGGCGTTGATCTCCGACTTGGCTGCCAGCTTGAACCCAGCCTCTTCGACCTTCTTGACGACGTAGGTCTCGGGCACGTAGCCAGTGTCCTTGAGTTCGGCCGGATCCGAGGCGGGCTTGCCCCGGTGCTCGACCACGCCGAACACCCCGCCCGACTTCAATGCCTTGTAAGCCGCCGCGAAAATTTTGCCGTCGGTTCCGTTGGGCATCCAGCCGTGGATGTTCCGGAACGTCAGCACCAGGTCGACGGTCCCATCGGCGGCCAGGGTCGTCATGTCCTTGCCCGCGTCGAAAGGCGCAATCTGTACCTTGCCGTAGATCTCGGGCGCTCCCGTCAGCAGGTCGGCGAACTTCTTCCCGGTCGGCGAGTTGGTGACGATGAACTGGCCCTTGTCCTTGAGCATGGGCCCCAGGATCTCGGTGTACCAGCCGCCGCCGGGGGATATCTCGACCACGGTCGCGTCCTCGCGGATACCGAAGAACGAGAGGGTCTCCACCGGGTGGCGGTACTGATCGCGGGCGCGGTTCTTCTCGCTTCGATGGGCCATGGCCAGCACTGTGCGCAGCTTGGCCGCGGGATCCGCGGCGGCGGCAGGCGCAGACGCGGACGCGGACGCGGACGCGGACGACACGGCGGGCGCGGGCGACTCGGCGGCGGGTGGGGCGGCGCCATTGGTGCTTGCGCATCCGAACGCCTGCGGGACGGTCAACAGGAATACCCCGGCGATGATGGCAGACCGGTTCTTTTCGTGGGTGCTCATGGTGCGCAGGCTACACCCAACCTGCGTGTACATCCCACCGATCTTGCGCCGACCCGTGATCCAGCCTTCAAGTGTCGCCGCGGTTGGTCGATAGTCCAGAGGCTCCCGTGCTGGCCACCGTCGGAAACCTGCTGCTGCTGGCCGTCCCCGCGGCAGCAGCGCTGTTGACCGGATTGCCTCCCGCCTCCGAGTCAGCCGGCGTTGGTGTTGCGGATGCCGAGATCAGCGCCTCGCGGGCGACGCCATTGCCGGCGAAGCGCGGCCAGCGTCAGCGGCGCGTCGATGGCCCGCTCAAACGAGGCGTCCACGAATTGAAGGATCCGACGATCTGGCCCGCCGAGCCGGCCAGCCCAGCCGGGCCGCTCGATGCCCGCCGTTTCGACGATGCGGTGTTTCGCCTGTGCCGCGAGGTCGCCCCGGCAGCAGCGCTGCCCCAGCTGGCCGGGCACATCCGCGCGGTCGCGGCGTCGTCGGACACTGATGCTTTTCTGCTGGCGGCGCTGGTCTATCGTCTGGGCCGCTGCCAGTCGACCCAGCACGGCGGCGCGGGCGTTGGCCTGCTCGCGATCCAGCCGGCGATGTTCGGGCCTGAGGCGCGGCTGCCGTTCGCGCGTGCCGCGCTCGACAAGAACAAGCTTCTCGATTCCATGCACAACCTCACGGTTGGCGCTGCGCTGCTGAGGATGTGGGAAGGCGAACACGCGGCGCTCGATCGAACCTTCGCGAGCACGCCCCACCGGACCGCGATCTCGCACTTCGTCTGGGGCGACAGGGTGTGGGGCGCGACCGCAGAGGACCGCGCGCTCAGTACCCGTCGCCGCCTGATCGAAGCGTACACCGAGGCACCGCCGGTCGCGCGCCCGTCAATCCTCGGCTTCGACATCGTGTCACCCCTCGCGGGAGCGCCTCGCCTGGGCACCAGCGGTCCGGGCGCCGATCGCGACGGCGGGCTCCGCGAGCACCGCGGCCTCGACGTCGACGCGGGCGTCGGCGAGCCGGTCCGCTCGATCGCCGACGGCGTGGTTCAGTTCACCGGTGCCGACATGCCCGGCAAGCAGCCGGCGCGCTGGCTTTTGCCCAAGGGCTCGCGCAAGTGGGCGGGGCGGCGCCTGGGCGCGGGCGGCATCTTCGTGCGCGTGCTCCACGCTGACGGCGTGCGCTCGGGCTATTTCCACCTCACGTCGTTCCGCGTGCAGGTCGGTCAGACAGTCAAAGCGGGCGAGGTGATCGGGGCGGTCGGGCGCTCGGGCGTGAAACTGTCGGGCAGCCACCTGCACTTCGAGGTGCAGCGCAACCTCGCCTACCTCGACCCGGTCAAGACCCTGGAGGCGTTCGTGACTCCGCCGCAGGCGACATGGACCCACGATCTGGCAATGGCGGACAAGAAGGTGCGGCTGGATCGCGAACGGCGCGTGCGCCGTCGTGCCTGGCTGCGAGCGCGACGGATCAGCGAGCTGGTGTCGCCCGCGGCGTCCGCTCCGGCCGCGGCCGCGCAGATGCTCGCTTCAGCGCCTCGATCTCGATTCTGAGGCGAGCGATCTCCGCAGCCTGCACTTTCGTCGCGGCCAGCAGCATGCTGGTGTAGCCGTACAGATCCACCATCTGGCCATTGCGATCGACCGCGGGACTCTGCGGCTGGTCCTCGATGATGAACCCCAGGTGGCGCTTGCCCGCCAGCGCGACGTCCTTGTACTCCCAGGTCGCCAGGCGGGTGTTCAAGACCTCGTCGGCCACCCGGCGGGTCTCGGCGTCATCAAGGTAGTGGATGTCACGCTTGACCGTCCGACTCGATCGCGGGCAACCGCCGGGGTTTGGCCGCCCGATCCACATACCGCCCGTGCACACCCGGGTCAGGTGATCGCACTGGTAGCTGCACGTCGCGCCCTCGCTTGCGCAGCCGGTGCCCAGGTTGGGCTCGGCGTTGGGGCAGGACGGAGTCATTTGCGGGGCGGTGCAGAACCACTGCGGCGGCAAGGTCTGGCAGACCGGCGCGTTGGGTGGACAGCTGGTACACAAGCAGGACAGATCGCCATACCCGCAGTACGCCCCCATCGGCGAGCAGGCCTTGCCCTGGGCCAGATCGCGCGAGGCGGGACATTGATCGGGCTTCGGCAGCGGCGGGCAACCGGTCAGCTTGGTCGCCCATTTCCCCGCCGTGCACGTGAAGGTCGGACGGCAGGTGTCGCCGCGGGGATCTTCACCGTACTGGCAGACCAATCCTTCGCGCGCGCACGCGGCACTCGGGGTGGGCGGGGTCGTTGGACACGTGATCGCCGCGCCGCCGTCGGCCACGCCCGAGCCGCCACCCGCGCCCGCGACGCCGGCATCGGCCAGCACCGCGCCACCTGCGCCGCCGCTGGTGCTGCCGCCACGTCCTCCGGAAGCGCCGCCGGTTGCGGTTCCACCACCCCGGCCGCCCACTCCGACTGCCCCGCCCGCGCCGCCTGCGCCACCACCGGTGCCGCCGGCCAGCGTCGCGGCCGCGTCGGTGCCCATCGATGGGCCGGTCCCAGGCTGCATGCGAACCGCACCGCCGCTGAAACCGCCCGTGTCGCCGCTGGCCCCCCCCTCGCCCGCGCTGCCACCTCCCGGGGACGCCGCATCCCGGGCACACGCCCCGCCCATGAGCAGGATCGATGTCACAACCGCCGACTTCAAATTCCGCATGCCCCGATCAGAGCGCGCCCTACCCGGTCGCCGCAAGCAAATTCACCCGTCAGGCGCTACCGGCCACCCGTGGCCAGGAACTCGATGAACGTGGATGTCGGAGTTGACGAGCCCTGTCACGTCGCCGAGGCCGATGCCTCGAAGGGATTGAACAACCTCAGGCCGCACCCTTCGAAATCCCGGATGTTACGAGTGGCCAGGGTCCGTCCGGTGGCGAGCGCCGCGGCCGCAATGAGCATGTCGGCCTGTGCAACGCGCCGCCCGGCACGTTCTCGTCGCGCACGAAGCCGGCCAGCGAGATCTGCCATCTGCTGATCGATCGGCACGACGATGGGCGGTAGCGCCAGGAGGTCCCTGAGCCAGCGTCGCAAATCAAGGCCCGCGTGTTCTCCGAGCCGCTCGATGCCAAAGCGCAATTCCTCGATGGTCACTGCGCACAAAGCAATCTCGGACTGCGAGGCAATCCAGGAGACCACGCTCTGACTGGGGCGAGGCCGCGGCAACTCGGCCACGACATTCGTGTCCATCAGAAACATCAGAGATCGCGCGCCTTGGAGAACGGCGAGCGCCGGGAGCTACGCCGAGGCACACGGAATGCGCCGCCCCCTTTCACGCGCAACCGCGCCGAAAGCTCAAGGAACCTACGTAGACGCGCCGCAGGTTCGGCCGCCGTTCGCGCGGCCTCGGATTTGCGAAAAGTCGCAGCGTCCAACACCACCGCGACTTCTCGGTTGCGGTTGGCGATGATCTGCGGCCGGCGGGCCGCGCGCGCGATCACCTCGGAGAAACGCGCCTTGGCGGCGGCAACATTCCAGCGTGTGGGAGCCCGAGCCGACATGGTCATGAACAAGCTACGACATGACCATGAGATGGGCAAGCCGGGCCCTGCCGCCCACCTTGGTGGCGATCACAAGCCGGGAGGGACAGGGATGCAGGATCGCCGCTGCCGTCGCGCCCCTGATCGAAGCCGGCAAGGCCGAAGGCGTGCTGCGCGACGACAGATGGGACGCCGAGCGCGTAAGTGAGCGGCGCGCATGACGACCCGGGTTTTCGCTGCGCCAACGCCGGTGTCACGAAAACAGGACGTTGCGCCAGCGTAGGCGGGGAAAACGCTTGAAGCCCGCGTCCGCAGTCCACCACTCGCAGCCGTGCTCCATCGCGAGAGCGGCCAGGTAGGCGTCCGTCGTATCGGCGCCACGGCTACCAGGGTCGACACGGCCTGCGGCGTGAAGAAGCCGGCTTCGTTGCGCGCGTCGCTGGGGAACGTGTTCGCGGGTTGCGACTTGTCGGCCAGGATCTGCTCGACGACGTTGTTGTACTCGCGCCGGGTGAGACGCCGCATGGGTAGCGGGCCGGCGCTCTCGACGCCCGGCTTGCCGGGTGTGGCGCCGCCTGAGCCGGGGGTGCCGGGGGCGGGGGTCCCGCCGGGGTTTGCAGGGTTGGGGTTGGTGCTGCTGCCGGGGCGGCCGGGGGCTGACGCGCCGCCAGGGCCGGCGGGGTTGTCGCCCTGGCCGTCGCCACCGGCTGATTCGCTGGCCAAGCCGACGCAGGCGATCTGGGCCAGGCCGAGCGCAAGCGCGCTGACGAGGGCCCGTTGGCGGGGAGAGCCAGAGCAACGGGCGGGCGATTCCTGAAGCGACATGGGAATCAAGGGACCGGCGGCTCAGGAGCCTGTCACGGCCGGTCTCACTGTCGCTTCTTGGGGGCGGGTACGAACTCGGGCTGGGGCTGGGGCGGCACCTTGAGGTCCTTGTTGAAGGCGGGGAACAGGTCGCGGATGCCTTCGGGTGTCAACTGGCTGCCGCTGACGAACGTCCAGTTCTTGCCCCCGTCGCCCGACACGCCCAGCAGGTACGAATACAGCTTCAGCGTGCCGCCCGCGCTTTCGAGGTTCATGTCGAGCGAGAGCAACGCGTGCAACTCGGTCCCGGCCCGGTAGATCCGCGAGGGCGTGCCCACGGTGGCGGACTTGAACGTGAAGCCTTGCTTGCCCTCCAGCTCGGCCATGGCCTGCTTCATTAGCGCCATCATCTTGTCGCGCCCACCCATCTGGGCCACCAGCTTCGGATACGTGTAGCGAACCAGGAGCGCGTAGTCCTTCTTGGTGGTCGCGTCGGCCATGAGCTGCGCCTGGTGCTTGAGGACCGGCGGGGGTTCCTGGGCGAAGGCAGGGGTGGCGGCGGCGACGAGAAACGCGAGGAACGCGAGCGCGAGGGAGGCGAAGGGGCGGGGTGACATCGGGGGCGACGTTATCAAAAACGCGGCGGCGGTGGCCGGTCACCTCTGGCTTGCGCCCTGGCGACAAGCGGCTGGCGAAGCCCGTCCGCTTCGTCGCCCAGTTCGACGGCGCACTCACCCGGGGTCGCCCAGGTTCTCGCGAATCCAAGCCTCGGTCTCGACCCGATCGCCGGCGTACCGAGGCACCTGGGGCATGTTGACGAATCCCCGGAGACCACTCGGATGTGGTCCGACGGTGATGATCGTCGGCATGTTCTCGTAGCTGTTACCCCCCATCCGCATGTTGTTGTTCGCCACGACCACGCGATCTGGACGCACCAACACCTCGACCCCGTTCCGAAGAAATCTCCCGCGCCTGAGCACCACCCGGTTCGGGGGTTCAAAAGCGAGGTCAATCAGGATCTTGCGCGCCGCCTCGCGAATCACGAGGTTCCTGCCTATGAACTGGATGTCCCAGGGAGACACTGATTGAGCGAGTTGATTGTTGATGATCCGTAGGACGATCTGGTTGAACTCGTCGAACAGATTCAAATTGAGGAGGAGGTGCCCATCCCCGAGCAGGAACGCGATCATCGGAGTGTCGTCGATCGACAACGGAACCAACTGTGTTCCGTAGCCGGCGTCGCGCGTCTTGTATTTGTCGCCGCCGATGACAATCTCGCAGTCCTCACCCTCGAAGTGCAGGTCATAGGGTTTCGAGACCCCCGCTCGAAGATTGTGCGGCTCCTTGTTGGCGGCGATGACTCGGTCGATGGGGAGCAGGCCGGAGGTCCGTTCGCGATGGTGCTGGTCGCATAGCAAGGTGATCTCGCTGGCCTCGTGCCGCTCGACCACCGCCCAGCCGGCCATGTGCTCGTATTCGTAGAGCGGAAGGCCACAGATCACGGCTGGATAACGCCACCCAGGCACCAACGGCCGGGCTCCCTGACTCATCAGCCCCAGGTCCACAGTCGATCAGATCCGGACCCGGATGCCGGATCCCCGATCCCAGCCTGGATCACTTTCAATGAGCAGAGGTGGGTCAATTTCGGTGAGCGGCGAAGAGGGCCCCGGACAGCAGCCACGTCGAGCGCATGGGTAACTAAAACCTTCCGCGCAGCGCGGGCCCTAGAGCGAGGCCGTCTGTCACCCCCCGAACGATCAGCGGCGAAGCCACCAGGCTGACTTGCGTCGGTGGAGCAGACCCCGCCCAGTAAGCGAGGATGATATCTCCTGCGGCGATTGCCGCGTGTGAGGTGACTATTCCAACAGCGGGAACTGGGGAGTCGCATGAGAAAGCGACCAATCCTCCAGCCGCTCCGAAAGCAACGCTCACGGCTGCTGCGACGTACCCAGCTAGCCGCCAACCCAGTGGAGCCCTCGCCCCGTTGATCCCGTAACCGGCGTTCGCAATAGCGGGAAGAACGCCCGGGACGACGGCAAAAAACAAAGGAGACTCGATCCATGCGTTCTGATCGCACAGATACGTGGTGCTATCAGCAGCAGAGGGCGTCGAATAGGAAGTTACCAACAAGAGGACCACAAGACCCCAAAGTGGGGGTCCCCGGACGACCGACGGCGTCCGTCGTCCGGGGGTAGTGCCTTCAAGGCCACTTTTCGGCCCAGCGCCCGTCGCGTCGGGAATGCCCGATAACTTCTCTTCCCTCAACTTGGCGGTCATCGGCCTCAGATGATGCCCGAAAACGCCGCCGCTGCGGGCACGCGGAATTCACAATTTCTGGTCCACCTCGTCCGACTCCGAGGTCAATCCTAAAAGTGCTATGCAACGAAAATGGGTATTCCAGCTCGCATAACCTAACCGTCTCCCGCACGCTGGTTACCGGCGGCATAGTGATAGGGCTAGCCAAGAACCCTTCGGATATTTCAAAAAGCTACAGCGTCAAGAGCAGCGGGGCGCAGTGGTACATTGATCATGCAGCCGACCTAAGATTCTCGCGAATGATCCGGGGGTGACGAGCAGCAATCCTCAGGAGGCCAATCGCTGGCCCCTCCGGACGTCTTCGACCTTGCTCCCAGTTTCGCAGCGTATGGACGCTGATCGCCATCGCCTGCGCGAACTGAGACTGGGATAGGCCAACGAAACGG
>JANPCZ010000164.1:0-12143 GCA_031431215.1 Myxococcales bacterium
CCCCACCCTCCTCACGATCACGTGGTCCTGATCCTCGCTGAATCGACACGACTTGGGCAGGCGCACAGCCTGGCTGCCTCCGTTCTGAAAGATCCTTGCTCTTTGGGCCATGGGAAAAAGTATATACGCGAGTATATACTGTTCAAGGCACCACGCCGATAGCGCCAGCCCGCCCTCGAGCGGCGCGAAGCGAAAAGAGCGCCGCCCTTCACCCTGACAGCAGCCGAGGGGCGCTCTTACCGATCGCCCGGTGGTCAGGGCGGTGCCGCGGCCGCCGTCGTGTCGCCGCGAAAGCCAGGCGAGGCCACGAAGGCGACCACGGACTGCTCAGCGTGGCCGTCTTGCGCGTTCCACACCCGCACCTGGCCGTCATGGCTTCCGGTGGCCACGCGGTTCGACCCCGGATCGTGGGCCAGGGCCAGGACCCAGTCGCGGTGTCCCTGGAACGTTCGCACCGGTTTCTGCGTGGCGAGATCAAACTGCTTGACCATGCCATCGGCGGAGGCCGCGAACACCTGACCATCGCGAACCAGCATCGCCAAGACGTCAAGCGTGAACCCGTGGTCGAGGTAGCGGGCGTGGCCCTGTTTGGAAAAACGTTCCTCCATATCGGCGGCGGTGCCGTTCTCCTGGGCCGCCTTCACCGGATCCCAGATGTGGATGGCCTGACCGCCGCCGGCGCTGAAAGCGAGCGGACCGTCGCTGGCGAACTGGACCGCGTACACCGCGGCCTGACCCTTGTATTTGCCGAAGTTTTTGTTGTGGCCGCTGTACGTCGTGAACAACGCGCCGTCGCTCGCCTGGTAGACCTTGACGGTCATGTCCTTGCTGGCGCTGGCCAGAAAGCGACCGTCGGCGCTGAAGCTGACGCTGGTGACCCAATCGGCGTGCATCTTCTTGCTCCACAGGCGGCGGCCAGTCGCCGCATCGTAGACGCGCACGTTCGCGTCGGCACCGCCCGCGGCAATGCGCTTGCCGTCGGCACTGTAGGCGGCGGCGAGCACGATGTCATCGAAGGTGTCGAGCACCTTGCGGCGACGGCCTGTGGTCGGATCGACCAGTGCGACCTCGCCGTATTCTCCCGGCGTGCCACCGGCCACCAGCAACGTCTTGCCGTCCTTGCTGAACACCAGCGCGCGGGTGCGTTGCGGCAGGCTGGGCAGGCGGCGGACGAGCGCGCCGGTCGATGGGTTCCACACCGTCGCCTCGTGATAGCCGCCAACAAACAGTTCCTTGCCGCCCGGCCCGAACGCCAGCGCCATGACCGGCACCGCGCTGCCGTACACCGCCGGCGAGGCAGGGTGCTGGCGCGGCGGCAGAAGCGTCTTCAGGGCCGCCGCGCGATCGCCGCCATCGAACCGGGCACCGGTTGCGATCCACCGGCGTACGATCGCGATCTGTTCGGGCGATAGCGCATCGTCCTTCTGGGGCATCCGGTCAACTTCGTCGTGGGCGGCGATGAGCTTGTACAACTGCGACTGCTCCGGCTTGCCCGCCACGACCGGGCGCTCGTCGGATTCTCCCGGCTTCATCAGATCCGCGAACGTATGAGCGCGGTAGCGTCCGGACTGCTTGAGCTCGCCGTGACAGCCGGTGCAGCGCTTGAGCAGGATCGGCGCCACATCGCGCATGAAACTGATGCCCGCCGCGCGCGCCGGCATGGACACCAGCAAGATCAGGACGGCTGTCGCGACGGGTCTCATGGGTCCCATGTCAGTGCTGGAACAGGAATTCCTGCGTGTTGATGACCGTCCACACCAGATCCATGACCGCGGTGTCCCGGCTTGGCGCGGTGTCCAGGAACTTGCGCGCGCTCGCGCGCTCCTTGTCGGTCGGCCAGCGGCTGTAGGCGGCCAGGTACAGCTCGTCGACAATGGCCTGGTTGTCCAGCTTGGCGTAGTGGGCCGCGCCGACCCGGGCCGCCTCGTGGGTCACGTCGCCGTTCAGTAGTTCAAGCGCCTGCCGCAACGTCGGCGCGTTGGATCTCTCGCAGGTGCACGCTGTGCTGCGCTGAGGTTGGCCGAACGCGAGCATGAACGGCGTGGCTTCAGGGTACGGACGCTGGGTGGCGTACTCCATGCGCTTCTCCAGCCGCGTGACCTTTTGCCTGAGCGTGCTGAAGTCGCGGTCGGCGTCGAGGTAATAGTCGCGCAGCAGGCGTCGCTGATTGTCGGTGCGGCGTGGCGCCGGCATCGCCAGTACCTCGACCACATGGGGCGGCATGCCGTCGTCCTGCACCTTGCCGGTTGCTTCGATGCTCTTGTCGGTCTGGAAGCGAAAGCTGGTCTTTTGATCGGCGTTGGCGATCTTCATCACCAGCTCGTTGTTCCCGGCCTGCAACTGCAAGGTCAGCTTCTTCTTGCCATGCAAGGCATCCGGGGTGACCAGTTGCCCGTTCAGCCACAGAAGCGCGCCCTGCTTCGGCTGCACCGTCACCGCCAGCGGCCGCGCCGACTGGCTGTGGATGCGCCGGGTGAGGTAGTGGACCAGGTTGTTGCCTTCGCCGACCAGGTTGTCGCCGCCGTCGCGAAACTCGGGTTGCAGTTCCCAGCGGTTGCCATCGAAGATCTCGGCCAGGTTCACCGGCTTTCCTTCCGGTGGATACGGCCGCTTCAGCGCCTCGTCCATGTTCTCGTGATGGAACGGGCCCGCCATGTACCACCCGCCCAGCCACAACGGCATTTGCGCAACCTTGGCCGCCGCCGGGACCAGCCAGCCCACGTGATCGGTCTCAAGTGCCGCCCTGCGAGCCGCGGCTTGTTTCTGGAATCCCACCAGCTGCGCGGGGAAAGCCGACGGCGGCGGCTGGCTGTGGGTGGCCAGGGCGACCGCGTCCTTGATCTGCTCGGCGCCCAGCAAGCGCACGCGTGCGTGCGAAAACAGGCTGTCGTCGGTTTCGTTGAGCTTGCTCTTCTGGGTCGACCGCTGGTACGTGCGGCTCTCGCAGATCAATTGAATGATGCGTTTGCGATCGTAGCCGCTGCGCTCGAACTCGGCGGCCAGCGCGTCCAGCAACGGCACGTTGGACGGTGGGTTCGATGAGCGAAAATCGTCCACCGGATCGACAATGCCGCGCCCGACCAGGTGGGCCCAGATCCGGTTGACCGCGACCCGCGCGAAAAACGGGTTGCCTTTTCTGGTCAACCAGTCGGTGAACGGCACACGTCGATCGGCATCGGGGGCGGCCCGGGTCGACGACGCCTGGCCCCACGGTGTCATCGCTTGCTGGCTGGCCGGATGCAGCGCCTCGCCGGTGCTGACCAGCTTGACCACGCCATCCTCGGCCTTGGTGCGCGCGAACACGGCCGACAGACTGTAGTAGTCACCCATCGTCCAGTTCTCGAACGGATGGTTGTGGCACTTGGCGCACTCCAGTCGCGAGCCCATGAAGATCTGGGCCGTCATCTCGGTGCGGTCCTGGATGGTCGGGATGGCCAGAAAGTAATTGGCGGCCGCCACCTGCCGCGAATCGCCCGCCGCGGTCAGGATCTGCCGCGCGAACTTGTCGTAGGGCAGGTTCTTGCGAACCGCGTCCACGATCCAGCCCGCGAACAGATCGGCTCTGTCACCCTTCAGGGTTTTGGGCGACACCCGCATGAGGTCGGCGTCCTTGAGCGCCCAGAAGCGCGCGTATTCTTCGGTGCGCAGCAACTCGGTTATCAGCCGCTGTCTTTTGTCCGGCGACTTGTCACCCAGGAAGGCGCGCACCACGGCGGCGGTGGGCAGAAGGCCGGTCAGGTCCAGGTGCACCCGACGGACGAAGGCCTCGTCGGTGCAGGTTTCCGACGGCACATACTGCAACTGCCGGAGCTTGTCGTCGACCAGGCGGTCGATGAAGTTGTTCTGGGCTGGCGGCGTCCAGGCGAACCCGGGAACGTCCTCGATGACCGTGACGTAGACCGATTCCAGCTTGTCCAGGTACCTGATGCTGATGGCGGCCTGGCCGCGCGCCTTGCCGGTGACGAAACCGTCGTCCGACACCGAGGCGATGCTGGGGTGAGATGTCTCGTAGGTCGCGATGGCGGTCACGTCGCGCGCCTGCCCGTCGCTGAACCGAGCCAGCACGGCAAGCTGCTGATCGAGATGCGGGGCGTGCAAGATCCGGCTTCGCCCCGGGTCAATCTCGATGGCCACGCACTCCACGCTGGGCAGATCGACGTGGGCGCCCTCGGCGATCCAGGCCAGCAGGATGCTATGTGCGTTCTGCCCTCGGCGCAGGCGCTTGCCACCGACGTGCGACAGCTCCAGCAAGGGCTTCTTCAGCATCAAGCTTTCCGCGGGCTCGATGACATTGATGCGCCGGTTGAACCCGTCCCGTGTCAGCGAGATCCGATCCAGGCGCGGGTCGTAGCCAAACAGGGACAAAGAAAAATTGCCCTTGCCGTGCGGTGAGCCATGGCAGGACCCGCTGGCGCAGCCCTGCTTGGTCAGAAGCGGCAGGGTCTCGAACTTGAAGCGCACCGGATCGGGTCGGGTGGTGTTCGCCACGGTGACCGGCACGCGCACGGATTGGTTGCCCGCGCTGATGGTCAGCGTGGCCTGCCCGTCGCCGGCGGCGCTGGCGCGCGCATGGCTCACCTTGACCACGCGATCGTCGCTGACCGCGAACCGCGCCTGGTGCGTGAGATCGCGCGCCTGTCCATCGAACCAGCCCGTGACGACGAATTGCCGGTACGACCGCTTGCCGTCGAGCGTGACCTGGGCCGGCTTGACCTCCATGCGATCCGGACCTGGACCTTCCGGGACAGGCGTAACCGCCGCCGAAAGAACCACCGCGAGGACAGCGCCCAGCATCGGCATGACTAGAACAGCTCGGGGATCGGCTTGCCCTTGGCGGCCAGATACATCGGCCGGCTGGTCGGCGTGTAGATGGGTTTGCCGCGGTCGATGCCGAGTTTTTCGTAAATCGTCGCCGCGTAGTCCTCGATGGTGTACGCGTTCGAGCTGGTGATGTAGCCGCCGTCGCGATCGGTGGCCCCCACCACCTGGCCTCCGGGCACGCCGGCACCCGCGAACACGAAGCTGAACGCGTGCGTCCAGTGGTCGCGGCCCTGGCGTTCATTCATCTTGGGCGTGCGGCCGAATTCGGTCACGAAGCACACCAGCGTGTCGTCGAGCAGCCCGCGCTCGGCCAGATCATCGATCAGCGCCGCGAACGCCTGGTCGGTCGAACCCATCATCGGCCAGGTCTGGATGCCCCAGCGGCCCGCGCCCGCGCCGCCGCCCGGGATGTTGGTGTTGGTCTTGGCGTAGATCGCGTCGTGGTGATCCCAGTTCATGTTCGACCCGCCGTCGTAGTGCACCGGCTGGCCGTCGCGGAACGACTCCATCGGCTCGCGCACGTCCACGGTGACGTAGCGGACACCTGATTCGATGAGCTTGCGCGCCAGCAGGTAACACTGGCCGCGGTGGCTGTTGCCGTATTTTTCGCGCACCGCCGTCGGCTCGCTGGGCAGATCGAATGCCTTGCGCGTCGCCGGGTTGGTCAGCATGTCTTCGGCCTGCGCCAGCAGCGCCTTCATCGCCACCACGTCCTTGGTCTGGCGAGAATCGGTGAACCCGACGTCCAGCGACGCCAGCAGATCGCGCCGGTCCTTGAAACGACGATCGTCGATGCCGGCCAGGAGGCCGAGGTTAGGCACCTTCCAGGTCGGGTCCGCGAGGTTGCCCCCGGTCTTGAACACCGTGAACCCGGGCGGCAGGAACCCGACCTGCGAGGTGCTGGCCTGCTCGCTGGTGCCAGGCAGCAGGATGTTCGACGGCAGATACAGCGCCTCGGTGCCGGTCTGCTGCGCGACCACCGAGCTGATGTCCGGCATCTCCACCGGACCGCCCGGCGCCTCGCCGGAGAAGATGTACTGCGATCCCTTCGGGTGCGAGTTGCCGATGCCGGGCGTCGGCTGGGTCATGCACCGTACCACCGTCAACTTGTCGGCCACCCGCGCCGTCTTCGTCAGCAACTCAGTGAAGTACATCCCCGGCACGTTGGTCTTGATGGTCTTGAAAGGGCTGCGGTGCTCGGTCGGGGCGTCGGGTTTGGGATCGAAGGTATCGATGTGCGAGACGCCGCCCTGCTCGAACAGAACCAGGACGCGCTTGGCGCGACCACGCCGACTTGCCGCGAAGGCCGGCCCTCCGGTGGTCGCCGACAGCGCTCCCGCAAGGCCGATGCCCAGGAAGCTGCGCCGACGAAACGGAATGTCTCTGTGTCTGAGCATGCGGCCGCAGCGGTACCGTACCGCATCTCAATCCGACTCTCGACCGGCACGCGGGGGCACCAACACATTGACCGCGTGGTCCTTGTGCGCGGGCTCACCTACCCCTCGCCGTCGGGCAACGTCATCGCTTTCGAGCTGCCGCGCACCCGAGCTGATCTAGTTTGCGCCGCCCGCAGCGGCTTGAAAGGTCGCAAGCCGCGCCAGGAAGGCGTCCATCGCCACCAGTTGCGGCGCATGGCCCCCGGGCAGTTCGAGCACTTCGGCCCTGGGCAGCGCCCCGGCCAGCGCGTCGATGATCCGGTGCAGGAAGTGGGACGAGCCGGTACCTTTGACCAGCAGCACCGGGCGATCGAACGCGTGCAGGCGATCCAGCGAGTCGCGGTGCGCCCAGGCAGCGTCGCCGGTGAGCAGCGAGCGGCGATGTTTCACCCAGCCGGGCCACTGCGGCAGATCGCGTAGCGACTTGCCCGGGACCGCGAAGCCCGCCTGACTCAGGAACGAGTCCAGTTCGTCCTCGCTGACGCTGCCCTGCGCCTTCATCTTTGCGTACAGAACGCGCAGCGCCTCCGACTCGCGCTGCGACTGCGGATCCGCCGTCCCCGTCGCCGCCAGCGTCCAGAACGCGGGTGGCTCGATCAAGGTCAGCGTGCGAATCCGCGCCGGGTTGTCGAGCGCGTAGTCGAGCGTGATGGCCGCGCCGTACGACCACGCCACCAGATCCACCGGCCCGCCCGCGCCCAGTTCAGCTATGGCCGCACCCAGCGCACGACTCTCCATCTTCACCGAGTAGTCGGGCGGCACCACCTGGCCGTCGAGGCCCAGTTGCACCGCCAGCGGCTGCGCACGCGCCACCTTGCGCGTGGGCGCAAGCTGGTTCTGATGCGGAATCCAACTCAGGTAGCCGGTCAAACCACCGCCCACCAGCACCAGCAGCTCACCTTGCCCTTTCACATCGGTCAGCATCTTGGCCACGGTGATTGGTTCCTTTCGTTCGCCTCGGTTAGCGGTCGCGCAACCCGCAAGAGCACCGAGGCCGAGGGTAAGCCACGCCGTGCAAATCATAGTTCGAGTTGCCATGATTCAACGTTAGCCCGGCGACCTGCCGGCCTCTTAGCTTTCTTCCCGGCCGCCCTCGACCGGCAGGCCGAGGCTGCTCCAGGCCACCATGCCACCGCTGACATTGGCCACGCGGCCCACGCCAGCCTTTTCCAGAATCAGTGCGGCTTGCGCGCTACGACCGCCGGAGCGACACACGGTCACCACCGGGCGATCGGCCGGTAACTCTGCGACGCGGGCACGCAACTCACCCAGGGGAATCAGCCGGGCGCCGGGCACATGGCCGAGCTCGCCGCGGTATTCCTCGGCTTCGCGCACATCGAGGAGGGTGACCTCGGCCAGGTGCGCAGCCACCCATTCGGGCTCGATGGTGGCAACCCCGGCGTAGGTTCGCACCACAGGTCCCCACGCGACCTCGGCCGGCAAGCTTTCGATCGCGGTGGTTGGGGAGGGCCGCCCGCACTGCAGGTTGGCCGGCACCGCGACGTCGATCTGCTTCGGGTGCGGCAAGCCCAGATTGGCCATGGTGCCGGCGAAGTCGTCTTCGCTGCGGCCGCCACCGAGCCGCGGGTTGTGGGCCCTTTCCTCTGCCACGCTGGTAGAGGTGCGGCCGCTGTAGTCGTGTCCGGGGTAAAGCGCGCAGTCATCCGGCAACGTGAAAATCTTTCGATGGACCGACCGGTAAAGCGTCCGCGCGTCCCCGTCTTGAAAATCGGTCCGCCCGGCGCCACGCACCAGCAACGCATCACCCGTGAAAGCCATTGCATGATCGCTTGTCACGTAGGTCAAGCAGCCAGCCGTGTGACCGGGTGTGGCCCGGACCTCCAGGCGCAGGGCGCCGAACGCGATCGTGTCGCCGTCCTTCACCGCGACGTCGGCACCCAGGGCGTCCGCGGCGAGGGCCACCACGATCTGGCTGCCCAGCCGCTGCTTGAACAGCCACGCCGCGGTGACATGGTCGGCATGCACGTGCGTCTCGATGGTGAACTTCAGTAGCAGACCCAGCTCGCGCAGCAACGCCAAGTCCCGCACGAACTGATCCCAGACCGGATCGATGATCACCGCCGCGCGCGAGACCGCATCGGCCAGGACATACGTGTAGCTGGAGGATCCAGGATCGAACAGCTGGCGAAAAATCATGAGCGGCCGTGACCCGAGCGCCGCGCCCGATGGCTAGCTACCAGTGCGAGACCAGCTGGTACTCGGCCATCAGCTTCGGCAGCATCTTCGAGCCGAGCAGCTTGACCCCGGCTATCAGCTCATCACGCCCGATGCCTCGCACGGCCAGGTCCTCCTCGATGACGAACACGGGCATCTTGCGCTTCTCCATCAGATCGACGAGGTCCTTGTCGATGCGCGGTGCCTGGGTTTGCTTCCACTCACCAATGACCAGGCCCGGGACGCCCTGCCCCGCCACGGCGTAATTGACGGCGTTGCCGCGCAACACCACGCTGTGTTCCGCGCCGGCGCCCTGCATGGCGGCGAGCACCCACAGGATGGTGTCGTCCTGTTCTTCCATGACCGCCCGGTAGGCCGACTCGACGATGTTCAAGGTCTTCTTCGCCATGGCAGCCTCACTTGGTCGGAATCACGAGCACGTTGTCGGACGCTTCTGAGAACGCATGGAAGTCAGCGGGCGAGCCTCGGCGCGTGCCGGCGACAAACTCGCCCACGCCGCGCTCGTCCACGCACATACCGCAGTTCACCCAGTCAACCTTGCCACCGTTCTTCTCGGCCAGGGCCAGCAAGGCCGCGACCTGGTCCTTGGTCGTGGGGTGGTTTTCCTCGGCCAGGTTCTTGCCATGCACCGGGTTGGGATGGGGAGCCTGCTTCACGAACGCCAGGGCAGCGGCACCTTCGTAGGCGAACACATTGATGTTGTGTCCTCGGCGCGCCATGGCGTCGAGAATGCGAAACGCCGTCGTGAGATTCTCGGATTCGTACGGCGGATCCATGAGCGTGATGGTCAGTGTCTTCTTGGACATGATCGTCTCCTTAGTGCCAGAGCGTCTTGTGACCGGCTTCGAGGTGATCCACCACGACGTCGATCGGCACTACCTGGACTCCGTCGAGGAGTTTCGTGATGCCACGCTGCTTGAGCGCGAAATCATCGGCGAGGATCTTGACGCCCGAGCCGGCCAGCGCCCGAAGGCCCGGCGCTTGCGCCGACGGTCGCGCCGCCAGCACGGCATTTTGCACCAGCAGGAGCGTGACTTGATTGCCGGCTTCCAGCAGCCCTCGTGCCAGATCGTAGTAGTAGCCGACGTCGTTTGATTCGAACGGATCGCGCGATTCAATGAGCAAATACTCGGCCATCTGATCCCTCCCGGTGAAGAACGGCGAGACACTAACGGATAGGCGCCGCGGTTTCAATTGCGCTCGACCGGCACCGCCGCGAGCTTGAACCTCTCTTGCCCGCCGGTGCGAGATTTCCCCGAGACTCTACGTTCGGTAGGGCACAATCGCCGGCCACGTGACCAGACCAACCCCAACGGAGGAGGTGCCCGGTGCACGTGCTGAAGGGCTTCGGCGCGCCGAGATCGTGGCGGCTTTGTCTCACGCCACCGATCTCGTGATCGGCCAGCCGATGGAGTACGCGCTCAAGTCGTGCGTGTTGGGCCTGCGGCTGGGCGCGGCCCTCGACCTTGACCGGCCGGTGCTCCGCGACATCTACAACCTCGCGCTCTTGCGCTACATCGGCTGCAACGCCGAGACAGATGCGATGGCGGCGCTGTTCGGCGACGAGATCGAGCTCCGCCGCGCGCTTGCGCCCCTCGACATGGCCAGCCCCGCAGAGTTCGCGCCGGTCCTGCTGCGCGCGATCGTGCAAGCGCAGGCGGGCCGGTCGCTGGGAGCGATGATCTGGGGGGTGATGAAAGGGCTGGCGCTCAGCAAGAGCGTCACCGTTTCGGGCTTCCGGGCGCACTGCGAAACCGCGGAACGATTTGCGCGCCGGCTTGGATTCGACGACGTCACCGTCCGCAGCATCGGCCAGTTCCCGGAACGTTGGGACGGCAAGGGCTTGCCCAATGGCATAAAGGGTGAGGCCATAGCGCCCGCCGTGCGGGTCGTGACGCTCGTGCAAGACATCATCGTGTTGCGTGGGACTTCAGGCCTCGCCGCCGCCGTCGCAACGGTCAAGAAGCGACGGGGCAAAGCCTACGACCCGCGCATGACCGACGTGTTCGTGAGCAAGGCCGACGAGTTGATGGCGGATCTGGATGCGCAATCGTCGTGGGAAAACCTACTGGCGATCGAGCCTGAACCGCAGGCGCGCCTGTCTGAAGCAGAGTTCGAAGAAGCGTGCCTCGCGATGGCGGACTTCACCGACATCAAGTCGCCGTTCACCTTCGGCCACTCGCGCAAGGTGGCGGCCCTTGCGGCCGATGCGGGCCAGCGTTGCGGCCTGCCCGCGTCGGACGTCACGACGCTGCGGCGTGCGGCGCTGCTGCACGACATCGGGCAGGTCGCGATCTCGAGCGGCATCTTTGCGAAGCCCGGCGCGCTGACCGACAGCGAGCGCGAAAGTATCCGGCTGCACCCCTACCACGCAGAGCGCATCCTCGCGCGGCCCGCGGCGCTGGCGCGGCTGGCGCAGGTCGCGGCCCGTCATCACGAGCGGATGGACGGCTCGGGTTACCACCGCGGCGCAAGTGGCGACGGGCTCTCGCCGCTCGCGAGAATTCTCGCAGCGGCCGAGGCCTATCAGTCCATGATCGAGGCTCGGCCGCATCGGCCGGCCTTCCACGCCGAGCAAGCGGCCACCACGCTCCGACGCGAGGTCCGCGAGGGGCGGCTTGATGGCGAGGCCGTGGGCGCGGTTCTGGAGGCCGCCGGGCATCGCGTCGCGCCGGTGCGGCGCGAGCTGGTGGCGGGGCTCACCGCGCGCGAGATCGAAGTCCTGCGCCTGGTCGCTCGTGGCCAGACCATGAAGGAGATCGGTGGCTCGCTGGGTATTTCGCCCAAGACCGCCGACAACCACATCCAGAATCTGTACGGCAAGATCGGCGTCAGGACCCGTGCCGGCGCGACGTTGTTCGCGATCGAGCACGGGTTGACCGGGTAGCGCACATCCCTTTCAAGAAAAGACGAAAACTAGGGAATCCTCCTCAGGCGCAGCCGCGGTGCCTGGCCTAATTTCGGTTTGTCGGCACAACGCCGACACAAACCAGGAGGAATCCATGAGCGCAACGAACATCAGTCTGGTCCAGAACGCCTACGCTGCCTTTGGCAGGGGCGACCTTCCGGCAATCCTTGACGTGATGGCCCCGGACGTCACCATAGGCATCGTCGGCCGCAAAGAAGACGCGCCCTTCTTGGGCATGCACCACGGCAAGGCCGGCGCGGCGGAGTTCTTCCGGCAACTTGGCGAGGCGCAGGAGATCCACAGCTTCGAACCACTACGCTTCCTGGCGGCCGAAGAAAAGGTGTTCATCTGGGGCCACTACGGCTGGACCATGCGCGGGAGCGGCGTCTCGAAGGACAGCGAATGGCTGCACGTGCTCACCATCCGCGATGGCAAGCTTGCATCCTGGTGCGGCCACAACGACACGGCGATGTTGGCCGCGGCCTACCACGCGGCGCCCGTGGCAAAGCGAGAGGTGAACGGGAGAACCGAGCCGGCGCAACCCGCACGCGGTTGACCCAAGGTCGCGGTGACCATCGCCGCCCGAGGCGCTCAGTCGAGCCTGACGAAGCGATGCTCTGCGAGAGCGGGCGCCCGGGCGTCAAAAAAGGGGCTGAGCCGCCTGAGTACCTTGACGCCGCCGACACCCTGCCGCAGCAATCGCCGAAGTTCTTGACTTCGAAGGCGGGGCCCAGCAAGACCTGCAATTTGGCGGGGTACTCTTGGTCGTCCGTGAGTTGGTC
>JANPCZ010000165.1:0-16116 GCA_031431215.1 Myxococcales bacterium
GCAATGCCGTTCACATAGCGCGCAGGTGACCCCGCGGATGGCTGGCGAGAGGGTCAGAAAATTGCCAGCGGCGCCGGGAGGATCAGGATGAGGCGATCTCCTTGGAGGTCGCCATGCAGCTACACGAAGCGCTTGAGTCTCTTGCCGGTTTCGTCGTTCCCGCGGACTTCGGGCGATTCCGGCAACACATCGATCCGGCCTGGATCGAGGAAGCGCTCGACGCCACTGGAAAGGCAAGTGTGCGACGTCGGCGGCTGCCTGCCGAGCAGGCCATCTGGCTGGTGATCGGCATGGCGCTGTTGCGGCAGGAGTCGATCGAGCGGGTGGTGATGATGCTAGGGCTGGCGTTGCCGGCTGCGGGAGGAGACACCGCTGCCAAGAGCGGCATCGCGCAAGCTCGAAAGCGTCTTGGCGAGGAGCCGCTTGCGTACCTATTCACCACGACCGCCGATCGCTGGGCGACACAGAGCGCTGACCGACATCGCTGGCGCGGGCTTTCGCTCCACGGGCTCGACGGGACCACGCTCAGAGCACCCGACTCGCCCGAGAACTGGGCGGCGTTCGGCGGCCAGTGCGGAAACGGGACGCGCAACGGCAGCGCCTATCCGATGGTGCGTCTCGTGGCCGTGATGGCCCTGCGATCTCACCTTCTCTCGGCGGTGTACTTCAGCGACTACGCCACCGGCGAAACGACGCTCAGCGACGGATTCTGGTCCGAGCTGCCAGATAACTCAGTGACCATCGCCGACCGCAATTTCCTGGTCGCCGACGACCTCACGCGACTCGAACGCAGCGGCGCCAATCGCCATTGGCTCACGCGTGCCAAGTCGACGACCCGCCTGCGTGTCATCAGACAGCTCGGGCGACACGACGCCCTCGTCGAGATCACGCTCTCCGACCAGACCCGACGGGCATACCCGGATCTGCCGCCCGTCTGGACAGCGCGTGCGATTACCTACCAGCGGAAGGGCTTCCGGCCCTCGACGTTGCTCACGTCGCTGCTCGACGAGAAGCGGTATCCAGCGGACGAACTCGTGGCGCTTTATCACGAGCGCTGGGAACTGGAACTCGGCTACGACGAAATCAAGACGCACATGCTGGACCGGCAAGAGGCGATTCGCAGCCGAACCCCGGCAGGCGTGCGCCAGGAACTCTGGGGCATTGCTCTGGCCTACAACCTCGTCCGCCTGGAGATGGAGCGCGCTGCCGACGAAGCAGGTGTCGAACCGAATCGGATCAGCTTCGTCAACGCGCTCGCCCTGATCCGAAACGCGTGGCTGGCATGGTCCACGCTACCCCTCGCACCGGGCCGAATTCCCGAAGGGCTGCTCTATCTGCGCCGCTGCCTCAAGCTCCTCATCCTGCCGCCTCGTCGACCCGAGCGCGCCTACCCCCGCGCCGTGAAAATCAAGATGAGCCCCTACAATCGCAAGGCACCCACGGGCAAGGGCCGTAAGTGAACGGCATTGCGCCTAGCCGTTGCGCCTAGCCGGGTCCGGTGCAGCTGATCGCTGGTATGGTAGCGCGATGAACATGGCGCGCGCCCAACGCATCCTGGTGACTTCCGCGACCTTGACGATCCTGGCGATGGCGGGCTGCGGTCGCGACGACGAAAGTCCCGGCGGCGGTGGCGGCTCGGGTGGCAGCACCGGGGGCGGTGCCGGCTCTGGCGCAGCATCGGGTGGCAGTATTGGTGCGGCGGGCAGCGCCGGTGGCGGTACGGCCGGCCTGCGCTGGTTCACGACCTGCGGCGATCCGGTGTGCGGCGGACCCGGCGGGGCGCGTCCGATGCCGGGCGTGCTGGCGTGCAGCGGACAGAAGGCGGGCGACGCGTGCACCAAGAAGGACGACACCTGCAACCCGAGCGGCATGTGCAACGAGCGCCTGGTGTGCTCCGATCGCGATCCGAAGATGCAGCCTGGCGGTTGCCCCATCTCCAGCCGCCGCTACAAGGACGACATCGCGTACCTGAGCGATGTCGATTTGCGCCGCGTGGCCGACGAGGTCGCGCGGCTGCGGTTGGCGCGCTGGAGTTACAAGGGCGATCCCGGGCGGGTCAGCCACCTCGGCATCATCATCGAGGACGCTCCCGGCAGCGTCGCGGTCGATCCGACCCGCGAGCGCGTCGATCTGTACGGCTACACCAGCATGGCGATCGCGGCCGTGCAGGCGCAACGGGCCGAGCTTGCCGCCCAGCGGCGCGAGATTGCCGCCCTTCGCCGCCAGATCGACCGCCTGGCGCGCCGGCGCTGACTCGCGCTGCACAGAATGGAAGGTCGCCGACGTTTGCACGACACGGCGATCGCGGTTTGAGCACGAGTGGCTCGATTCGCTGGCCGCGCCCGGTTTGATCTTCGCGCGAACCCGCGATCGCGGTAGGGTCCGCCCCTGCGCCGGAGGTCCGCACTTTGCAAGGGCGCGGCGCGCGCCGGGAAGAACCGGCGCTGACGATCGTTTGCCCGACCGCAGGAGGTTCGCCACATGTTCACCAAGCCCCCCTCATGGATCCTGATTGTCCCCGCGGTTGTGTCTTGTCTGGTGGTGCCCGATGACGATCGCGGGGCAGCGCCCCCGACAGCGCGAGCGCTGGTCGCGGCCGCGCCGGCTCGTACGTCGCTTGCTCGCCCGCCCAGGCCCGTCCGCAGCCCCGATCGCTTGCTCGCCGTCGATTCGACGGGCGCAGGTGGTGGTCTCGTCGCGTCGGGTTCGGGCGCGGGCTATTCGTCGCGCGCCTCGGTTGGATTGGCGGTGCGCGCGCCCGCGGTTCACGGTGGTGAGTTAACCTTGGCGGTGCCTGGTAACGAGGGCCTGACGGTGTCGCTGCGGCCTCGCTTCGGCGGCTCGCCCAGGGGCTCGCTTGGTGACGGGCGCGTGCGGTATGCCGACGTCGCCCTGCACACCGATGCACTTGTCGTTGCGAACGGCGACCGCGCGGGCGAGGTGCTGGTGCTGCGCGCCGCCGGTGCGCCCGGCCGGTTCGACTACGATCTGCGTCTCGGCCCTGGCATCGCCGGGGTCAAGCGCGAGCCCGGCACGGGCGCTCTGTTGTTCGTCGGTAGCGACGGCACCACCCGCCTGCGCATGCCCGAGCCACAGGCCCGCGACAGCCACGATCGCGCCCAGGCAGTCAGTTTGACGCTGGAGAACGACATCCTGTCGGTGTCGGTGTGGCCGCGGCCCGATGCCGCGTTTCCCATTCTGCTGGCGCCCGCGATGGAGACGCCGCAATGGAAGCAGTACGCGTTTGTCGCCCAGCCCAATCGCCGATCGAACCACGGCGTGGTGTTCGACGAGGGCCGCAACGTGCTGGTGGTGTTTGGCGGCAACGTGTGGAGTGAGGGGAATGTGCTGGGGCGCAACGACATCTGGGAGTGGAGCCCGGCCACTGGCAAATGGACCGACCGCACCCCGCTTACCAGCAAGCCGTTGCCGCGTTGGGGGGCCGGCATCGCGTATGACAAGGATCGCGGCAGGGTGGTGCTGTTCGGTGGCAAGGCGCCGAGCGGCTTCGATCTGGAGGACACCTGGGAATGGGACGGTGCCACGGGCGCGTGGACCGATCGCACCGCGGGCGGTGCCAAGCCCAAGGCGCGCACCAACTCAGCTCTGGGCTACGACCGCGCGCAGAAAAGGATGATCCTGTTCGGCGGCGGTACCGGCGTCGGCGATCAAGATTTCACGCCCGGTGTGGGTCTGGGCGATACCTGGGAGTGGGACGGCACAAGCGGAGTCTGGAAAGATCGCAAGCCAATCGCCGCCCCAAGCTCGCGCCACAGTCTGGCCATGGCCTTCGACGGCCCACGCGGCAAGCTGGTGATCTTCGGCGGGCTCGAGCGGGCGGATCTGAACACCGCGCCCGCACCCAAGAACGACACCTGGGAATGGGACGGCATGGCGGGTACCTGGACGGATCGCACCGCTCAGGGCAGCAAGCCGACCCCGCGATACGGGCATGCGATGACCCTCGATAGCTTTCGCAACCGCATCGTCCTGTGGAGCGGCCACGACATCGGGTCACCGGACCAGCCCGCCGCCAAGGACGATATCTGGGACTGGGACGGCGCCACCGGCGCGTGGAGCGAGCGCGCGCCCGCGGCCGTGCGGCCGTCGGGCAAGCTGTTCTCGGGGCTGGCGTACGATCCAGCACGTAAGTTGACGGTGATGTTCGGTGGCATGGAGGCGGGTGTCGACGGCGGCGGCGGAGCCGATGCGGGCGCGGGTGGGCCCAGACCCTTTTTCGGGGAAGGCACACGCGAGCTGTGGGACTGGGATGGCGCGGCTGGTACCTGGAACGATCGCGCCGGAGCCTCGGGCGCGCCGTCCGAGCGCAGCGGCCACGCCATGGCTCACGATCCGTCGAGCGGCAAGGTCGTGCTTTTTGGTGGCATCGACCCTCAGCAGGGATCGGCGCTCGACGATACCTGGGAGTGGGACGGCCAGACGCAGACGTGGGCGTTGCGCAAGCCCACCGTGCGGCCACCCGGACGCTTCATGGCGGCGATGGCGTGGGATCCGGTGAAGAAGACCGTGATTCTGTTCGGCGGAACCGTGCCGGATCGCGGGCCGCTCGGGGTACTCAACGATGTCTGGGAGTGGAACAGCGCCGCCGGCACGTGGAGCGAGCTTGCGCCTGCGACCCGCCCTTCGGGGCGGCAAAGCGCGGCCATGGCCACCGATTCGGTGCGCGGCAAGATCATCCTCTTCGGCGGCACCAATCCATTCGGGCGTTTCAGGCCGCCGTTGCCGGGCCAACCGTTCTTCGGGCCCTACCTGAACGACATCTGGGAGTGGGACGGCACGGCCGGCACCTTCACCGATCGCACGCCGCCGTCGGGTGCCGCCGCGCCCACGCCGCGCGACAGCCCGGCGATCGTCTACGACCGAGATCGCCGCAAGATCGTGATGTTCGGCGGCCTGTCGCAGCAGTTCGGGCCGTTTCCGCCGCCGGACGGCGAGACCTGGGAGTGGGATCCCGAGACTGGGGGCTGGGCCGATCGCAAGCCGGCGCGCACCCCGGGGCCGCGCCAGGGCCACGGCCTGGCGTACGACACCGTCCGCCGGCGCGTGGTCATGTTTGGCGGATCGAGCCCCTTCAAGATGCCGTCGCCGGTGGCGGATACGTGGGAGTACGACGGCGCCGCCAACCTGTGGACCCAGATGGAGGTGACCTCACCGCCACCGCGGCGGCAAGCGCCACTCGCGTTCGATCCCAAGCGCGGCGCCACGCTGGTGTTCGGCGGCGAATGGGAGGGCGCGCGCGCCGATACCTGGGAGTACACCGTGATCAACCTGGCCGACGGTTCGTCGTGTACGGCCGATCTGGCCAGCCGGTGCGCGAGCGGTAACTGTGTCGACGGTGCCTGTTGCGAGGTCGCGTCGTGCTCGGGCCCGTGTAAGGCGTGCAACGTCGCGGGCATGGCCGGCAAGTGCGTACTGGCCAAGGCGGGGGCCCAGGTCAGCGGCAGCTGTGGCGGCGTCCAGGCGTGCGATGGCGTCGGCAACTGCAAGGCCGCCAACGGCCAGACCTGCGCTGCGGGCGACAACTGCGCCAGCGGCAATTGCGCCGACGGCGTGTGCTGCGACGGCGCCTGCACCGGCGCGTGCACGTCGTGCAAATTGCCCGGCAAGGCCGGCACCTGCAGCCCATACACGCGCGGCAGTGATCCCGAGAAGGAGTGCCCCGGCAGCGGCGAAGTGTGCGGCGGATCGTGCGATGGGGTGAGCGGGTGCGCGTATCCCAGCACCACCGGCACCTGCGGCACCTGCGGCACCTGCAGCGGCATGGGCATGTGCCGGGAGCCCGCGGTGTGCCCGCCCGACGGCGGCATCGTGTTTCCGCCGCCGTTTTCGCGTGACCCGGGGACCCCGGCCGAGCGTCCCATCGGGCCGCCGCCATTCGGTGACGACGGGGGCACGCGACCGCCGCCCCCGGGGCTCGACGCCGCGCCGACGCGTGGCGATTCGCCAATGGCCACGCCCGATGGTGGCGTTCCGGCCGACGCGGTTCGGCTCGACGGCACGCTTCCGCCGCCGTCCGCCGACGCGCGCGCTGACTCGGGTCCGGGCGTTGTCGACGACGCTGGCGCGCCACCGCCGCCACGCCTCGATGCAGGCGTTCGGCTGCCCGACGCCGCAGCCGACGCGGGCGCGGGCCCGGATTCCAAGCTTGCTAGCAACAGCGGCTGCAGCTGTCGACTGGGCACCCGCGCCGATACCGGCGCGCGCGAAGCCCCGGGCGTTGCGCTGGGCGCGGCGCTGCTCGCCATCGGCGGCGTGATCATCAGGCGCCGGCGCCGGGACCGCTAGGACACCGAACCCGGCGTCCTGGGTTACGATGATGGCGTGGTGATCATCGGCCGCTACACACGCAGTCGGCATCGCGCTCAATTGCTGGTCTGGGGCCTGGCGGCGAGCCTGGCTTCGGGATGTGAAAGCGCAAACCCCGCGTTCCATGCGGGCCGCGCCGCGTCGCCAGCGCCTGCCGTCGTCGACGCGCGGGGATCCGATAGTGGCAGTCTCGCTGCGCCGCTTGACGCGCGCTCGGGTGATGTCGCATCCCCAATCGGCGCAGCTCTCGACGCCGCGCCCAGTTCCGGGCCCGGGCCCGACACCGCGCAGCCGCCGCCCGCAGACGCCGGCCGTTTGCTCATGGACGTCGCCACCATATCCGCGGACGCTGCCGCGCCGCCGCCGATCGACGCGACGGTGGACCCGCTCGATAGCGCCCCGCCGCCCGTGGACGCGGCCGTCCCGGCAGACGCCGCTGTGCCCGACGTCGGTGTGCCCGACGTCGGCGTGCCGGATTCCGTTGCGCCGGACGTCGCGGCGCCCGACGTCGCGCCGCCCGACGCGGCGGGCGCCACGAACGAGAACTACGTGTTCGAGTGCGAGAGCGGGCGCCTGTTTGGTGCCCTGGTGCGCGGTAGCGATGCGCAGGCGTCGGGTGGCGCCTACCTGCATCTGCCGCCCGGGAGCGCGCCGTGGATCTGGGATGTGCAGGCTCCCGCGTTGCCCCCGGGCCGCGTCGAACTGGATGTCACGCTCAGTCGCGGCGGTACCTACGTGGTCTGGGTGCGCGTCCTGGGGTTGACCAACGGACAGGACGCCCTGTACGCGGGCTTCCAGAAGGCCGATCTGCGCCGGTTTTACCCCACGACGCTCGGCGGGTGGGTATGGACGCGTACGGCCGGCAACAACGACCTGGAGCGCCTGCGCTTCGACGGACTGGCCGCCGGGCCGCACACGCTGGTCATCGGCCCGGGCGAGTCGGGCGCGCGCTGTGACCGCGTGGTTGTGACGAGCGATCTCAGCTTCACGCCACCATCGCCCTGATGCCGGCTAGAAGCTGCGGCCGACAGCCGCACCTAGTTGCACCATCGCCAGGTTCTGCCAGGAAAGCTCGGCACCGACGAACCACGAGCCGGCGCCCAGACTGAAGCGGCCATCGGCGGCGATGAAACCGTAGGGCGCCAGTTTGTTCGGTGCGTGCAGGCTGGTGTGAAGGATGTCAGCGTCGTAGCCGGCGCCGAGCCCGATGGCGACGCCAAGCGACACGCGCGCGGACCGCCAGGCGGCGTAGCGCGCGTGGGCGAGGGCACCCAGCACGCGGTAGTGCTCGCTTCCCACGATGAGCCCGGTGATGGCGCCACCTACCTCAAGACCGGGCCGCAGTTCGAACCGCGCGCCCAGGCGGGCATCGGGCTTGATGAGATTGCCGAGGGCCTTGGACCGCGATCGGGTCAGCATGGCAGCGCCGAGGCGCAGGTCGATGACCAGAGGCCTTCTGGCGGTGTGGCCGGCGGCCGCGTCGGGGTCGGCCTCGGCGGCGGCAGCGGGCGGGTGGCCGGTCAGGCAAAGCAGCGCACCCGCCGTCACGATGGCGAGGCAAGGCGAACCAGGTAAGCGCATGGGGACGCCGATGATACGGGAGGCAAGGCCGCACCGTTACGTTTTCCGTGGAGCCAGCGTATATCCTTTGCATGATGATGCGCGCGCGGCCGTGCCGATGGGCTGTCTTGCTCCTGCTGGGAGCCGGCTGTGGCGAAGAGCTACCCGACGATGTCGATGGCTACCGCGATCGCTGCGTGCAGCTAAATAGGGACCCGATCCCGCCCACTGGAAGCAGTGATCCGCATCGTGGCAGCAAGAACGTGTTCGTCTGCGGGTTGACCAAAGAAGCAGTGGTTGCCAACGTGCGTCCGTTCCCGGCCGGTGTCATGGTCGTCAAAGAATCGCGACGTGACGGTGAGACTTTTCCGTGGCTGGTCGCGGTCGCGCGCAAGCAGGCGGCGGGCTGGCGCTGGGACGAGTACACGCGCAACTTCGACGACGAGCCGCTGCGCCGGCTCCTGGTCGCGCAGAGCAAGTGCACCGGGTGTCACGAGCGCGTCCGGGCCCTCGACTTCATCTTCACGCAGCCGGCCAGCCCGTGAAGCGCGTTTGAACAAACGCTCACCGGCGCCGGCGTCGGCGCATGACCAGCAGCCCGAGCGCCAGCGCGGCGCTTGCGTAGACGGCGGGGGTCCGTCCGGCGCGGCCGCCGATGGCGCAGCCGCAGTCGGCGTTCGCGATGTAGTCGTCGACGGCCCGATTGCGTGCGGCCAGCGCGCTTGTGGTCGCCTGGCGCTTGTCGTGGCGGATCACGCCTTCGCCGATGGTGTCGCGCTGCCACGCCCGCTCGAGCGCCGGCAGATCGTCGACGCCGCGGCGATCCTGATCGCACGCCCCGGCGCTACTGGGCTTGAACCACTGGATCTGCCCGCCGGGCAGCTCGAGCCGCACCGGTGCCGCGCAATAGGTGAACAACTTGTCGCCGCACACGCGGAAGGCGTCGGCTTTCCGCTCGACCGCCACATCGGGCAGCGTGGGGTTGAACGCGAACGTCGGATCCGAAGTCATTTCTTCCGGCGAGATGAAGGTCGATAGCCGGGTTAGCTTCGGGTAGCGGTCAAGCAGCGCCTGTGCCTTCTCAAGCGGCTTGACCAACTTGGCGTCGACGTCGGCGGCCAGCGCCTTGCCGTCGAACGGCGTGAAGTCGGCCTGATACTTCTGCCAATACGACGCGAGCTGGTTGTAGAACTGCCGCTCGTCGATGTTCATGTCGACCAGCACCTTGGGCTGGGGAATGTGTTTGCGCAGAAGAGCCAGCAGCGCCGAGTCGCGCGGAATACCCGCACGCGAAAGCGCGTTGAGCGCAGCGGGTGGCGTCGTGGCCGCCGCAAGCGGCCCGATGTTGTACTGCCCGGGCTTGTACAGCACGCCTTGCAGAGCACTGGTGGCACCGACGAAGTCGACACCGAACGCGTTGCCGCCGGCCTCGTCGGCGGCCTTCTTGAGCAACTCGTCGTAGTTGTCGCCACCGGAGAACCAGTTGATGCGCGCCGGGTTCACCTTCAGCTCCAGATAGTTCTGGGGCACCGCGCGGCTCTTGCCCAGCACCCACAGGTTGATGCGCAGGTCTTTCAGCGCCGCGATCGCGGTCAGGCGCAGTGGCACGCAGGGCCCGGGGCCCTCGAACTTCATCACCAGCGGAGCGATCTCTTTGACGTCCTTGCCCGACTGCAGGCGGATGGCGACGAACCACTTCTCTTGCCTGACGTAGTCGTCGATGAGTCGGTTGCCCGCGTCGGACATGTAGTACTTGTTGTCGGCCAACCACTGTTTGAGCGCGCTGGGATCCTTCGGATCGGTCGAACGCAACACCGACGCATCGTAGGGGCCGACGTCGCCACGAAATGCCACCTCGACACCGCCGCGCGAGCCAGCGTCGGAGCCGGCGTCAGCGCCCGCTCGATCGGCCGAAGCCGCGGACTCCGGAAAGACACGGCCCTCCTCCTTGCACGTCCCCTCGTCGTGCCAGTTCAGGGTGAACCTCGGTTTCGTGATCCGATCGAGCGTCGTGAACAACTGGTTACTGCCGACGTCCAGCTCGGGCTCGCCGTCGACCGGAACGACCCAGGAAAACCGATCGGCCGGCCCCGTATAGAAGATTTGCACGTGCGCTTCGAGGCGGCTCTTGCCAGACGGCGCCGGATCGACCGCGAACAGGACATTCTCGGCGGTCTGAGCCACCGGTAACGGCCCAAACGGGCTGTCCGGCTGGTTGCAGAAGAAGCCGCCACACGCGCGTGCGACCCGCGGCGACGCCAGCTGGGTAGCAAAGACCAAGGCCGACAGCGAGGCGATTGTCGCGAAGCGAATGATCATGGGCGTTTCTCCTGCCCGTGACGGTAGCGTCGCCCGGGCGCCGCCACAACGGCGCCCTCCAAGGGAGTCGCTGTCGCCGGCGCGCGCGCCACACGAACGAGAGCGCGTTGTCGACGATCTCAACTCGGCATGGGTGGCTAGTCGGTACAGACGTAGCCGCCCTGGGCAGGTCGGCTTTGGCAGGTGTAGGGCGCCTGGCAGCCGGAACCGGCGGTGTTCGCCGGGTTGGTTTCCCTTACGCCCATGGGGGTGCAGCAGCGCTGGTTCAGCCCGCCGCACGCCACGCACACGCCGCCATAGGGGTAGAGCGGATCGGCGGTGGTCTCGAAGCACGAGGTGTTGGGCGCCGAGCACCAGCGCTGCGTGTAAAAGGTGGTTGCAGTGGCGCCGCAGCACGGTTGCCCGGCGCCGCCGCACCTGCCGCACGATCCGGCCGACGCGCCGGCCATGCACGTCGCCCCCGGGCCCGCCTGCGGGCCGCAACCAGTGGCGCTGCCAACGCAGATCGAGGTGGTGCTTCCGGTCGGCACGCAGCACCCGTCGGTGCAGCGGTTCGCGGCGCAGCACGGGCCGCCGGCGAGGCCGCACTTCACGCAACGCTCGGCGCCGCCGGTGGGTATGCAGACGCCGTCGGCGTCCGCGCAACGAGCGGTGCCAACGCCCTGCGGGCAGCACAGTTCGCCCGGTTTGCCGCAGGCGCATTTGCCGCCCTGGCACATGCCAAACGCGGTTCCTCCCAGGGTGCACGCCGCGTTCTCGGCGACACAGCGGTTCTGCACACAGCAACCTTTGCCCTGGCAGGTCTGGCCGGAGCAGCACGGTTCACCGGGGCTGCCGCAGAGCACGCATACGCCGTCGGCTGGACTCGTCGCCTGGCAGGTGGTGTTGCCACCGCATTGAAGGTTCGTGCAACACGGCTCGCCGGGCCTGCCACATGACGAGCAGGTGCCACCCGAGCAGCGGGCGCCGGCGTCGTAACAGATCCCGGAGGCGCCGATGCCGCAGCACGGTTGGCTCTTGCCGCCGCAGGCGCTGCATTTGCCCGCGGTGCACATGCCGCCGTTGTTCCCGCACACGCTGCCTGGTTGGACGCAGGTGCTTGACCCGGGGCCGGTGCCGTAACAGCAGCCTTCGCTGCAGGCACTGCCGGCGCAACACGGCTGGCCCGGCTTGCCGCACAGGGAGCAGAAGGCTTGTCCGTTGGACGGGCTCACAACGCAGGCCAGGCCGGCGCCGGTGCAGAGGTTACCCTCGCAACACACTTCGCCCGCTGCGGTGCCGCACTTCCGGCAGGTGTTGACGGTCGGATCGCAGCGCGTGTACTCAGCGGTGCACACGCGGCCGCCGCAACAGGGCAGGCCAGCCCCGCCACATGTGCCACACACCCCGTTCATGCACATACCAGGGACCGACACACACGCAGTCGCGTTGGCGGCGCAGCGGCCGGCCGCGCAGCAACCGCCGCCCGCACACTGGTTGCCGGGGCAGCATGCCTGGCCGGCGGTGCCGCAACTGGCGGCGTCGGGCGTCGGGGCCGAGCTGTCGGGTGGCCGGCCAGCGTCCAGGGTGACGGCTCCGCCAGAGCCCCCGGCACCGCCCGCCGGCGGGCGACCACCGGCGCCGCCGCCTGCCATCATTCCCGGTGCGTCGGGGCTGCCCGGGCTGGCGTCCAGGCTGCCGGGCCCGCCGTTCGCTCCGCCGCCACCAGCACTGACCGGCGGGCCGCCGTCGAAGTCGATGGGTAGTTCGGCGTGGCCTCCGCAACCGGCGGCGACCGGCGCCCAGAAGGCAAAAGCGAGGCAGGCCATCAATCGAGTTCGATGCGAGTTCAGGCTAGGCAAGGCAATACTCCAGGGCAGAAAAGGGCTGCCGCCTTTTCAGGATCAGCCGAAAGGCGCCGGGATCGCAATAAGATTTTCCGCGCGTGGCGGTTGTGGAGCACAATCCGGGCGTAACACGCTCGTGTCACGGCGAGCACGGAGGTCTCTGGTGAGGCAGTTCGCGAAGTCAATGGCGCCGCTCGGCGGTGGAATGGTCCTGATCCTGGTCCTGGTGGTTGCCTGCGGAGGGGCCACCGATCTGCCGCTGGATGGCGGCGGCGGTGCCACTGGTGCGCTTGGATCATTCGACGGACCGGTGACGGTCGATCTGGCGTCGGGTCCGGGCGGCCGCGCTGGAACAGGAGGTGGGGGCGGGGCGCCGCCACGTGATGGCCCGGTGGGCTCGGGGCGCGGCGGAGCCGGCGCCAACTGCGGAGAGCCTTCCGCTGCGTGCTGTCCCGGCAATATGTGTGCGGGGGGCAGCTGCTGCGTCGGCGGCCAGTGCACGCCGCCCGGCGCGACGTGCATGGGGGTGGGCGGCGTGTGTGCGGCGGGCTCGTGTGGGATGTGCGGTGGGCGCAACCAGGCGTGCTGCGGCGGCAGCGCGTGCACCGCGGCCGGGACTCGCTGCGCCGGCAATCTGTGTGTGGCTTGCGGCGCTCCCGGCGATCCGTGCTGCGCGAACAACGTCTGCACCGGCGCCAACGCCGTGTGCCTGCCCGGTGCAGGCATCTGCGCCGGCTGCGGCGAGCCGGGATCGCCCTGCTGCGCGGGCAGTACCTGCAACGGCCAGGCGTGTTGCTACGGCAACCAGTGCATCAGCCCAGGCTCGCAGTGTGGTGGCAACGGTGGCATGTGCGCGGGCGGCCGCTGCTCGAACTGCGGCGGTGGCGGCGCGCCCTGTTGCCAGGGCGTGTGGTACGGCGCCACTCTGCGGTGCCTGCCGGGCGCCAACGTGTGTGCGACGTGCGGCTCGGCTGGCAGCCCGTGCTGCGCCGGGGCCACGCCGTGCACGGACGGCTCGGCGTGCTCGGTGGCCAGCGGCGATTCCGGAGCCTGCGTGCCTTGTGGGGGACCGGGCCAGGCGTGCTGCGCGGGCAGCATGTGCCGCACCGGCGGATGCTGCGTCGCGGGCACCTGCACGCCTGCCGGCACGGCTTGCATGTTGGGTGGCATGAACTTCGGGATGTGCACCGATGGCGGGTGCAACGGCTGCGGCACGCCCGGCTCGCCGTGCTGCCCGGCAAGTCTAGGCCCGCGCCTATGCAGCGATCCGAACACGACCTGTAGCCAGAATTACTGCATCCGTTGCGGCGAGCCGGGTGGTACGTGCTGCGCCAACAACGCGTGCACCAGCGGCGGCTGTTGCCTGCGCTCTGGCGGAGCGCAGGGGCTGTGTGTCGCCAACAACAATAGTTGCGGCGCTCTTGGCATGTGCGCCGGCGGCGCCTGCGGCACGTGCGGCGGAGTTGGACAGCGCTGCTGCGATCTATCCACATGCACGGCGCCCAACACGTTGTGCGCGCCCGGCGTTCTTGGAACGACGTGCGTGGCCTGCGGCGGCGCCAACGAGCGCTGCTGTCGCGAGGCGCCCCTCTGTCGAGGCGCGCTCACGTGCCGCGATACCTTCTGCCGCGAAGGTTAGTGCAGGTAATTCGACTTCCGGGCGGGGCTGGCGTTCGATTGACGGATGGAGCGCAGCACCCTGCCGGCCACCGCTGCCGACCCGCGCCCGTCGGCCATGCTCTCGATGCTGCTGTTCGGGGTGGCGCTGTTGACGTATGCGGCGGGGGTGCCGCTCGGTCTCGACCGGCTGGCCGGGGCGGGGACGGTGGCGGACGGGGTGTCATTGGGGCTGCCCGGGTCGGAGGTCGCCGTGGCGCCGCCGCTCGGGCTGCTGGCGATTCGCGCCGCAGCGTTCTTGCCGCTCGGCGATGTGGCCGCGCGGGGCAATCTCATGTCGGCGCTGCTGGGCGCGATTGCCGTCGCGATGCTCGCGCAGCTGGCACGGGAAGCGCAGCGAGCGTTGCGGCCGTCACCGACGGTGCGACGGCGCCTGACTGATCGGGCGCACCACGTGACGTCGGCGGCAGCGGGTGCGCTGGTGGCCGGCGCCACCCTGGGGGTGTTCGTGGCGCTGACCTCGGCCGGGGCGGGAGCGGTGACGTTGCTGGTGGTCGTTGCCGGCGTGCACACGGCAGTGCGTTTGGCGCGGCACTGGCTTTAGGGCTTGCCGCAGATGCCCCAGACCAACTGGTCGAACGGATCTGGCCGCGACGACCGAAAGTCAACCCACATCATGCTTTCCAGGAAAGCTGGAAGACGCGGGGGTGGTCCATTGAGGCCGCCCAAAATCACCGGAATAACCGGGCACCCCCGCTTCACCATCTGCCGCAGCAAAGCATCGACCTCGAGGTCCTGCCAAGGACCGATACCGCTTCCGTCCAGGAAAACGGCCGCGCAGTCGACAGTTTCGATTTGTTCCTCCAGGACCTTTCGCCAGTTCACGCCAGGGCGAAGCTCTTTCTCGTCCAACCACGGTCGAATCCCACGGCGGCGCAACTTTTCCGCAATGAGGCGGACTTCTGGCTTCGCCTTGCTGTTGTGACAAAGGAAAACAGAAAGGTTGGAGCGGGTTTCTGGCGAGGTCGTTTGTCCCTGAAAGGCGTGTGCCGCGTGTACCAGCAGTGGTCGGATGTCCGCGAGGGCAATCGGAACATCGCGTCGGCTGCTGACGGCGGTTCGGATGATCGATTCGAGCTCGCGGACGTTCCCTGGGAAGGGGTACTTGAGCAGCGCTGCTACTGCGTCAGCGGCAAGGCTCGGGTCGACCCCCAATGATTGACCGTGTTTGCGAAGAAAGTGTCCGATCATGAGCGGCAGGTCGTTCCCATCTTGCCGCTCTCTCAGTGGTGGAACCTGGATGGTTACCTCGGCAAGCCGATCAAGGAGATCGCGGTGGAACCGTCCCGACACCACCGCTTCTGCGAGACTGACGCCACACGCACTGATGAAGACGAAAGGCCGCAATTCCGCGACACCTTTGAAAGCACCGAGCTTTAGGAGTGCCTCCTGCATGGGCTTGGAGAGGTGCTCGACGCCGTCTAGGAAGAAGGTCAGGCGACGGGACGGCGTGGAGCGGGCGGCGAGTTCGCGAAGACGATCAAGGTCAAAACCGTCCAGTCCAGCTGGACCATCCTGACAGGCGACTATTTCGAAGGTACGCGTCGCTTGGCCCGCGGCGTAGTGGAGGGCCCGGGCGAGGTACTCCTTTCCGACGCCCACCTCCCCCTGAAGTAGAACATTGCTAGCGGGCGGGCGGGATTGCAGCGTCTCGCGTACGGACGCCATCGCGCGACTGGTTCCCAGGGTGGCCAACATCCATTCCCGCGCCTCGCCTGGTATCACTGGGTCAGCGTTCGGATGGGCCGCAGTGATCGCGTCGCCGGATTGGCGCTGCTGGCGGGGGCGTGTCTGGGGGCGTGTCTCCTCCAGAAACTGGACTCGCGTTGACCATGCCTTCTCGATCACAAGGCGTAGATGGTCCCAAAGGACGGGTTTCTCTACGAAATCGAACGCGCCTCGGCGCATGGCTTCCAAGGCACGCTCGCTCGTTCCAAAAGCGCTGATGATAATGACCGGGAGGCCCGGTACACGCTCGCGCAGTCGGCTAAGGAAATCGAAACCGCCGAATTCCTCGTCACCGCCCGGAAAGAACATCTTGAGATCGGACAGGACTACGTCCACTTCTGAATCCAGCACCACCTTCAATCCCGCGGCCGCGCTTTGACTCGGCAAGACCCGATAACCGAACCGGGATAACTGTTGCCGCGCAGGTTGGTTGATGGGTTCGCGCGCCGGCTTTGTGATGGCGTCACTCGGCGAAGTTTCTGGGTGGCGGCGGCGTGAGGCACGGGATGCGGGCGCGGTAGCGGGCATCGTCGAGCGCAGCGCGGTGGTACTGCTCGATGAGGTGCCGGAGGTGCTGCGCGGCGGAGGCGAAGAGGTCTGCGATCCAGGCGGTCGGCGGCAGACCCACGAGATCCTCGCCGTCGGTGATGTCGCGGTTCAGGGCAATGAGGGCTAGCAC
>JANPCZ010000166.1:0-38099 GCA_031431215.1 Myxococcales bacterium
ATCATCTGCGAGATCTTCTCGTCCAGGGTCATTCGGCCGATGAGATCGGCGACGCGTACGTCAAACCCCTTGCCGGCATCGAGGAAGGTCGCATCGGCGGGCGGCCGGTCAGGTTGCTTCGGCGGTGGCGGCAACGGCGCGGGTGCCGGGTGCGGAGGTACCACGGGCTGCGGCGGCGGTGGTGGTGGTGGTGGCGTCGCACACGCACCTGTCACCAGCAGCGCGCCTAGCAGTACGGCGCGCGCGTTTGCGCGCCTCATGCGCCGCTGGGGGGCATCCATATCGCACGAGCGTCGGTTCATGGGCCGGACAATACGCGACTGCCGAGCGACATGGGAAGCCGCCCCGCGACCCGGCGCAGGCTGGCCTCGCCTTCGGCGGCCAGCTCGCCGTGCAAAGCCAGCGCGCCGATCGCTTGCAAGCGTTCCTCGGGCGCGCTGGCCTGCGCGTCGGCAGCGGCCTCGATCAGCCGTCGGGCCTGTTCGCGCGCCGCCGGCTCGATCATCTGCACCGCCGCTCCCGCAACCGCGTCGGCCCACTTCGGCCCCACGCTCGCCATGGCGCGCGCCAGAACCGGCCCGGGGGCGCCCAGCAGCGAGCGTCCAAGGGTGTCGGCCCCGCGCCGTGCCAGCGACTCGAGAAGTTCGGGCAGTACCACACCGACAAGCGCGACCGCGAGCGGGCCCGCGCCTTCGTCCAGCATCGCCAGCGCGCCCGCCAGCACGAAGCGCTGCACCTCGGGCAGCAGCTCGGGATCGATGGTCGCGGGCACAAGAACGTCGGCGCTCTCGTGGCGGCGCCGCACCACCGTCCAGCCGATCTCGCGCAACTCCTGCGGGAGACCAGCCACCAGTGCCAGAATGATGTCGGATGGCTCGGCCTCGAACGCCGCCTCGATCCAGGTCGGATGAATCTGGCGCAACTCCGGCGGCGGGCGAAAGATCGTGTCGCCCGCGATCTTGCCCAAAACGACGGCCCGCTCGTGCCGCGGCAGGGCCGCGAGCGCCGCCAGAACCGCGATGACCCGCCCGCCCGCCGGCTCGGTCAGCATCGAGCCGCCCCCGCTGCCCTCGCCCGCGAGGCCAGCCCCCAGGACGAAGCCGCGCTCCTCGGGTGTCAGCTCGGACAGGGTGGGGGCATCGGACACGACGGCAGGCTAGCGCGGGGCGGCGCGGCAGCAAACGGGTAGAACCGGCCAACCTGTGCTATCAATCCCGACCCCGATGTCGACGACCACCGCTCTGGCCCCCGAAGTAGTACCGCAGCGCGTGCGCGCCGACGTGCGCAACATTGCGATCATCGCCCACGTCGACCACGGCAAGACCACGCTGGTCGACGGATTCCTGCGACAGGCAGGCTCGTTCCGCGCCGGCGAGGTAGTGGCCGACTGCGCGATGGACTCGAACGTTCTCGAGCGCGAGCGCGGTATCACCATCCTGGCAAAATTCACCGCCATCACCTGGAAGGGCCACCGCATCAACATCGTCGATACGCCAGGCCACGCCGATTTTGGCGGAGAGGTCGAGCGCGTCCTCAAGATGGTCGACTCGGTGCTGCTGCTGGTCGACGCGGTCGAGGGACCCATGCCGCAGACCCGCTTCGTGACCCGCAAGGCCCTGGCGCTGGGGCTGTGTCCCATCCTGGTGGTGAACAAGATCGACCGGGCGGCAGCCGATCCCGAAACCGCGGTCAACGACACCTTCGATCTATTCGTCGCCCTTGGCGCCACCGACGCGCAGCTCGACTTTCCGGTCATCTACGCCTCGGGCCGCGAAGGCTTCGCGATTCACAAGCTGTCAGACGAGCACAAAGATCTGGGCCCGCTGCTCGATCTGATCATCGAGAAGGTACCGCCACCTGTGGCGGTGGCGGACGAGCCCTTCGCGCTTCAAGTGACCACGCTCGACTACGACGACTACCTGGGCTACGTGGCCATCGGGCGCGTGCTGTCGGGCAAGCTGAAGCAGGGTGACCGCGCGCTGTGCATTCACCGCGACGGCAAGCGTGAGGAGTTCAGGGTCGCCAAGATCCTGGGCTACCAGGCGCTCAAGCGTTTCGAGCTGGCCGAGGCTTCCGCGGGCGACATCTGCGCGATCACGGGCATGGCCGATCTCACGGTGGGCGAGACCATCACCGACGTGGCGCGCCCGGTGGTGCTGCCACTGCTCGAGATCGAAGAGCCCACGGTCAAGATGCAGTTCATGGCCAACAACGGCCCGTTTGCCGGCAGCGAGGGCAAGTTCGTCACCTCGCGAAATGTGCGCGAGCGCTTGCTGAAAGAGGTGAAGTCAAACGTGGCCCTGCGCGTGATGGAGACCGACTCGCCCGACCGCTTCGAGGTGCTGGGCCGCGGCGAGCTGCACCTGTCGGTGCTGATCGAGACCATGCGGCGAGAAGGCTACGAGCTGATGGTGTCGCAGCCCCAGGTCATCTTCAAGGAGGGCCCGGGCGGCGAGAAGCTGGAGCCGTACGAGGAAGTCGTGATCGACCTCGATTCGGGCTTCGCGGGCGTGGTCATCGAGGAGATGGGCCGCCGCGGTGGCCGCATGAAGGACATGCAGCCGGAAGGCGAAGGCCGCACCCGCCTCGAGTTCAACTGTCCGTCCCGTGGGCTCATCGGCTACCGGTCGCAGTTTCTCACCGACACACGCGGCACCGGCATCCTGCACCACAACTTCACCGAATACGGCCCCTACGTCGGGACGTTCAAGGCCCGGCAGAACGGCGTTCTCATCGCCCAGGATCCTGGCGAGACCAATGCGTACGCGCTGTTCTATCTGCAGGACCGCGGCTCTTTGTTCCTCAATCCGGGCGTGAAGGTCTACGGCGGGCAGATCGTCGGCCTGCACTCGCGTGACAGCGATCTGATGGTCAACCCGTCGAAGTCGAAGAAGCTGACCAACATCCGCACCACCGCCGCCGACGAGAAGCTCACGCTGACGCCGCCGCGCGAGTTCAGCCTGGAGACGGCTCTCGAGTTCATCAACGACGACGAGTTGGTCGAGGTGACGCCGAAAGCGATTCGCATGCGCAAGCGCCAGCTCGACCACAGCGAGCGCAAGCGGGTCGAGAAGGCACGGGACGCGGGCTCGGAGGCATGACCCGGGCGCTGATCCTGGGCGCGACGTCAGCCATCGCCACCGAGGTCGCGCAACTCTGGGCCGATCGCGGCTGGCGGCTGCACCTGGTCGGCCGCAGCTCGCAGAAACTGGCGGCGCTGCAGGTACGTTTGGCGGCGACCTCGGCTTCGCTGTCGATCGCGACGGCGGACTTCAACCTGCTGTCGGCCAACGATCTGTGCATCCGCGATGCGATTGCGGCGCTAGGCGGACTCGACGTTGTACTGGTGGCGCACGGGTACCTGGGCGACCAGGAGGCGAGTGAGCGCGAGCCGGCCGAGGCCGAGCTCATCCTGCGCACCAACTTACTGTCGGCGGTGTCGCTGCTGATTCCGGTAGCCAACCACATGGAGCGCGAGCGAGCCGGCAGCATCGCGGTGATGACCTCGGTGGCGGGCGAGCGCGGGCGGCCGCGCAACTACACCTACGGTGCGGCCAAGGCCGCGCTCAACGTGTACTTGCAGGGGTTGCGAACGCGGCTCGTGCCTGCCGGGGTGAAGGTGACGACGCTGAAGCTTGGCCCCGTGGACAGCCCGATGACCGCCGGGCATGTAAAGAATCTGCTGTTCGCGCGTCCCGAGGCCGTGGCGAAAACCATCGTTGCGGCGATCGACAACGGCGCCGCCGAGGTCTATGCGCCGTGGTACTGGCGGCCCATCATGCAGGTGGTGCGCGCCACGCCCGAGGGGTTGTTCGGGAAGCTGCGGTTCCTGTCGGGGCGCTAGCGCTCGGCTGCGAATCAGGACATTCCGAACTCACCCCGGTTGCGATTCTGTCAGCGGTGGCACATATAATTGCCACATATGTCTCAGGTCACCATCTACTTGCCAGACGATCTGGCGGGCTCGCTCCGCAAGGAGGCCCGTCGGGCGGGCAAAAGTCTGTCCGCGTACATCGCAGATCTGGCAAGGCGCAAGCCCAAGAAGACGGGTTGGCCCGCTGGCTTCGGCCGCCTCTACGGCGCGTGCCGCGGCGACCTTCCCGAGATTGAGGACGCGCCGCCCGATGAAATTCCCGGCGAATGAAGCTGCTCGACAGCGACGTCTGCATCGCATTTCTCAACGGAACTGACGATCAGGTTCGCTCTCGGCTCCTTGCCGAGGATCCCGAGGCCCTGGCCCTGTGCAGTGTGGTCAAGGCCGAGCTGTTCTACGGCGCCCGGCACAGCCAGCACGTGGAACGCAACATCACCCGCCTCGTGTCGTTCTTCGCGCCCTTCGAGTCTCTCTCTTTCGACGATCATGCCGCCGAGATCTATGGCCTCATCCGCGCGCAACTTCGGCGCGAGGGACGCCCGATCGGCGGAAACGATCTTCTCATCGCGGCCATCGCGCTGGGCGCAAACGCCACGCTCGTCTCCAGGAACCAGGACGAGTTCCGTCGCGTCCCCGGACTGCGCATCGAGGCATGGTGACTGTCGATCGGGTAGGCCGGGAAACACCTCCTGGGTTCTTGCCGGCGTGGCTGCGCTCCGGCATCCTGCTCGCATGAGCGCTCGCATCGACCTAGACGAGCTGGCGCGCCGAGAGAACGAACAGACGGAATGGAAGGAAAACGTCGCCGACGTCGATGACGTGGTCGAGACCCTGTCGGCTTTTGCGAATGATCTGCAGAACCTGGGCGGCGGATACGTGGTGTGCGGCGCCAAGGAGGCCAAGGACGAGAACGGCTTCCCCAGGCTGGTACGCGTGGGCCTGACCGCGAACCGCCTGAAGGAGGTCGAGAACACCGTCCTGGCGCGCTGCCGCGCCCGCGTGTCACCGCGGCTCGCCCCGCTGATCGAAGAAATCGAGTCCGACGACCCGCAGAGGCGGATCCTGGTCTTCGTTCAACCGCAACCGCGAGCGCTCACACTTTTCGCCGCGGCGACGATGGCGCCAAACACCACGTACGAATCAGCCGTTCAACGATCGAAGCACGCAACGGCATCCTGCGAGACCTGCTGGTTCGAAAAGGCGCGGTCGAGCCCTGGGATCGACGTCCGTGCAACGGGGCGACCGAGGCCGATCTCGATCTTTTGACCTTGCGGGACACACTGCAACGAATCGGCCTGGTCGACGCCTCGACATCAGCCGAGAAATTTCTGTCCGACACCTTGTCCGTCAGCGCCTTCGTACCACCGCTGCTGGTGCGCGAGGCGTTGACCGGCCTCCTGCGTCCCCGTCATTTCGCCGTCCTGCTTTTCGGCAGGGACCCGCAGCGCTTCATTCCCGGCGCGGTGTCGTTCCTGTCCAAGTACGACGGCCTCGATCGAGCGTCACCGAAGGGGCAGCGCCTTGAACTCGGCTCGACGCTGGTCGACCAGTTGCGCTTGCTGGTGCCTGCCATGGAAGCCGAGGCGTACACGCTTTACGACAAGAACGATCCGGCGCACCCCAGCGTCCCCAAGTACCCGGTGCGGGCGATCCGGGAAGCCGTCGTCAACGCATTCGCTCACCGCGATTACCAGTTGCCGGACCCACTGCGTGTCACTGTGTTCGAGGACCGCATGGAGATCTCGTCACCAGGCGGCCTGTCATTCGGAATGGAGGCCGGCGAGCTGAGCGCAGCCACTGCCGGACCGCTGTGGCGGAATCAGACGCTGGCCTGGTTCCTCACCCGCCTGGGCTACGCCGAGGGCGAAGGGCAAGGCCTGCGCACCATTCAGACCACGTTGCGAGAGGCCGGCTGCCCGCCCGCCCGCTACGAGGCCAGTGCCGCACGGGTGCTGTGCACGATGTGGGCCCATGCTCGCGCCACGATTGAGACCTCGCGAGGGTAAGCATCGGGCGGCCAGGGATGCAGCGGCCACGTTCGATGCAGTCGCCGCGATCGACACGGAAGCAACCATCGAGAAACGAGATGCGGGCACTAGCCCGCCCGATCGACCTGTGCTGGTGGACGCTCCGATTGCCGGCGAGTCGGTCGACGTGATCCCGGCAGTCGACTCCATCTCGGACACGATCCCCGACACCCAGACGCCGCTGGGTACTCCCTGTCGTCGGGCAAGCGCGGTCTTCGAACCCGGGCCCTATCCCCGAGAGTCTGCTGGCCGTGTTGCCGGCGGCTGGGTGAGCGGCGCGCCTCACACACGGCTATTGCGCCCACAGCCGGGCAGCCCGCCGCTCACGTTGAGGAAGTGTCACCAGCGTCACTCCCATCGCGGTGCCTCTGCTGTAGCGTCGCCGTCATGATCGCCCTCCTGCTCGCGCTGTGTCTGGCCGCCGCCCCGCCCGCGAAGCCTGCCGCGATACGTGCGGCCTTCACGAAGCAGCTTGATCGCCCGCGCGTGCCGCTCGATCCGAAGCTAGCCGACACCACCACGGCGGCCGACGGTACGATCACCGAACGCCTCAGCATCGCCAGCGAGAAGAAGCGCGACGGGACGATCGAACGCGTCCCCATGTTGATCGTGCGGCCCACCCCGGGGACGGCGCCGCGTCGACCGGCGGTGATCGTCCTGCACGGCACCGGAGGCAGCAAGGAGGGCCAGCGTGACTGGCTCGCGCGGCTCGCGGCCCGGGGCATCATCGGCGTGGCCATCGACGCTCGTTATCACGGCGAGCGCGCGGGTGGCGCGAAGGGCGCCGACGCGTACAACACCGCCATCGTCAAGGCATGGAAGGCCAAGCCGGCCGAGCAGGAGCACCCGTTCTTTTACGACACGGTGTGGGACCTGTGGCGGACGATCGACTACCTGGAGACGCGGGCCGACGTCGACGCCAGGCGCCTGGGCATGATCGGCTTTTCGATGGGCGGCATCGAGACGTGGCTCGCGGCATCGGTTGACCAGCGCATCAAGGTCGCGGTACCCGCCATCGCTGTGCAGAGTTTCCAGTACAGCCTGGACAACAATCTGTGGCAAGGCCGCGCGAAGACCATCGCGCCCGCGCACGAGGCGGCCGCCCGTGACCTCGGCGAGCCAGCGGTCAACGCGCGGGTCTGTCGCGCGCTGTGGACCAAGCTCATCCCCGGCATCCTCGATCGCTTCGACGCTCCATCCATGCTGCGCCTGTTCGCGCCGCGACCGCTGCTCATCGCCAACGGCGAGCTGGATCCCAACTGCCCGATCGACGGCGCTCGCGTCGCCTTCGAGTCGGTAAAAGCCGCGTACAAAGCCGCTGGCGCCGAGGACCACCTCGAGATCCTGGTGGCGCCTGCGACCGCCCACAAGGTGACCGACCAGCAGCACGCGGCGGCGCTGGAATGGTTCGTGAGATGGCTCGGGCCGTGACCGCACCTCGAACCGGTCCATTCCGGGCTGGTAGACGCTCTGGAAAGTGCGAATTTTCCCATGCACCGGCGGAGCAACGTTCGGCGGCGGCGCGTAAGTGAAACAAAGCGGGCGCGCAGCGCGGAGGGTGGTCACTCCGGGTGTCTGCGTTACACTCCGATCGTGGCCGACCCGTCCCCTGCCGCCGGCGGTTTTGACTCCGAGGCGATCATCGCGCGCGTCGAGGAGGCCAAGAAGCGCATCGCGCCGCTGCTACCGGACATTGATCCAGGGGATCTGGATCTCATCCTCGCGTCCCTGTTTCGCCCGTTCGGCTCGGGCCGCCGGTTCCTTCTCCGTCAGATCCGCCCGGGTGTGTATGTCTTCTGACGAAGCATTCGTGGCACAGGTGCTGGCGGCCCTGGAGGCGGTGCACCTCGAGGGCATCGTGGTGGGTAACGTCGCCGCGATTCTTCAGGGTGCACCGGTCACCACGCAGGACCTGGATATTCTCCTGCGCGACACTCCGCTCAACCGCACGAAGATCGCTGATCTGGGTGCGGTCATGGGAGCCCGCCCGCGCGAGATCTCGCCTCTGACCCAGGCGCTGCGAATCGATGCAGCGGCGGGCACGCTGGATCTGCTGTTCGACCGGATCTCCGGAGAGCTCAGCTTCGAGGCGCTTCGCGCGCGCAGCACCAAGATCCCAGTTGCAGGCCATGTGGCGGTCGTCGCCTGTCTCGAGGATGTCATCGCCTCGAAGGAGGCCGCCGGCCGCCCCAAGGACGTGGCCCAGCTCCCCATTCTTCGCGCAACGCTCAGGGTAAAGCAGGCGCTCGCGGGGATCTGAGTCGGGCAGTCGCCGCATCGCAGAGAGCGGCTCCTGCTCGTCCGTGGCGATTCACCACCCCGGTGCGCCCCGGACGCGGGACTGTTGTCCCTCGCAGAGGTGTCACCCCGGTCCGGCGGCGAGCGGCGCGGCCCCTTCATTTGGGTGCGGCTCTTTTCGGCGACATGAAAACGGCTAGTTGACCAGGCGCAGATGTGTCGGGTTGACACCCAATGACCCTCAAAACCCGATCTTGCGCATCACGAACCGGGGCAGGCGCTTGATGATGAACATCACCAGCGCCCACGGACGCGGCGTGTAGAGCACGGCCTTGCGCCGGTCGATGGCGCGCAGGACGTCGCGCGCGACGGCTTCCGGTTCGCCCGCGAACGGCGGTGGCTTCAAGCCCGTGGTCATGCCGGTCTTGACGAAGCCGGGCTTGACCGTCAGCACGTGCAGCCCGTCCGCGTGGAACTTGTGGTCGAGCGATTCCAGGTAGTGCGATAGCCCCGCTTTGGCCGAGCCGTAGATCGCCACCGGCTTGCGGCCCCGGTCGCCCGCCACCGAGGAGAACACCACCAGGCTGCCACCACCACGCGCGAGCAACCGCTTGCGCGCGTGCTCGCAGAACACCACCGTGTGCGCGTAGTTCACCGTGACCAGGCGCCGGCAAAACTCGATGTCCTCCTCCAGTTTTTCCTGGGTCGCGAACAGCGCCGCGGTAACGATGACGACGTCGAGCCCGCCTAACTTCGACTCGGCCGCATCCAGCGCCGGCGCGAAAGACTCGGGCTTTTCCAGATCGCACACCGCATAGCCCACGTCACCGCCGTCCGCTGCCTGCCGCCGCGCCGTCGCATCGGCCGCGCTCTTCGGCAACTCGTCGGCCTCGTTCGATAGCAAGAAAACCTCGTCACCCCGCTCGGAGATCTGCTGCGCGAGGCAGCGGCCCATGCCGCGCGTCGCTCCCATGACCACGACTTTCATGTTCGGTCCCCGAAGATACGCACCGACTGGGCGCTGCGAAAGCGCCGCTGCGGATCCCAGCGCTGCCGCGCCGCCAGGAAACGGTCGAGCCGTGGCTCCATCGCCCGAAAATGCTCGGCACGCGTGAAACGATCCTTGGTCAAATAGATGCGCCCACCGGCGGCGATGACGAATTCGTTCAGCCCGTCGATGATGCGCTGGATGTCGCTGCTGCACGCCATATCGACCGCCACCGAGGTGCCCGCTTTCGGGAACGACAACAGCCCCTGCCCCTCGTCGCCGCAGTCCTTGATCACGCACAGCGGGGATGCGCCACCCAGCCTGGTCAGCAGGGCCATGAACTCGCGCACCGCCTCGGTCCCGGCGGCGCGCGGCAGCACGCACTGGTATTGCGAGAACCCGCGCTTGCCGTAGGCGCGGTTCCATTCCAGCACGCCGTCGAGCGGGTAGAAGAACGGCTCGGGCCCGACCACGCCCGTGCGCGAGCGGCGCAGATGCTTCCAGTAGTAGGCCCAGTTGAAGGCCTTGACCGTCAACGGATTGATCGCCCAGTTCGGCAGATCCACGGGCAGGCGCTTCAACCCTTTGATCCTGGGCGGCAAGTCGGGCGCTTCGTCCGGTTCGGCCCAGCGGCCCATCGTCAGGATGCCACGGCCAAGCCGCTGCCCGCCGCTGACACAGTCGATCCATCCCACGGTCATGGGCCACTTGGGCGCCGCTTCGTTCAGGGCCGCGACGTACTCGTCGATGTCGCCGACCCGCACGCTCTCCATCACGATCCACGGGCTCGGGATGCGGTGAAGCACGAATTCCACTTCCAGGATGTGGCCCAGAAGCCCCATGCCACCTTGCGTGGCGAAGAACAGATCCGGCTGCAGCCCCGCCGAGCACTCGACCACGCTGTCGTCGGCAAGGCGCATGCGTAGCGATCGCACGTGCGCGCCGAAGCAACCCTCGCGGTGGTGATTCTTGCCATGCACGTCCGAAGCGACCATGCCGCCCACCGTGACGAACTTCGTGCCCGGCGTGACCGGCGTGAAGAAGCCGCGCGGTACGAAGATCCGATTCAGGTCGGCCAGGCACAGCCCGGCCTCGACGCGGAGAAGGCCGGTGTCGGCGTTCCACGCCAGGATGCGGTTCGCCAGCCGCGTGCCCACAATCTTGTCGTCCGCCCGCGCCGGCAGCGACGAGTCGCCATACGATCGCCCAAGCCCGCGCGACAGCGCCGCGCCACGGGTCGCCACCTCGAGATTCTCGGCCAGGATCTCGCGTCCCGGCGCCTTCATACGCCCCCAGCCGCTCAGCGTCGGTGCGTGGTTCGTGCGGGACAGCTCGCTCGCCATTGTCGGCAGCGCGACTCTACAACGCGCGTCCTCCACTTGCGATGCGCGGCGGCGTGCCGGATGCTCCGCGCCGCTCATGAAGAAGCTGCTCTTCCGTGTCGTGCTCGGCGTGGCCGCTGGCCTCTTCGTGTACGTCGGGTTCTCGGTGTGGGCGGACGCGCGTCGCGTTGGCGAGGCGCTGGCGGCGTTCCACTGGTCGGCTGTGCTGGCCGGCCTCGGCCTTGCCACCGCCAACTACGTCATCCGCTTCGCGCGCTGGCACTACTACCTGCGCGTCCTTGGCCTGGTGGTGCCGGCAGGCGAGAGCTTCCTGGTGTTCCTCGCCGGCTTCTCGCTGACCGTCACCCCCGGCAAGCTGGGCGAGGCAGTCAAAGCCCTGCTCCTGCGCGACGCCCGCGGCATCCCGGCGGCGCGCACCGCGCCCATCGTGCTGGCCGAGCGCGCGACCGATCTGGTCGGGTTGCTTCTGCTCGCAACCATGGGCGCCGCTCGCCTTGGCCCTGATCTGCGCGCCTTCCTGATTGCGGGCGCCTTGGTGGTCGGGCTCGGACTGGTGGTGGTCTCGGTGGATTCTTTCGCGTTACCCACGATCGCCCTCGCCGCGCGCCTACCCGGCCTGGGCCGCCTGGCACCCAAGCTACGGCAGGCTCGCGATAGCGCCGCCGCGGTCCTGCGTCCGGCGCCACTGGCGATCGCTGTGGTCTTGTCGATAGCCGCGTGGTTCCTCGAGTGCGTGGCGTTCCACGTCGTCGTGAGCGGCTTCGATGGGGCGGCCATCTCGCTTTACAACGCCACCTGGATCTACGCCGCGATGACCGTCGCCGGTGCGCTATCGTTCCTGCCCGGCGGCCTTGGCGTCAGCGAGGCGGTGATGCTGGCCCTGCTGGTCCGCTTCGGTACCGGCACCGAGCGCGGCGTGGCCGCGGCAGCGACCTTCGTCACGCGCGGATGCACCCTGTGGTTCGCAGTGATCGTCGGCCTCGGCGCGCTGCTGATCTTCGCGCGCCGCAAGCACGTCGCGATCACATTGCCGGGCGGCGATTCGCCCGCTCATTCCGGCGAGAACTTGTAGCCCGCCCGATGTCTTGCATCAGCAAGCGCGGGGGTGTAAAGCCTGACGCCGCCGCATGAAACAGCGCGCGTCACAACCGGTTCTTCATATGCCTGCTGCCATGCTTTCAGAGATGGCCGCGGCGTCCATGCCCGCCATCACAGGCGACCGCGAGGGTTTGCTGCGCGACATCGCTGAGTTGTTGCCGCGTGAGCGCGTGCTGGCGACCGCAGACGATCTGTACGCCTACGAGTGCGATGGGCAGACGCTCGACCGAGCGCGGCCGCTGGCGGTGGTGCTGCCCGAGTCAGCGCAGGAAGTCGCGGCGCTGGTCAAGGCGGCGGTCAAGCGCGGCATTCCGTTCCTGGCGCGCGGGGCGGGCACGGGACTTTCGGGCGGCGCGGTGGCGGTGGGCAGCCTGGCGATCTCGACCGCGCGCATGAACCAGATCCACGAGGTCGATGTCGCCAACCGGCAAGCGTGGGTCGGGCCGGGAGTGGTCAACGCGCACCTGTCGCGTGCGGTGGCCAAGCACGGGTTGCACTACGCGCCCGATCCTTCGAGCCAGAACTCGTGCACCATCGGCGGCAACGTCGCCGAGAACTCGGGCGGCCCGCACACGCTCAAGTACGGCGTGACCACCAACCACATCCTGGGCCTTGAGGTGGTGCTCACCGACGGCACCATTGCGCTCCTGGGTGGGCCCGCGGCGGATGGCCCCGGTTACGATCTGCTGTCGGCGTTCGTCGGCTGCGAGGGCACGTTCGGCATCGTGACCAAGGTGCTGGTGCGGCTGACCCCGAACCCCGAGGGCGTCAAGACCGTGCTCGCGATCTTCGACAGCGTGAACGACGCCTGCCGCGGCGTCACCGAGATCCTGGGCCGGGGCATCCTGCCGGCCGCGGTCGAGATGATCGACCAGGTCACCTTGCGTGCCGTCGAGGCGTACATCCATGCCGGCCTCCCGCTCGACGCCGCCGCCGTCCTGCTGGTCGAGGTTGACGGCATGCTCGACGATGTCGAGCAGCAGGCAGAGCGGGTGCTGGACGCCTGCCGCGCGGCGAATGTCCGTGACGTGCGCCTCGCCAAGGACGACGCCGAGCGACTCAAGCTGTGGAAGGGCCGCAAGCAAGCGTTCGGCGCGCTCGGCCGCGTGGCGCCCAACTATTACACCCATGACGGCGTCATCCCGCGCACGAAGCTGCCCCAGGTGCTGGACGAGATCGCGCGCATCGCCGCCCGCACCGGCATCATCATCGCCAATGTCTTTCACGCCGGCGACGGCAACCTGCACCCGGTGGTGCTGTACGACGAGCGCGTGCCGGGCGCCGTCGAGCGCGTGAGGGATGCCGGCGATGCCATCCTGCGCCTGGTGCTGAGCGTGGGCGGCGCGCTGTCGGGCGAGCACGGCATCGGCTTCGAGAAGATCGCCTACATGAACCAGGTGTTCGGCGAGGACGATCTGGGCGAGATGCGCCGGCTACGCGATGTGTGGAACCCGCTTGGCCTGTGCAACCCCGGCAAGGTGATCCCGTCGCCGGGACTGTGCGTGGAGCTCGGCAGCCACAACAAACTGCCGCTGGGACACTGATGGCAACCCTTCTCACCACGACAGACACAGTCGCACCGGCGCTACCCTCGACTGAAGAGGAGGCGGTTGACCTGGTGCGGGCAGCGGCGGCCGGGCCGCGCCCGCTGCACGTTTTCGGGCGTGGCAGCAAGGCGCACCACGGCCCCGCGGGACCGGCCGATGCGCGAGGCGTGTCACTACAACGTCTGGATCGGCTGATCATGCACGAGCCGGGCGATCTGGTGCTGGGGGTGCAGGTCGGCGCCCGCGTCGCGGATGTGCAGGCTGCGCTGGCCAAGCACGGCCAGTGGCTGGCCATCGATCCGCCGTATGCCGACGCGACCGTCGGTGGCGTGCTGGCGACCAACAGCTCGGGACCGCGGCGGCTGGGCTTCGGCACCATCAAGGATCAGCTCATCGGCCTGCGCGTGCTGGGCAACACCGGCGTGGTAACCAAGTCCGGTGGGCGCGTGGTGAAGAACGTCACCGGCTACGATTTGCACAAGCTGCATGTGGGCGGCTTCGGCTCGCTGGGCATGCTGCTGGAGGCGAACTTCAAGGTGCGGCCGCTGCCCGAGGTATCGGCGGCAATGGTGCTGTCATGCGCGGATCTTTCGCTGACCCACCGGCTGCTGCTGGACGTGTGGGGTAGCGCGCTGCGACCGGTGGCACTCGAAGCGCTCGATGCCGGCGCAGCGGCCGGCCTGCGGGCGCTCGTGGCGGGACTGCCGGACGGACACGCGCTTGCCGTCGTGGGCGTCGAGGGCAGCCGACCGGTGATCGACCGCCACGTGCGCGAGGTCGCGGCGCAATCGCGCGGACGAGCACACGCGCAGGTTGTGCTGGAGGGCGCGGCGGCAGCGGCGCTGTGGGCCGGCTTGCGCGACTTGCCGGCAACCCGCGCGCGCGACGTGGTCGTGCGGGTGGCAGCGCGGCCGCACGATCTGCCCGCGTTGCTCGACGGTTTTGGCCGCGCGAACCCGATCGCAAGCATGCAGGTCCAGGCCGGCAGCGGCATCGCCCGCATCGCCCTCGCCCGCCGTGACGACGCGACGGATCTGGGCGCGCTTGTCGCGGGCTTGAACGCACGCGCGGCCGAGCGCCAGGGCTATGCAGTGGTCGAATCGGCGCCGCTCGATCTACCCGGGCGCGCAGGCCTACCCTGGGGCGGCGCGGGGCTGGCCACCGGGCGCGCGCTCAAGCAGGCGTTCGATCCACGCGGTGTGTGGAACCCGGGAAGGATCGCGCTATGAGCGGAGACGCCGACCGCAAGCTCATGAACCTGGCCGAGGCGCCATCCTTCGAGCTCATGGCCTCGTGTGTGCACTGCGGCCTGTGTCTGGAGGCGTGCCCCACTTACCGCGAGCTGCGGGTCGAGATGGACTCGCCGCGCGGCCGCATCTACTTGATGAAGGGGCTGGTCAACGGCGAGATCGAACCCACCGCCAACGTGGTTCGCCACCTCGACCAGTGCCTCGACTGCCGCGCCTGCGAGACCGCGTGCCCGTCGGGCGTGCAGTACTCCAGCATTCTGGAGAAGACACGCACCGCCCTGCAGCCAGCGCGCCATCTACCGGCCAGCTCGCGTCTGGTGCGCTGGTTCGTGTTCGACGTGCTGCTGCCGTCGCGGCTCGCGCAGTGGATCGTGTTCAAGCTGCTGTGGCTGCAACAGGCGGTCGGGCTGGCACGGCTGGGCGCATGGCTGGGCAAGCGGCGGCTGCTGCCCGGACGATTGTCGGGGGCGGCGGCACAGGCGCCGACGATCCCGTTCCGGTCGTTCCGATCGAAACATGCATCGGCCATGGACTCCGCCACCGGCGCCATGGTGTTCCCCGCCCGCGGCGAGCGCCGGCGCAGAGTGGCGATGTTCACCGGGTGCCTGGCCGATCAGCTGTTCGCTGACGTCAACGACGCCACCGTCGAAGTGCTGACCCGCAACGGCTGCGAGGTCCACGTGCTGCGCGACGAAGTCTGCTGCGGCGCCCTGCACATCCACAACGGCGCGCGCGACACCGCCAGGGGCCTCGCGCGCGAAAACGTGCGGGTGTTCAACGCCGGCGGGTTCGACGCCGTCATCTCGAACGCCGCCGGTTGCAGCGCCGAGCTGCGCCACTACGCCGATCTGCTGGATGGCGACGCCGAGGCCAAGACGTTCGGGGGCAAGCTGCGCGACGTCGCCGAGTTCCTGGTCGAGATAGGCTTCGTCGCTCCCGATGCCAAGGGCGCGCTTCCGGGCAAGGTCGCCTACGACGAGCCCTGCCATCTCTTGCATGCACAGAAGGTGAGCGCGCCACCGAAGCAGATCCTGGCGAGCATTCCCGGGCTGACAGCCGTCGCGCTCGAGGACGCCGACACCTGCTGCGGCAGCGCGGGGGTGTATTCGGTGCTCCAGCCCGACCTTTCGGCGAAGGTGTCCGCGCGCAAGATCGACTGCATCGCGCGCAGCGGCGCCACCATCGTCGCCACCGGCAACCCGGGCTGCCTGATGCAGATCCGGGCCGGCACCAGGGCCGCCGGCCTCCAGGTGCAGGTCGCTCACCCGATCGAGCTGCTGGCCGAGTCGTACCGGAAAGCCGACCGCGCCGCGGGCTGACGGTTACTCGCTGACCGCGAGGACGCCGCCGACCATCATGCCCATGGCGCAGCCAAACTTGATGTCGCCGCTCGTGCCCGGCGTGTAGGTCACGTCGACGGTCTTGTCGAGCGGCAGCTCGGTCTGGCCGTCCTGGCCCTGGAACAGGATCTGGTTCGCGCAGGTCTTGTCGGTCTTGCGCGTGATGGACAGGGTGATCGGGACGCCCTTCTTGGCGGGGATGCGCGCCGGCACGAAGCCATCGGCGGTCACCAGCACGGCCACCTTTGCGACGGCACCGGCGGCGGCCGGAACCGGCGCGGCTGGTGCCGGGGCAACCGGAACAGCCGGCTCAGCGAGCTTGGTCTTGTTGCACGCCGCCGCAGTCAGGAATCCCACGATGCCAAGTATGCTGGCGGTGCGCATGGCGGGTTTTATAACACAAGCATCTGGCGCGCTTCCGCCCGCGCCGGCGGTCGCGGACCTGCGCGCGCTGGCCACGAAATACCGCGCGCTCGCTGACCTGCGTTCGCGTCGCGATGGTGACGGGGCACCCGCGACCAAGCATGAATTGCGAGCGCTGGCCGACGAGTTCCCGGGCTGTCTGCGCGAGCTCGACACCCTGGGCGAGGCCGAAATCGCCCGCCGCGCGCGGGCCTGCGACGCCGCTGCCGCGGGCGCGGCGACCCAGCCTTGGCTGAGCTGGATCTGGTGCTACCACTGCATGCTGCGGGCGGCGCTTGCGCTCAAGCGCGGGGCACCCGACCGCAAGCCGCTGTCGGCTGCGCGACTCAAGGCGCACGCCGAGGCCCTGTCGCGCAGCACGGGTCTTGCGCTGACTCCGGCATTCGCTGCAGCGGTCCTGCACCCGCCCCGTGGCCGGCTGGGCAGCACGATCGTACGAGCGGTGGCGGAGCTGTTCGCGGTGCCGGCGCCCATGGTCACGGCGGCGCTGATGCCGTCCCGGCGGCCGGGACCATCGCAGCCGACCATTTCCTGAAGGCATCGCTTCAGATTCCTGCCGCTGCCGCCGATGCCCTTCGCTACGCCTGAGCGCCGTCCTCGATGCAACACCGCGACGAAAACTACGGCAAAGGCGAGCACCAGATCGACGGCGACTTCGCCGAGGCAATGGCTTCGACGGAGGAATTCACGGCCCGCCTGCGCGCCCACTTCGCGTCGCCCGGCTACACGCCGCCGGTGCTGCCGAAGGTAGCCCTCGACGTGCATTCGCTGTCTCAGAAGGCCGAGGTCGATGTGCGGCAGGTGGTGAGCGTGCTCGAGAAGGACGCCCTGCTGGCGGCCCGGGTTCTGAAGATTGCGCAGTCGGCCGCCTACGCGGCTCGCAGCACCATACCGTCGCTGCAGGACGCCGTGGTGCGCATCGGCCTGCGCAGCCTGTCGGACATCGCATGGGAGGTGTCCGCGGGCCTGCAGGTGTTCCGCAGCACCGCCTACGCGCCGATGATGGAAATCGTGCACAAGCACGCCACCGCCACCGCATACCTGGCTCGACAGGTGGCGCAGTTCACCTCGATTGCCACCGAGTACGCGTTCCTGTGCGGCCTGTTGCACGACATTGGCATGGCCGCCGCCCTCATCGTGCTGGGCGACCGGAAGAAAGACAGCGAAGTGGTCGATGAGGCCATGCTGGTGTCAATCCTGCGCCAGTGCCACGCCGAGGCTTCGCAGACCATCGCGACCCTGTGGAAACTGCCCGCCGACGTGCAATTGGTCCTCGGCCATCACCACCGGGTGGCGATCGACGGCTTCGTCCATCCGCTCACCGCTGTGGTCGCGATCGCCGAGGACCTGGCCAGGGAACTCGGCCTTGGGGTCAGCACGGGCGCCGGCGACTGCGACGCCACCGATCTGGTAGCCATCGAGCGCGCGAAGAAGGCGCTCGGGCTCGACGAGCGCCGCATGGTTCTCCTGCGCGAGCAGGCGCAAAAACTCGCGGCGACGCTCGGCTGGAAGCCGGCAGCCACTGCGGCGGCCCGTTAGGCGGGGCGACACGAGGGGCTCCCGATCCCCGCCTGACGGCGCTACGCTCGCCTTCGTGACTTCACCGCTCCTGCAGCGCCTGCTCTCACACCCAGCCCGCGACGACGTCGCTGTGCTCGACGACGACAGCTCGGCCGCCCCCACCACGTACGGGGAGCTGCTCGCTCGCGCCAACGTGCTCGCCGCCCGGCTGCGCGACACGGGCACGCCGCTCGACGGGGCGCCCGTGGTTTTTCTTGCCGCGCCATCGGCGGCCTATGTCGAGGCATTGCTCGGCATTTGGCTTGCGGGTGGCTGTGCGGTGCCGCTGTCGCCCCTGCACACCACGCCCGAGTGGTTGCACGTCCTCGACAACGCCGCGCCGTCGGTCGTGCTCACGACCGCGCCTTTCGTCGAGCGCGTCCGTGCCGTCGCGCCGTCGGCCCGGGTACTCATCCTGGCAACACCCGAAGCCGCAACCGAACACCCTGTCGACCCCGCCCGTCACCCTGCCGCCGCCGCTCCCGCGATCATGCTCTACACTTCGGGCACCACCGGCAAGCCCAAGGGCGTGGTCCTGTCACACGCTGCGGTCGCCGCCACCCTCGACTCGCTCGATCAGGCGTGGGGCTGGCGCCGCGATGATCGCCTGCTTCACCTGCTGCCGCTGCACCACACGCACGGGGTGATCGTCGCGCTTCTCGGCGCGCTGTGGGCGGGAGCGTGCGTGCGCTTCGCAGCCTTCGATGCCCGCCCGGCGTGGGCGCTGCTGGGCGAGGTCAGCGTGTTCATGGCGGTGCCGACCATCTACGCGAAGCTGCTGGAAGCATTTCGTGCAGCGGATCCCGCCCTGCGCGCGATCTACCGGGCCAACGCCGCGCGCTTGCGCCTGTTCACCAGTGGCTCCGCGGCACTGCCGGCCACGCTGCTCGATGAATTTCGCGGCGCGACTGGCCAGACCATCCTCGAGCGCTACGGCATGACCGAGATCGGCATGGCGCTGTCGAATCCGCTCACCGGCACGCGCGTCCCGGGCGCGGTCGGGCGCGAACTGCCCGGGGTTCACATCGACATCGTGCCTGACGATGCCGACGGCGGCTCCGATGGCCGCCGCCTTTGTGGCCCCGGCGAGCCTGGCGAGCTGCGGGTACGTTCTCCGCAGTTGTTCTCGGGGTACCACCGCGACCCAACCGCGACCGCCGCCGCCTACGACAGCGAAGGCCGCTTTCGAACCGGCGACACCGGCGTGCGCGACGCGGCCGGCGTGGTGCGCTTGCTCGGCCGCACCGCCGTCGATGTGCTCAAGAGCGGCGGTTACAAGCTGAGCGCGCTCGAGATCGAGGATGCCCTGCGCGCTCACCCCGCCATCGCCGACATCGCGGTTGTCGGTTTGCCAGACGCCACCTGGGGCGATCTGGTCACCGCGTGCGTGGTCGTGCGCCCCGGGAGCGCGATCACCCTGAATGATCTGCGCGCCTACGCCCGGGACGTCCTCGCCCCCTACAAGATCCCGCGCCGCCTGGTCGTCGTGCCTGCCCTGCCCCGCAACGCCATGGGCAAGGTGCAGAAGGGCGTGCTCAAGGCGGAACTCGCGTAGCAGAAAGCGACGTGGGCAACTGGCGGGCGATGCGCGCCGGGCGCGCCTCAGGGATCGAGAGGAACCAGACGCGGTTGCTGCTTGACCGCCAGGCGCACCGCGCGAAAGTGGCGCTCATCGGTGGTGACGATGATGTGAGCCTTGTGGCGTTCAGCCTGGGCCATGACCACAGCGTCGACCAGGCCGATGCGCAGATCCGCGTAGCGCTCCAGCAACGCCAGCGCCCGCGGCAGATCACGACCCGCGTGCTCGTCGACAATGAAATGCCCATCGTGAACGTCTCGCAGGAACGCCAACGCTACCGCCTCACCCAGGATCTTGCTGGCCAGGTAGTCGACCTCCGCGAGGATCGCCCACGGCAGGATCCAGGAGCCGCTGTTGCTTTCGTAAAGCTTCTTGACCATTGCGTGATGTCTATCGGAGCGGTCGAGCAGCGCGAGGATGCCGCCCGTGTCAGCGACGATCACGAGTCGCCGAAGCCTTCAAGCAGGGCCTCGGCGCGCGTGCTCAAGTCGCCCCGGCCGCTGCGGCCCATACCGATGCTGCGTGGCTTGCGCTTTTTGCCCGACACGTACTGCGCCACCGCTTCCCGGATGAGCGCGGCCTGGGTTCGGCCCCTGGCGTCCGCGAGCCGCCGGATTTTCGCGTAGATCGCGTCCTCCAGGTACAGGGTCGTCTTGTGCATGCACGCCATATATAGCACGACGGCAATCGTGCTCCGCGCGTGACACGAAGCCTCGCTGACCCTGACCTACCCGAGCAGCGCGGCAGCTACTTGGGCATCTCGCAGGACGATGCGCCGGCCGCCGGCAGGTAGCACTCGCGCACGTAGTCCATCACCATGCGGTCGGTGTTGAAGCGCCAACCCAGGGTCTTGATGGCGCGCTTGATACGTGCGACCCAGCCGCCCGGCACGCCGTGCTCGTCGCGGTCGTAGTAAAGCGGGATGACCTCGTTTTCCAGCACCCGGTACAGCGCCTCGCCATCACGCTTGTCCATGGTGGCCAGGTCGACGTGCATCAAACCGTCGCCGATGGCGAAGCCGTTCGAACCGTCATAGGCCTCGGCCCACCAGCCGTCGAGAATGGACAGGTTGAGCCCGCCGTTGAGCAACACCTTCTGGCCGCTGGTCCCGCTGGCTTCCTGCGGGCGGCGCGGGTTGTTCAGCCACACGTCGACCCCCTGCACCAGGTGGCGGCCGACGTTGATGTCGTAGTCCTCGATGAACACGATCTTCGACCGCAGCTCGGCGTCGAGCGAGGTCTGGTACACCGTGCGCAGCATGTCCTGGCCCGGCCGATCCGCGGGGTGCGCCTTGCCGGAGAACACCAGTTGCATGGGCCGGTCCGGATCGCACAACAACCGGCGCAGCCGCTCGGGCTCCGAGAAGATCAGGTTGGCTCGCTTGTAGGTCGCAAACCGGCGCGCGAAACCGATGGTCAGCGCGTCGGGATCGAGTACGGTCTCCGCCGCTGCGACCAGATCGGCCGAGTAGCCATCACGCTGCCGCTGCGCCGCCACCTCGCGCCGCACGAAGTTGACGAGGCTGGCCTTCAGTGTCCGGTGCGTCTCCCACAGCTCGGCGTCGTGCAGGTTCTCGATGCGGGCCCACATGGCCGGGTCGGTCAGGTGGTCGAGCCAGTCGGGGCCGATGTGCTGGCTGTACAGTTCGCGCATGGCGGGCGCCAGCCAGGTCCGGACGTGCACGCCGTTGGTGATGTGGCCGACCGGCACCTCGTCCTCGCGGTGATGCGGCCACAGCACCTGCCACGAACGCCGCGTGACGCGCCCGTGCAGGTTGGACACCGCGTTCGCGTAACGCGACATCTTGAACGCCAGCACCGTCATGCACAGCGCCTCGCGCGGATCGTCGGGGCGGATGCGTCCGAGCGACAGGAACTCCTCGCGGGACAGCCCGACTGACCGACGCAGGGGCTCCAGGTGCTCGTCGACCAAATCGGGCGGAAAGCGGTCGTGCCCGGCGTCCACCGGCGTGTGGGTGGTGAACACCGTCGATTGCGCCACGTCCTGCGCGGCGGTCCAGAAGTCCCAGCCGGTCGCCTCCATGCGCAGGCGTGCGAACTCTAGCGTGGCGAAGGCGCTGTGGCCTTCATTCAAGTGCAACCCGCCCCACGACACCCCGGCTGCGCGCAGCGCACGGATGCCGCCCACGCCCAGCAGCAGTTCCTGCCGGATGCGCACCCGCTGATCGCCGTAGTAAAGCCGCGCCGCCAGCTTGCGGTTCTCGTCCGAGTTGCCTGGCAGATCGGTGTCCAGCAGCAGGAGCCGGCTGCGCCCCACCGCGGCTTCCCAGATCTGTGCCACCAGATTCTCGTTGGCCAGCGGCACGTCAATCATGATCGGACGCCCGGCGTCGTCACGTAATAGCGTCACTGGCAGACGATCCACCGGCAGGTTGACGTATTCGGCGTGCTGCTGCCCGTCCCGGTCGATGTGCTGCCGGAAATACGACTCGCGGTAGAACAGACCCACCGCCACCAGTGCCAGACCCAGATCCGACGCAGTCTTGACGTGGTCGCCGGCCAGAACGCCGAGGCCCCCGCTGTACACAGGCAGCGACTCGTGGATGCCGAACTCGGCCGACAGGTAAGCCACCGGCCGCACTCGTAGCGGCGCCGCGTGCGTCGATGCCCAGGTTTTCGCCTGGGGCGACAGGTAGGCGCGCAGTTCGCGGTGCGCTCGGTCCACCCGCGCCCGGAACGTCGCGTCCTGCGCCAGCTGGGCCAGGCGATCCTGGCTCATAGCCTTGGTCACGACATAGGCGTTGTGCTTCGACGCCCGGAAGCCGACCGGGTCGAGATCGCGAAACAGCCTGATGGTTTCTGGATTCCACGACCACCACAGGTTCGTGGACAGGTCTTGTAGCTGAAGAGCAATCTTCTCGGCGGCGAGGGTCATAGGGCGGCGAATCTAACCACGAACCCCGACGGCAACCAAGCATTCAAGGGGGCCGGGGACCACGGCGACGAGAAAGCCGCTATACTGCGCGGCCGCGCATGAGCTCACCACGCCTCCTAGCCCTCGTCATGGCTGGCGGCAAGGGGTCCCGGCTGTTCCCCTTGACCCGCGATCGCGCCAAACCCGCCGTGCCCTTCGCCGGCCGCTACCGGATCATCGACTTCGTGCTGTCCAACCTGGCCAACTCGGGTATCCGCGCAACCTACGTGCTGACCCAGTACAAGGCGCAGTCCCTCATCGAACACGTGCAGCGCGCCTGGGCGGTGCGCAACAGCCACTCGGAGTTCGTCACGGTGGTGCCGGCGCAGATGCGCATGAGCGAGACCTGGTACCGCGGCACGGCCGATTCCGTGCACCAGAATTTCCATCTGGTCGCCGAGTTCCGGCCCGACGCGGTGGTCGTGTTCGGTGCTGACCACGTCTACAAGATGAACGTCCGCCAGATGGTCGACTTCCATTTCGCCAAGGGCGCCATCGCCACCGTGGCCTGTATCCCCATCGACAAGAGCGAGGCGAACCAGTTCGGCATCGTGCAGACCGACACCGATGGGCGGATCACCGGTTTCCAGGAGAAGCCCGAGCGCGATCCCGCCACCATCCCCGGCGATCCCGACCACTGCCTGGCCAGCATGGGCAACTACATATTCGCGCCCGTGCCGCTGGGCGAGGAGCTGATCCCGGACGCCGACCAGGCCGACTCGCAGCACGACTTCGGCCGCGACATCCTGCCGGCCATGGTCCGATCAGGCCGCGTGTTCGCCTACAACTTCCAGGAGAACCGCATTCCCGGCGTGACCGAGATAGGCGAGCTGGCGTACTGGCGCGACGTCGGCACCATCGAGTCGTACTACGAGGCCAACATGGACCTCAAGAACGTCGTCCCGCGCTTCAACCTTTACAACTGGGAATGGCCCATCCTGAGCGCCATGTACCCGGACCCGCCATCCAAGCTGGTGTTCGACGATGCCACCCGACGGGGCGTGGCCTTGCAGTCGATCTTGTCGGGCGGCTGCCTCATCACAGGTGGCTTCGTGAAGGACTGCGTGCTCGGCCGCAACGTGCTCATCGATGAAGGCGCCGACGTCCGCGATTCGATCCTCTTCGACAACGTCATCGTCGGCAAAGGCGCGCGCATCCAGCGCGCCATCATCGACAAGAACGTACGCGTTGCCGATGGCGACCACATCGGCCACGATCTGGCGCGCGACGCCCTTCGCCATACCGTCAGCGATGGTGGCATCACCGTGGTGGCCAAGGTGCGCGATTCGCTCATGACCCGCATCCGCGACTTCTAGAACCGCGATGCCTTCGCGCCCCGACATCGCGCTGGTGGTACACGCGCACTTCTACCAGCCCCCGCGCGAGAACCCGTGGACCGATGAGGTGCCACGTGAACCGGGGGCGGCGCCGTTTCACAACTGGAACGCGCGCATCCACGCCGAGTGCTACCGCGCCAATGCGTATGCCCGGCTGTACGGTGCCAGCGACCGCATCGCGGCCATGGTCAACAACTACCAGCGGCTATCGTTCAACTTCGGCCCAACGCTAGCCCGCTGGATCGACCGCCACGATCCGCAAACCATGGCGCGGGTTCGCGCTGGCGACGCCGAACAGCATCGCCGCCTGGGCGCCGGTGGCGCCATCGCGCAGGTGTGGGGCCACCCGATAACACCACTGTGCTCGCCGGCCGATAGGCGCACGCAGATCCTGTGGGGGCTTGCCGATTTCGCGCGTCACTTCGGCCGCGCCGCCGACGGGATGTGGCTGCCCGAGACGGCGGTCGATCCGCCCACCTTGCGCGCGCTGGCCGACGCCGGCGTCAAGTTCACGATCGTAGCGCCCGAGCAGATAGCGGCGGTGCGGGCACCCGGCGGACCGTGGCAGAGCGTGACCCGCGACAGCCTCGACACCGGCCGGCCGTATCTTTTCCGGCTTGGCGACGAAAACAACCGGACCATCTCTTTGTGCGTGTTCAACGGCCCGCTATCGCGCGAGCTGGCGTTCGGTACCGCGGCGGCCGACGCGGCTGCCTTCCTTGCGGCGGCCCGAGCCGCGGCCGGATCCCCGGGTCGTCCAAACTCGGGCGCCGCGGCGCCGCGCCTGGTGCTGGCGGCCTCCGACGGCGAGCTCTACGGCCATCACAAGAAGTTCGCCGATCTGACCTTGGCCTACGCGACCGCGGTCGAGGCCGGCAAGGACGCGATCACCGTGACCAACCTGGCGGCGTACCTGCGCGAGCATCCCGCCGTCTGGGAAGCCGAACTCGCCAAGGGGCCCGACGGTGAGGGCACGGCGTGGAGCTGCGCCCACGGCCTTGGCCGCTGGCGACGGCACTGCGGTTGCGCCATGAATTCGGCCGAGTTTCCCAGCCAGCAATGGCGCGGACCACTGCGTGAGGCGCTCGATCTATTGAGCGACGGCGCCGGGGCTTTCTTCGAGGATGCCGCCTGCCAGTGGCTGGTCGATCCGTGGGGCGCGCGCGACGCGTACGGCTCCGTCATCGACGATGCGCCCGCGGTCCGCCACGATCTGCTGGCCGAATTCGCAACGCCGGCGCTCACGGCGGGCGGCGATGCCGCACGCGCCCGGGTGCTGTTGTTGATGGAGATGCAGCGCGCGGCTCTGCTCATGTACGCAAGTTGCGGCTGGTTCTTCGACGACATCGCGGGCGTCGAGAGCATGCTCATCCTGCGCCAGGCGGCGCACGTGATCGATCTGTGGCAGCGCCTCGGCGGCCGCCCACCAGTGGCGGCGTTCGAGGACCTGCTGGCTTCCGCGCGTAGCAACCGCCCCCAGCCCGGCAACGGCAGCGAGGTGTTTGGTGTGGTCGGGCGCGATCGCATGACTCCCGCGCGGGCCGCGGCGCACTTCGCATTCACTCATCTCGAGGCGCCGGCGGCCCGGCTGCACACGCCCGGCTTCGAGTTGCGCGCCCCCTCCGATGGCGCCCGCCCCGGGGGCACAGGCGATGACGGCGCACCAGGGGGCCTGATAAGCGGGCGCCTCGACGTCACAACCCGCCGCACCGGCGAGCGCCAGTCGCTGGCGTTCACCATCCGGCACGACGGCGATCTGGATCCGACGCTGTCGTCGAACGGCGAGCGGGTCACGCTCGGCGATCTACCCGCCGACCTGCGCGAGCCGATCGTGCTGGCGGCCCTCGCGCGCCTGGCCGCTGGCCGGCCCAGCGCCGCAGCGTGCCGGGCCGCCCTGGCGCTGGCGCCGCCTGCGGTGCAGGGGCAAAGTCCCGAACTGGAGGACTCGTTCGCGCGCCTGGCGGCCGCTCTGGTCGGGCAGCTCACCGTCACGACCGCGAGCGACGAGGCTTTGGCGCTGGTGACCAAGCTGGTAGAAAAGGCTGGGCTGCCACGGCGCACGCCACACACCCCCTTCATCGAAGAGCAACTATGGCAACTCCTGGCCGCCCACGACGAGGCAAAGCAGCAGCCGCCGCCCGCCCTGCGGACGCTGGCGGAGCGGCTGGGATTCGCGGCGAACACGCCGCGGCTGCCGGACGCGGAGTCGCGAACCCCGCACAAGGCGATACAGGATCAGCAGATCTTCCCGGCGGAACCCGCCGGCCTCCCGGAAACGGAGCCGGCGTGACCGCGCCCGTGGTTCTGTGGGTCGCATCCGAGTCGCTGCCCTGGGCGTCGACCGGTGGCCTCGCCGACGTGGCCGGCTCGCTGCCCGCGGTGCTGCGCAGCCTGGGCTGGGACGTGCGGCTGTGCTTGCCCAACTATTCGCGGCTGCACAAGCAGCGCCTGGGCCCGCCGCTGTGCACAGCCGACGTGGGGGCGCATGGCAAGTACCGTGTGCTGGTTCGGCAGGCCGAAGATCCCCCTGGCGGGGTGCCCACGTACCTCATCGAGTGTGCGCCCTTGTTCGACCGGGACGGCGTCTACGGCGAAGGCGGTGGCTTCTATGCCGACAATGCCGTCCGCTACGGTGTCCTGCAGCTGGGCGCGCGCGCGCTTGCCGACGCCCTCGACCCGGCGCCTGCCATCATCCATTGCCATGACTGGCACACGGCTCTTCTGCCAGCGCTGTTGCAGTTTTCCGACCAGCGTCCGGAACGGCTCGCGGCCACGCGCACGGTGCTCACGATCCACAACCTGCAATTCCAGGGCGACTTCGATCGCGGGGCCCTCGAGACGCTGGGGCTGCCACGCGAGCTCTGGCACCCGAAGTGGGGCGAACACTTCGGCAAGGGCAACTCGCTCAAGGCCGGCATCCTGTCGGCCGACCGCGTGACCACCGTGAGCCCGACCTACGCCAACGAGATCCTCGATCCGGCGCGCGGCATGGGCCTCGACGGGCCGCTGCGCGAGCGTGGACACGATTTCCGCGGCATCCTGAATGGCATCGATGGCGTGTCGTGGGATCCCGAGCGCGACGCAGCGCTGGCCGCGCCGTTCTCCGCCGACGATCCCTCTGGGCGCAGCAAGACCAAGGCGGGCCTGCGCAAGGAGACCGGCCTGCACGGCGCTGGCGCGGATCCGCTGATCGGATTCGTCGGTCGCGTGACCCGCGAGAAGGGCGTCGACCTGCTGATCGATGCGCTGCCCGAGATCCTCGACATGGGCGCCAAGGTCGTGGTGCTGGGCAGCGGCGATCGGGGACTGGAAGCGGCGCTGTCCTACCGCGAGCGCGAATACCCCGACCGTTTTCGCGCCGCCTTCCGCTTCGACCCGCAGCTTGCCCGCCACATCTATGCCGGCGTCGACCTGCTGGTGGTGCCGTCGCGCAGCGAGCCTTGCGGTCTGGTGCAGCTCTACGGCCTTCGCTACGGCGCCATCCCGGTCGTGCACGCGGTCGGCGGTCTGCGCGACACCGTGCGCGACGGTGAAACCGGCTTCCTGTTCCACGAGCCGACGCCGACTGCCCTGGTCGCGGGCGTGCGGCGCGCGCTCGAGGCGTTCAAGAGCCGGACCCGCTGGGCGCGCCTGCGCGACAATGCGCTGCGGGCCAACTTCGACTGGCGCCAGAGCGCCGCCAGCTACGATGGTCTTTACCGGGAGCTGCTGTCCGCCCCGCCGCGGCGTCGGCCACTGCCGTCACAGGAAGATGGCGTCGCATCACAGCCGGCCGACTGGGGCCCCGCGCTGGCGCCCGCGCTAGGCGCGGACACCTTGCGTCTGATGGTGCAAGCGCCGCGCACCATGTTCTCGTACTGGGAATCCAGCGCGCCGGCGCCGCTGACGCTGTTCCTGGAAGAGCGCCCGTCGGGGCTGCTGTTCGAGGTCAGCGCCGATCGCGCCGCCATCGGCGACTTCTGGTTTGCTTCCGAGCCCGAGCATGCCTACCGGGCCATCCTGCGTCGCCCCGACGGCGGCATCGCTGCGATGTCGAACGCCGTACTGACCCCACGCGAATCACCGGCCGGCCCCGACGAGACGATGCCGGCGTGGCTCGAACGTGCGCTCGCCCTGGGCCTGTTCGCCGACCAGGCGCCCGCCACGATCTGGGACGAGGCATTCCCGGAGCAGCCACGCCTGGTGCATGGGGCGCGGCGCTTTGACGGCACCATCGGCGGCAACATGGAGACCTGGCCGCATTCGGCGGCGTTGTTCGTGCGACGGCCGGAAGGGATGCCAACGCCATGACGCCCGACGGAGGCTACCTGTGCTTGATGCTGCACGCGCACCTGCCGTTCGTGCGCCATCCCGAACACGATGATTTTCTCGAGGAAGACTGGCTGTTCGAGGCCATCACCGAGACCTACGTACCGATCTTCGCATCGCTGCTGCGCCTGCGGGACGACAAGGTGCCGTACCGAATCTCGCTGTCGGTGACTCCGCCGCTGGCCGCGATGCTGGACGACGCGCTCCTGCGCTTTCGCTACCGGCGCTATCTGGAAAAGCTGACCGCGTTGTGCGAGAGCGAGGTGCGCGGCAACGCCGCAGACACGGAACTGGGCCGGGTGGCGCGCCACTACCTGGATCGCCTGGGTTTCATCGAGAAGTGCCTGGCCACCTGGCGCGGTGACGTGCTGGCGCCGCTCCGCGAGTTGCAGAACGCGGGCTTCGTCGAGGTGCTGACCTGCAACGCCACCCACGGCTTCCTGCCGCTGATGTCGGGCGCCCCGGCGCGACGCGCGCAGATCCGAGCCGGCGTGAATGCGTACAGCCGCAGCTTCGGCCGACGCCCGCGTGGCATGTGGCTGGCCGAATGCGGCTACGACCACGACATGGATCAGATCCTGGGTCAGGAGGGGGTCGACTACGTGTTCATGGACGGCCTCGGCGTCCAGTACGGACGCCCAGCGCCAGCGCGCGGCGTGTTCGCGCCGATTCGCACGCCCGCCGGGCCAGCGGTGTTCGCGCGCGATCAGGAGACCGGCCGCCAGGTGTGGAGCGCAGACGAGGGCTACCCGGGCGATGCCGTGTACCGGGAGTTTTACCGGGACATCGGCTGGGACGCGGGCTACGACTACATCCGTCCGTACTTGCACCAGGACGGCGTCCGCCGCGGCGTCGGCCTCAAGTACCACCGTGTGACTGGCCGCGTGCCCTTGCACGAGAAGCAGCTCTACGCACCCGACATCGCCGAGGGCAAGGCGCGCGAGCACGGCTGGAACTTCATCTTCAACCGCAAGCACCAGTTGCGCGCCCTGCGCAGCGCCGACCGCGGCGCCATCCCGCCGCTCATCGTGTCGCCCTACGACGCCGAGTTGTTCGGGCACTGGTGGTACGAAGGGCCATGGTTTCTGGAGGCAGCCCTGCGTGCCGCCGCCGCGGATCCCGACGTCGAGACCATCACCCCGTCTGAATACCTGGACCGCCACGGCCACAGTCTGCAAGTGCAGCGCCCCAATCCGTCGACCTGGGGCGTCGACAGCACCAACAAGGTGTGGCTGTCAGGCCAGAACGCCTGGATCTACCGCTACCAGCATTGGTGCGAGCGCGAGATGACGGCGCTGGTTCACCGCTTCGGTGGCCGCGGCGGCCTGCACGAACGGGCGCTGCGCCAGGCCGGCCGCGAGTTGCTGCTGCTGCAGTCGAGCGACTGGGCCTTCATCATGACCACCGGCACCACGCCGCCCTACGCCGCCAAGCGCTTCAAGCAGCACTTCGCCAACTTCCGCAGCCTGCGCGATCAACTGGTCAACGAGGATCTGCGCGAGCACGAGGTCAGCGCGCTGGAAGCAGGGGCGCCCATCTTCGCCAACCTCGACGTCGCCGCCTGGGGCTGACGCCCGCTCATCGGGGTGCACCCTGACGGTGCCCCCGAGCCTGAGGTGTCCGGGAGCCGACCGGCAGGCATGCCGCTTCACTCGTTGTCCTTGTACTGCTCTCGCAGGCGCGTCAGCTCATCCTTCAACCCCACGAGCTGCTTCCCGTACTTAGCGTCATCGTAGACACTCTTCATCTGACGCGGGTCCTTCTGCAGGTCAAACAGCTCCCACTCGCTGGTCTTTGGGTAGTGGACCAGCGTGAAGCGGTCGGTGCGCATACCGTACTGCACCGCCACCTCGTGTCCCTGGTCGTAGTAGTGGTAGTACACCGCCTTGCGCCAGTCCTTTGGGTGTTGGCCCCGCAAAAGCGGGACCAGGCTCTTTCCCTGCATGTCCGCCGCCGCCGGGACCCCGCTTATGTCCAGGAAAGTCTGCGCGTAGTCCAGGTTCTGTACCATCTCGTTGATGACGGTGTTCGGTTTGGTCACGCCCGGCCAGCGCACCAGCAGCGGCGTGCGCAGCGACTCCTCGTAGATCCAACGCTTGTCGAACCAGCCGTGCTCGCCCAGGTAGAAACCCTGGTCCGAGCCATAGACGACGACCGTGTCCTTGGCCAACCCCTCCCTGTCCAGGTACGCCAGCAACTGTCCGACGCTCTTGTCGACCGCGGCCACGCAGCGAAGGTAGTCCTTCATGTACTCCTGGTACTTCCAGCTCGTCAGGGCTTTGCCGGTCAGGTTCTTCGACGCGAACTCGGCCGCGCGCTTGTCGTACACCTCGTTCCAGAGTTTCCGCTGCTCGTCGTCCAGGCGCTTGTTGGGGTTCGCCTTGCCGTCGGGCCCGATCTTCAGATCCGTGGTGAGCGTCATGTCGCGCCCGATCTCCATCTTCTGGTTGTGCGCCGGCGAGGCCCGCCCCGCGTAATCATCGAACAACGTGGCCGGCTCCGGGAACTTCGTGCCGGCGTACATCCCTAGCTCGTTAGGCCCGGGCTCCCAGCTCCGGTGCGGCGCCTTGTGGTGCATCATCGCCAAAAACGGCTTGTTCGGATCGCGCTTGCCGATCCAGTCGATGATCTTCTTACCGATCAGCTCGGTCGTGTAGCCGTGTTCCTGGTGCGTGCCGGCCGCCGTGATGAAGTCCGGGTTGTAGTACTGCCCCTGATCGCGCAGCACCTCGAAGTAGTCGAAGGCCTCGGGGTTGGTCTTCAGGTGCCACTTGCCGACGACCGCGGTCTGGTACCCGGCGTCGTGCATCAGCTTCGCGAAGGTGACAGTCCCCGGCTTCAGCGTGTCCGACAGGAAGCGCACGCCCGTCAGATGTCCGAACTTGCCGGTCAGAATTGCCCCGCGGCTGGGCGTGCACAGCGAGTTGGTGACGAAGCTGTTGGCGAACCGCGCCCCCTCCTTGCCGATGCGATCGATATTCGGTGTCTTGTTCACCTTCGACCCGTAAGCACTGATGGCCTGCTGGGCGTGGTCGTCCGAGAAGATGAACACGATGTTGGGGGGCTTCTTCGGGGGGGCGGCCACTGCGACCCGCGCGAACAGCAGGGATAGAAGGACGATCGTTTTCATGGGGCGATAGTAGATAGCGCAACTCCTCCCCTTATTACGCTGCCCCGTGCTGCTTTTTTGCCGTCTCACGGTGGGGTTTGGCGTTTGGTTTTGTTTCCAGGCAAAAAGCCCGGATTCGGAGTAGGCATGACGGCATCGACTTGTTTGCGCCACGCCTCAAGCTTGGCCCGAAGGCCCTTGACGTTCGCGGGGTTCTCCGCCGCGAGGTTGTGTTTTTCCGCGAGGTCATTGGCCAGGTCATAAAGCTCGACGCTGCCCTCATACCATTCGATGAGTTTCCAGTCGCCGTCGCGCACCGCGCCTCCGCGAGCGCCGCCTTGATTTCCAGAACACTACCTCTTTCCCCGGGCCTGCAAACAGCGCCGGCCCCGGCGCAGTCGGAGGACCCGAGTCCGAACAGGCCGCGGTCGTGCGCAGGGCCACAGACAGGTCTTGTCTCAGCACGTGCGTTCGCGGTCCTCACCTCGCGCGCCCCCCGTTCGGCCTTCCAATCCGCGGGTGAAAGCGATATTCAGAAACTCATGCTGCCTGAGACAATCGGCGCCCGCCTTTCCGCGGGCGCCTGCGCCGGAACACCGAAGACAGTCGATAGCCACGCCGCCGCCACCCATGTCACCGCCGAGGCCGTCGGCGCAGACTGCCCTGCGCGAGCACTGTTTTGCTTTCTTGCTACAACCAATCTCATTCAGGGAGCGTACCGATGAGCGCATCTCCACAGGCACCAGCCATCAACCGCATGCAGCAGCTGATGTCTCCGTCGCCGGTCCCAACAATCTCCACCGAACTCCTGGTTACCGCCGATGGCGACCTCAATCGGGAACTCAGGGCCTTCCTGTTCGACCCGCCGTCAGACCCCAACCTGCTCAAAGGCAAGCGCATCGCCATCTGCTGCACCAACGGTGTCGAGGAAGTGGAAATCCTCGGTGCCCAGCGCTGGCTCACGGAACATGGGGCGACGGTCCATGTAGTCTCGCCGCGCATCGGCGAGTTTCACCCCACGCTCGGCCTGCGCTTCCCGCCGCAATGCACCACCCACGTCCTGGCCATCCGCCTCATGGAGAATGCCGGCTGGCTGACAATTGACCGCTACACGGACCAGGCAAAGGCGGCAGACTACGATGCCGTCCTCCTGCCGGGCGGCTGCTGGAACCCCGATGCGCTGCGCATGGACCGGCACGCGCTCGACTTCGTGCGCGCCATGCACGAAGCAGGCAAACCCACATGCGCTATCTGTCATGGCCAGTGGGTCATGGTCAGCGCCAAGATCCTCAAGGGCAAGCGCGCCACCGCGGTGTGGAACATCCAGATCGACCTTGAGAATGCCGGCGCCAGCGTTCTGGACGAACCCTGCGTCGTCGATGGCAACCTGATAACCGCCCGCTTCCCTTACGACCTGCCACGCCTGATCAAGGCCATGGCGAAGCAGCTTGTGCCGTAAAAAGAGCAAGAACGCGCGGCCACAGCCGAATTGACGCCGCCCCCTCAACAGCAAGGGAGAGAACCATGAAATCGATTCGTTTGTTGACCATCCTTGGCGGCTTTTGCGCCGCGCTTTCGTCCGCAGCAGGCTCGGTCCAGGCCGAACGAGCGACGCCGTGGGTGTCGCTCTTCAACGGCAAGGACCTGACCGGCTGGAAAATCAAAGGAGATCCGACCGGAAAAGCCTGGGTTAAAGACGGTGCAATCATCTGCAATCAGACCACCAAAACTACGGAGCACACCTTCGTCCAGACGGCGGCCAAGTATGGCGACTTCATCTTGGAGACAGATATCAAGATAGAAGGCGCGTTCAACACCGGAATCATCCTCCGCGCCGTTGACGTTCCCGAGAGCGAGAGAAAGATCAAAACAGGAAAGGTCGACCGATCGAGTTTGAACGGGTACCAGGTGAAGATTGACCCCACGCCGCGGAAGTGGACGGGCGGCATCTTCGACGACTTCGGCCCCGACTGGCTGTGGTACTACTCTTTGGAAAAGGATACGCGCGCACAGGAGGCGTTCAAGCTGGGGGAATGGAATCGGTTTCGGATCGAGGCCATCGGCAAGGACATCAAAGTATGGATCAATGACGTGCCCGTAACCCACCTCGTTCACGGCAAGTACGCCAAGGGATATATCGCTCTCAAGATCCACTCGCTGGGCGCCAAAGCCGAGCAGCCAGACGTGCTAGGGAATTTCAAAAACATTCGCATCATCACCCAAAAACCCGCGTCCTACGCGCAGCCCATGGATCTTCCGGCGAAGATTGTCGAATGAGAACTCGACGACCGAGACCGAGCGACTGCTGATCGCAGGGCCTGATCCCGCTTGAGGGCAAGAGCCTTCTGCCCGCATTCGACAATCGCCCCGTCAGCCGCGACGCCCTCTACTGGGAGCACGAGGGCGTGAAGAGCTGACCGCGAAGTGGGATGCCTGGGCGAAGAAGGTGGGCGTTCAGCCCTGGACCGAGTAGGGCCCCTGAGACAACAGGCTCGGACTTTCAGGTCAAATTCGCGAGGCCACCGGTGCAGAACCTCGGGTCGCCGAATCCTCGCCGAGGAGCACACGCCGTTGCCGTCACGGCAAGGTGATCACGCCGACGAACTGCGCAGAAGATGGGCCAGGAACGGGCGCGCCGACTCTGGTCAGCTTGCCATCGTCCGGGTTGATGCGAAGGACGAGCACGGTGCCGGTCATCTGGCTGGCAACAACGGCGTATCGCCCCAACGGATCGAGAGTGAAGTTGCGCGGCGTGCGGATCATCCCATCGCCGGTCTCGTACTGAACCGGCGTGAGGCGCCCGGTGCCCTGGTCCACCGTGAACACCACGATGCTGTTGTTTGTGCGGTTCGAGGCATAGACGAACTTCCCGGTCGGGTGCACGACGATGTGAGCGCTCGCACCTTCCGCGACGCCCATCGGGGTGTTTCGCACGGTGTTGGGGCCGCTCAGTCTTCCGGTGGCGGCATCGAACGCGTACGAGGTCGTGGTGCCGTCCTGTTCATTGAGTACGTAGGCCCACTTCTGGGTGGGGTGAAACGCCAGATGCCGCGGCCCGGCCCCGGCAGCCTCGGCTCGGACCGTGGGCGGTGTGTTGGGCGTCAGGACACCGGTGTTCGCATCTACGAGGTACTGCGCAACGATGTTGCCGCTGCGACACGGGACGAAGGCGTATTGCCCTGTCGCGTCCGACCAGATCGAGTGGGCCTCGGGGCCTGGCCGCTGAATATCGACGGTGGCGCCGACCCCGCCGTTCGCGCTGACCGCAGTCGACGCCGCATTCCCACTGCCGAAGAAGGCGGTGAATACCCACTTGCCGCTCGGGTGCACGGACACGTGCGTGACGCCCGAGGGCATCGTTCCGCCCATGGTCACCGCCATGGTGTTGATGCGGGTCAGCGCGCCAGTCGCAGCGTCGATGGCGAAGGCCGTCAAGCCCGCTGAGCCCGCGTACATGAACTTCTTGGTGGGATCCCACGCCATGTAGCCACCGCCCGCCGCAACCGTGGACCGCTGGGCGAGCGCGCCAGTCGCAAGGTCCAGCGTATAGACCCGAATCTCGTTGTTGCCACCGACGTAAACGAAAGCCGATCCGGTTGCCGCAGGAGGGGCATCGCCAGGACTTGCGCCGTCCCGCGCGGCATCGCCGCTCTCTCCCGCCGCCCCATCCCTGGCCCCCGCGCCCGCCGCGCCACCCATCGACGCGCCTCCCGCGCCGCCGCCCCGACCGCCACCTGCCCCCCCGGTCGTAGGCACTCCACCGGCGCCTCCGTTGCCGGCGCCCCCCGGGTTCATGCGAGCGCCACCCATATTCGCGTTGCCCCCGGAGCCGCCGGTTCCGGCCCCAGGCGAACTGCCGCCTGAACCTCCTGCCTCTCCACCACCTCCGCCACCGTTGCCGCTGCCTGAGCTGCCGCAGGCGTTGACGAGAACGAGAAACAGAGCCAAACGCGACTTCATCATGTCTTTTCCTTCCGGGAGTGATTCACCCGTCGGACCCGCTCGCACCCCATTGTTTCTACTACGAGCTCTGCGCCCAGTCGACCGGACCGGAGGAACGCAGCGGGCCTGCAGCGAAAGGCGGCGGGCGTTGACCGATCTCGATCGCGAGTGGTGGTAAGGAACCTGAGGTGGCGGCGGGGCACCGGGCTCGTCCGGTAGGGCGGCGCGCGGGCGGACGACAGCGACGGCGCGTCGGCCGGCTCGCCGAGGGAACGCAAGTGGCGCGCGATGCTGGCGGGATCCGTGACCGAAAATGTGCGACGCAGAAGCTGAGCCCAAAGATGTATCTGGATCTATGCGTGGCGGGCCTGAGGGGCGCGGGGGTTACCTGCGGCGGGGGTGCTGGCGCCACCAAGGGTCGCCACTTGCTGGCGGTGGCCATGGCCATCCTCGACTGCGTCGCCATGAACGCTATCCGTCTCGACATCGACGGCCCGAGCTACCGCCACCGACTGAAGAAGTAGGTGATCTAGGAACAACCGATCGCCACGGACATCGCGCGACAGATCGCGGTCATCCTGCCGGGACCAAGTGTCGCCACGCATCGGGAAAGATCGGCCTTTCGGACGGCGTGAACGTGGTCGAGATTGACCGCGCACGGGCTCTTCATTCCATCGGCGACGTCAAGGGGAACCTCGCTGGGGAGGCCCCTGACCGTCGACGTGACGGGAGCGACCAACACGGTCGAGATCAGGTTGATGGCGTCCTGTCGGCTGATGACAACCACCGGTCGGCGCTTGTCCGGCGGCGCGAAGCGGTGCAGCCACACTTCGCCGCGCGTTACTTGTCCGGCCACGCCTGCGCCTCGGCCGACACGAAGAACTCATCGGCCGTTGGGGGGAACTTTCCGTAGCCCGCCCGGTAGGCGTCGCCAATGTCCTTGGCTCTCGTCCGCCGCAGAAACTCAGTGGCCGCCTCGCGAAGGAAGGCTGACCGTCCTCGCTCCTTCGTTGCGGGGTGATTGTCGATGCGATGCAGGAGCTCCTCGTCGATCGTGAACTGCACCGCCTTCATGTGGATAAACATGATGGATAAGTTATGTCGAGTCAAGGATCAGGACGCTTAAGTGGACCACCGCCCACGACCCCGGCCGGGCCCGCCGCGCCTTGGCGCACCGCGCCTCTCTATTTGACTAATCGTCTAAACGATTAGACGCTTAGACGATGTTCCCTTACCGGGCGCGGACCCTGAAGCCGCTTGTAGCCGAGCTGGACCAGTGGCGAGACCTGCTCGACCGCCGGGGCGTGCTGCCGCGGACCTGGGCCGGACGGCTGCGGCGGGACCTCGAAACCGAGTCGGTCGCTGCGTCCACCTCGATGGAAGGAATTCCCGTGACGGTCGCCGAGGTGCGGCTGATCCTGGCAGGGGAACGCCCGCGCAAGGTCAGCGAAGCCGACATGGATCTCGTGCGCGGCTACCGGGAAGCCATGGGCCTGGCCCTGCGGCGCGCCGACGATCCCGGGTTCCGCTGGACGCCCGAAGTCCTCATGTCGATCCACGACCGCGTTCTGGCCGGACGATTCGATCTGGCCGCCGGACGGTTTCGCACCGGTCCCACCCGGCTTGCCGACCGCTCCACCGGCGCCAGCGTGTTCGCTCCGGCCCCGGCAGCGCGAGTCGCCGGTCTGGTGGCCAAGATCTGCCGCAGCGCCGAGCGTGAGACTCGCCATCCGGCCGAGTTGGCATCCTGGATCCACGTCGCGACCGCGGCCATTCACCCGTTCAGCGACGGAAACGGTCGAACTGCCCGCGTGACCGCGTCGCTGGCTATGCTGCGCGGAGGCTTCAAGCTACCCGAGCTGACGTCGCTGGAGGAGTATTGGGGACGCCACCTGCCCGACTACTACGGGAGCTTCCGTTGCCTGGGGGCAACCTTCGACGACGGCGCCGACGTGACGCCGTTCATGGTGGCTCACCTGCGGGCTCAGGTGCGCCAGGTGCGCGCGCTCGACCTTCGAGAACAGGTGCAGCGTGGCATCTGGACCGCCGTCGAAGACGTGCTGGCACGCGACGGGTTGCCCGCGCGGTTGGCCAACGCGGTCTGGGACGCGTTCTTCGACCGCGAGGTGACGTCCCGATACTATCGATCGCTGACCGATGTCAGCCAGGCCAGCGCGGCCTCTGATCTGACCAGCGGGGTTGCGGCCGGCCTCCTGCAACCACAAGGCGCTGGACGCAGCCGGGCCTATCGCACCGGCCGTCGCCTCATGCAGGAGATCGGGCGTGCGCTCAACATCGACGTCGCCGGATCGGGCGAGGCTGCGCGCGCGCTCATCACCGGCGCGCTGGCCGAACGCGTGGCGTCCGCCGGCCTCCGCGCCGAGTTGCGCGCACGCGGAGGCGCGGACTAACGACTGGCGGCGATCAGGTTGCGCTAGGAGTCTCCCACCGAAGAATGGGAAGGGGCGGGGCTACAGTCGACGTCCACGACCAACTCGACCGGAAGCGGACACGTCATCACGCCGACCAGATGCGCCTGTAGCACAAGCTTGCGCGTGCCAGCGGGGGCCCCGTTGTAGTAGCCACAGGTATCGAGGGCCCAATCCCTTTCTGCCGAATCGGCGCCGGAGTTTCCCCTCGTAGAACAAATCCCCAGTATCACCGAGGAGGCGTCCGATGCCGGGAACCTGGGCTCCCGCACAATGGGTCTGAACCAACGTCTCCCGTCGAGAGTGTTGGTCCATTCCGCCAAATCCAAAAACGGCGCCATCTCTGGCGACGGCTCCAATGCAAGTTCGATGCGGGTCGATGTGGCAACGTAGTCAGGCGGCCCGCACTCCAGGCGCCTTCTCGCAACCCGCAACGTCCCTGCCGTTTGCGGTGCCTCGGCAGGAGGTAATGTGGAGAATTCCACGGTTGAAACACTCTCGGCACCCTGTCCCAAGGCGCCAGCGTCCGCGATATAGCAGCGTATTCCGGCGCATCTGGGCGCTCGTTCCGGCGTGATCTGGGCAGCGATTCCGGCGGACCTGGGCACCTAAAACGGAGCGAAGCGACGGTGACGCTCACGCTCACGCTCACGCCCGTGCGGGCACGCTCCTGGGCGGCGGCGGCTCGACTTCGCCAAGACGGCGTTGCACGAGATCGACGAAGCTGGCGTGGTCCATGTCCTCAAAACCGGGCGGCCGTGTGAACCAAAGAG
>JANPCZ010000167.1:0-56769 GCA_031431215.1 Myxococcales bacterium
GTCTCAAGCCGTTTCTGCTGGAACAGGCGGAGCGGCTCAAGCGCCACGCGCAGAGCCTGTGCGCGAAAGTCGGCCGTCCCTATGAATATCTGGGTCAGCAGACCAGGAAGGACGACATGGCTCGCAAGATCGCCGAGCGGGCCGAGGTCACGGAAGGACTGGTCTGCGTGCTGGATCAAGATGTACGACAGGGGCAACGTGCTCCGTGTGGAGACGGTGATCAACAACCCGGAAGAGTTTCGGGTGCGCCGGCGGGTGCGCCGGCAGGGCGCGGATGTGATGGCGTGGGTGCCCTAAAGAGCGTAACGCTGCTGTTCCGTTATCGAGAGATCTCGGCCCAAAGCAACGTCCGATACCTGGATGCCCTGAGCCAGGTCCAAGATCCCACCCCAGTTGCGACAGGTACGACCCGGGGCCGCACAGGACGAAGAGGAGGCCGGCCATGACCGGCGTTGAGAAGTTGCGCCCCGAGCACAAGCAGAGAAACGCGTTCGTCTACGCACGTCAATCGACCGCTGCCCAGGTCTTCAAGCATCACACGAGTACGGAGCGGCAGATGGAACTGACCGGCGCGGCCGAGGGTCTGGGATGGACACCTGCACAAGTAAAATTGATCACCGATGACCTGGGTCGCTCGGGCAGGTACTCGGACAACCGCGAGGGATTCCAGCGGCTGGCGACGGAAGTCAGCTTGGGGCGGGTCGGCGCGATCTTCAGCTTGGATGCCTCGCGCCTGGCACGATCGTCGGCCGACTGGCATCGTCTGATCGAGGTGGCCGCGCTTACCCGCACGCTGCTGGTCGATGAGCAGTCGATCTATGACCCACGTGATCCGAACGACCGGTTGTTGCTCGGAATGAAGGGGACAATGGCGGACTTCGAGCTCGTCTGGCTTCGCCAGCGCATGGAAGGAGGTCGTCGGCATCTGGCGCAAAAGGCTGAACTGCGAATGAAGCAGCCGGTCGGTTACGTCTGGGACGGCAGCCGTCTGGTGATGGATCCAGACGAGGAGGTCCGACGTGCGGTGGCGCTGCTATTCGAGCGCAACCGGACTGCGGCTTCATGCACGGAGGTGGCGCGCTACTTTCGTGAGCAGAAGCTGTTGTTTCCGGCGCGCTGCGGATACCAGATCAAGTGGAAACGGATGACACGTGGTCGGGTCAAGGAAGTCTTGCAGTGCCCGATACATGCCGGTACCTACGTGTGGGGTCGATGGCGGACCGAGACCAGGCTGCTGGAAGGACAGCACCGCCGCCATACTCGCCTACTGCCGATGTCGGAATGGCGGTGATCAAACACGGAACGCACCAGGGATACATCAGCTGGGAGGAGTTCTTGGCAAATCAGAAGCGACTGCAGGAGAACGGGCCCCATCGACCAGGGGGGCAAGCGCGAGGAGCGGCGCGAGAAGGTGCGGCATTGCTCCAAGGACTGCTGTTGTGCGGTCGTTGCGGCGGCCGTCTCAGCGTTGGATACACCGGCCAGAATGGCCGCTATCCGTTCTACTTTTGCAGTCGAGGGATGACTGACCTCGGTCGACAATGCCTCTCGACGGTATCCAGAATTGCCGAGGAGCCTGTCGTTGAATTCGTGCTGAGCGTGCTGACCACGGAGAACCTGGACGCCGCGACGAATGTCGTGGCGCTCGTCGAACAGGAGGACGCTGCACTCGATCAACAGTGGAAGCTGCGGCTCGAGCGGGCACGTTACGAGGCGCGACGGGCCGAGCGACAATACGACGCATGCGATCCCGAGAACCGAGTGGTCGCAGGACACTGGAGGCGCGATGGAATGAGAGGCTGTTGGAACTCGAAAAGCTGGGGCGCGAGTTCGAGCAAGCGCGCGCACAGACGCGTCTCGATCTCACGGACGTAGACAGGCAACGCATCGTTGCTCTGGCGCAGGATGTGCCGAAGCTCTGGCGCGCACAGACGACCACAAACCGGGATCGCAAGATGCTCCTCCGCCTGTTGCTGCAGGAGATCGGCATCAATACCATCGACGTCCCTCGACGGGTTCTGCGGCTTCGCCTCCTTTGGCACACGCGTGCAGTAACCGAGCTCGAAGTTGATCGACCCGAACCACGCGGACCGCGCAAGCCGGTAATCTGGCGCGTGGTCGGGACCTCGGCCGCGAAAGCGCTCCCGCCGCAGCCGGAATCGTCATAGGGTTTTCTTGTTCCAGGGCCCCAGAAAACACGTCCAAGCAAGGAGGTGCATTGTGAAACGTATCTTGAAGCGTTCTTGAAATGCGGAATTCTCGGCCACGCCTTCCTTCGCTGTCGTTGCAAGCAGTGCGGTTGGTGTCGAGCGGTCGCGTTCTCGTGTTGTCCGGAGTGAGAAACTATCAGCAGTTCCCACGCGAGGCAGGTGTGGTAGCCGGCATGAAACAAGCAGTTGACGTGGTCGACTGCCGCTGTCGCCGCCAGCCCGTGCGTCCGTCGCTGGTGGGTTCGCGTCGGGGCTGGGACTGATCCGGTGGCGGTTCGCTGGGGGTCTGGCCGGGAGGACTGGCGCCGACGAGCGGCGCCGCACCTCTGTCGCCTCTAGGATCCGCAGCCGACGCGCTGCGTCCCGATCACGAGGTCGTCGAACCAGATCTCAATCGGGGCCTGCTCGAGATGCGCGTGCGAGATCCCAAGACTCAGCTGTGAGATCTGCGGCACGCGCCAGGCCGCGTTCGGGTCTTTGTTCCATTTGATGGTGAACTCCTCGACGCCGTCGAGCCACAAGCGCCACTCACCCTTTGCGCCATCGACCTGAAACTCCCAGCACACCCAGCGATCGAAGGACAGCGGCGAACTGGCCAGATTGCGGAAGCCCTTGTGATCCGCAGTCGGGATGTCCGAGCTATAGATGGCCGACGGCTGCACCTTGAATCCTGGCGCCGACGGCATGCCCTTGGGGTCGGCCGTGCCGCCAATCGAGACACGCACCCGCGCGTTGCTGCCAGGAATGGTGCCGTCGACCCTGAGCATGTGGACGTTTTCGACTAAGGGCGGCGCCGCGTAGTACATGAAAGTCCGCACGAAGTACGAGCTGTCGGCGGCCGGGGGAGCCGGACTGCCGATCGAGATCATGGCATTGGTACCAGCCGCAGCCTGCGCGCGCGCGTGCAGGGACTTCTTTCCTCCGCGCGCCCGCGTCTCATCGACGACGATCGAACCACTGCTGACCGATGAGCGGTAAGCGGGGTTCATTCCGTTCTCGAAATCGTCGCACAGAATCGATCCCGCCATCTTGCTGCACGGCATGGGATTGAACGCGGGCGCGTCCCCGCTGCTCATCCCCGCTTCGCGCCCGCTACCCGCGCCGCTGTCGCCGCCAGCCCGTGCGTCGGTCGCTGGCGGATTCGCGTCGGGGCTTGCGTTAATCCCCGAAGAATCGCCTCTCCCGGCGCCTGCATCCATGGCCGCGGGGCTGGCCGGAGCTCCCGGTGGCGATTCGCTGGGGGTCTCCCCGGGAGGACTGGGCCTGCCGGCGTCGGATGCCGTGCCAGGAGGCGGCGCGGCCCCCTCGGGCACGCCCGTCTGCGAGGCACACCCGAGGCCAGCCAGGACAGCAGGGACAGCAAAAACAGCAAAGACCCCAACGGCAGCCTGGTACCGCATCCCTCATGGCTACCACACCACGTGGTTCCGGGACTACGTGCATTCGATCCGTGCGTTGGTGCTGAGCGCGACCCGACGACACCTTCGACGCACGCAGCCAGCTCCCCGCAGCGGCGGCGTTTTCGGGCATCATCTGACGCCGGATGACCGCCAGGTTGACGGAGAAGTTATCGGACACACCCGACGCGACAGGCGCTAGGCGGAAAAGTGGCCTTGAATACCCCCACGAAGTTCAGGACGGTCGCGGTGGGCGTACTGAACTTGGACGACGAGTTCCAAGACGACCTGGGCATGACCGGTACCACTGTTGGTGTCGACTTCGGCAGCATCGCTGGGCAGACGAAAATCACCGTGCCTGGGGGGGCGGCTCTCCGCTGGCCTGTCAGGCGACCGAATCGTGACGACTTCAGCGGGTATCTTCAATTGGGGCGAGCCAAATTCCTACGCCTCTTGAATGGGAAATGCGTCGAGTGTCGCGACAATACTCAGTGCCCTACCCAGAGCAGCGAGGCGCTAGAGCTTGCGCGCCGACAGCTCCATTCGATAACGGTGCGTGGCGCCCACAGCCAAGGTCCGCGTTCCCGGACGGTTCAGGGCGTTGGGGCGTCGGTCCACGGTTCCAGGGAGATATACGGCGCATCGGGCGCCACGCTCCAGATGACCCACACGGGAAAGCTCTGCTCGCTCCCCTTGACCGAGATCCGCGCGGGCAACCCGGCGGCTTGGTCCTCGACTTCCAGGGCGGTGGCGCCGCTGTGTTCCAGCAGCACCGAGCCGGGCAGCTCTGGCGAAGGTGACGCCAGGATGCGCGCGGACGCCGGCTCGCGCGTGATCGTGCGCCAGCCATCGGCGGACTGCAGGCGGGTGCCTGCGGGCGCCCGTACGATGCAGCGGTCGCGCGTGCCTCCGGGCAACAGGGGGGCGCGCAGGTACGGATGGAAACCGTACGCGTAGGGGAAGGGCGCGGCGCCGGTGTTCACCAACGTCGATTCCAGCACCAGCGCTCCGCTGTCCAGGCGACTGCTGTTGTTCATGGGACGGTGAGCCTGCCCGAACCACCGCCGAGCGATCAAGCGGCCGCGTGGCTCGCGCGCCGTTTCGACGCCCGGATGGTGACCCGGAGCTTGTGGTAGAAACCGCTTCATGTCAGGCCACAATCGCTGGTCGAAGATCAAGCACAAGAAAGAGGCCTCCGACGCCAAGCGGTCGAAGATCTGGACCAAGCTCATCAGGGAGCTGACGGTCTCGGCCCGGGAGGGTGGCGGCGATCCCAACGGCAACCCGCGTCTGCGCACTGCCATCGACAAGGCTCGCGCCCAGAACACCCCCACCGATACGATCGAGCGGGCGATCAAGAAAGGCACCGGCGATCTAGAGGGCGTCGCCTACGAGGAATTCACCTACGAGATCTTCGGTCCCGGCGGAACGGCGATCCTGGTCGATATCATGACCGACAACCGCAACCGCACCGTGGGCGAGGTCCGCAATCTACTTTTGCGCCACAACGGCAATCTGGGCGCGTCGGGCTCGGTCGGATGGATGTTCAAGAAGCAGGGAATCATTGCCTACGACAAGACCGCGGTGGACGAGAACCAGGTTACCGATGCCGCCATCGAGCTTGGCGCCGACGACGTGCGCACCGAGGGCGACATTCTGGTGGTGGTGACCGAGCCGAAGGAATTCGAACGCATCCGCGAGGGCCTGAAGAAGGTCGGCCTGCCCGACCCGGTGTCGGCGGAGGTATCGATGACCCCGCAGAACATGGTCAAGCTGGTCGGCAAGGAAGCCGTGTCCGCGGTCAAGCTGCTGAACCTGCTCGAGGAAAACGAGGACATCCAGAACGTGTACTCGAACCTGGACGTGGACGACTCGGTGCTGGAAAGCATTGGCTGACGTTCGCGCCGCCCACGCCGGTCAACGGCTTCGCATCCTGGGCATCGATCCGGGCACACTTCGGTTGGGCTACGGCATCGTCGATCGTCTGGGGCCGGCCAAGCTGACCTATGTCGAGTGCGGCGTGATAAGCGCCCCGGCGCGCCAGGACCGCACCTTGCGCCTGCGCACGATCGGTCGCAGCTTGCGCGAGATCATCGCCGAACTCTGCCCCGACACGGTGGCGATGGAGCAGGCTTTCTTCGCCAAGAACGTAGCGTCCACGCTGGCATTGGGCGAGGCGCGTGGCATGGCGCTGTTCATCGCCGCAGACGCGGGGCTTTCGGTGGCCGGCTACGCGCCCGCCCATGTGAAGCGAACGGTGGTCGGCCATGGTCGCGCCACCAAGACTCAGGTGGCCTTCCTGGTGCGCGCACTGCTGTCGATGCGCCGCACACCGGACGCGGATGCCGCCGACGCACTTGCCATCGCCATCTGTCATGGCCGCCATCTGGTCGGCGCGAAGGGCAGGGCAGTCTCGTGATCGCGTCCCTGCGCGGGCCGCTGCTGGAAAAATCCGCTGACAGCGTCGTGATCGAGGCCGGCGGCGTCGGCTACCTGGTCACCGTCACCGCCGCCGCCCTGCGTGCGTTGCCCGCCACCGGCGCCGAAGCGCGTCTGTTCATCTACAGCCACTCCACCCAGGATGGCGGCATGCAGTTATTCGGCTTCGCCGACGCCGAGGAGCGCCGGGTGTTCGAGGCGCTGATCGGCGTCCAGGGCGTGGGCCCCAAGGTCGGCATCGCCATCCTGTCGGGCGTGACCACCGATGATCTGGTGCGCGCCATCAGCGGTGGTGATCTTGGGCGCCTGAAACAGATCCGTGGTGTCGGCCCCAAGCTTGCCGAGCGTCTGGCCGTCGAGCTACGCGACAAGATCGGCGCGGTGGCTCGTGCCGGGGCACGCGGCGGCGCCGCGTTGCCCGCCATCATTCCCGCCGGGCGTCTCGGTGAGGTTCACGGCGCGCTTCTGGCGCTCGGCTACAAGCCACCCGAGTTCGAAGCCGTGCTACCCACTTTGGACGTTGCCCTGCCAACCCCCGATCTGATCAAGCTAGCCCTGGCCGCTCTTCGTCGCAGATGAGCATCACCGCGCGTCCGCAAATCCGCTGTGCCGGCCTGCCGGGGAGAGGGTAGGGTGAGGGGCAAGTGGCCCGTAAGCGACACGACGACGGTACCGAACCCTCCGCGCCGCCCTCCGAGCGCGTGATTTCCCCGGACTCCACGGTCCAGGATCGCGACGACGACGCCGCCCTGCGCCCCAAATCGTTCGCCGACTTTGTCGGCCAGCGCAAGGTCGCCGAGAACCTTGCGGTCTACGTCGCCGCCGCCCGCAAGCGCAACGAGCCGCTCGACCACGTCCTGCTGTCAGGCCCACCTGGTCTCGGCAAGACCACACTCGCGCACGTCATCGCGCACGAGATGGGCACCGTCGCGCGCCCGACCTCGGGTCCGGCGCTTGAGCGCAAGGGCGATCTGGCCGGTATCCTCACGTCACTCGGCCGCGGCGACGTGCTGTTCATCGATGAGATCCACCGTCTGTCGCCAGTCATCGAGGAAAGCCTGTACCCGGCGATGGAGGACTTTCGCATCGAGATCATCACCGGTGTTGGTGCCGGGGCGTCGGCCATCACGGTGCCGATCGAGCGCTTCACCCTGGTCGGCGCCACCACGCGCACCGGCCAGCTCACGTCACCACTGTTGTCTCGCTTCGGTATCGTCGAGCGCTTCGAGTACTACTCGCCTGCCGAACTGACCGCCATCATCAAGCGCTCGGCGCGTTTGCTCGGCATCCCGATCGAGGACGCCGGCGCCGAGGAACTGGGCCGCCGCGCCCGCGGCACCCCGCGCGTCGCCAACCGGCTCTTGCACCGGGTGCGCGACTTCGCCGAGGTGCGCGGCGACGGTCGGGTCACCCGCGAGGCCGCCGACTACGCGCTGTCGCGCCTCGAGATCGACGCCGTGGGCCTGGACGCCGGCGATCGCCGCTTGCTGTCCACCATCATCGGTCGCTTCGACGGTGGCCCGGTCGGTATCGAATCGCTGGCCGCGTCGCTGGCCGAGGATCGCGACACGCTCGAGTACGTGTACGAGCCCTATCTCATCCAGGAAGGTTTCCTGATCCGCACCCCGCGCGGCCGCGCCGCCACCCGCCGCGCCTACGAGCACCTGAACCTGCCGCCGCCGGCCAAGCCAGGCGGCAGCACGCAGGGCAACCTGTTCTGAAGTGCGAGACGGCGGCTACTTCGCCGCGGCGGCTATGGCACTCACGTACCAGGTGATGCACTCGAGCTCGGCCGGCTTCAAGGCCGGCGCCGGCATGTACGGCATCTTCGCACCGCCCATGGCAACACCGCCAGACGGGCAGTCGACCATCTTGCCGTCCATCCCGTTCAGCTTGGCCAGGATGAAGCTCTTCTTCGGATCGGCCTTGTTCACGTAGAAATCGTTCTTGCAGGACAGCATTGACTTTTTGTCGACCAGGACCGCCGCGATCATGCCGGGCGTGATCATCTTGGGTGGATAGGTAATGTCCATCTTGTGGCAAAGCTGGCCGGTTGGCCCCATGCCACAGGTCGGCGCAATGAGTTTGGTCTCGGCCTCGTCGACGGTCTTGATGCCGAGGCTCGTGCAGCCGTTGGGTGGTGCAGGCAAGGCAGCGGAGCCACCGGCGTCGGTCTTGCCAGCAGGGGCAGGCATCCCGTCGTTCTTTTCACCGCCACACGAAGCCAGCGCGAGGGAGAGGGAGATCACCAAACAGCACGCCACACGAAGGTTCATCTGATCTTTCCAGAAACGAGTCGGTCGTTAAGGCGGGATCCGTCGCCGCGCTACTTGCCGGCAGCAGCGGTAACGAAGTTCTCAATGCACGCCACTTCTTCCGCTGTCAGTGGCGGCTGCTTTTCGGTGTTGTTCAGGGGGGGCATAACGGTTCCAATTACGGTCCCCGTGTTGGGTGGGCAGACAGGCATCATCTGCTTTGTCTTTGCGAGCATGATGCTGTTGGCTGGGGTCGCCTTATCGATAATTTTCCCCATGTCGCAAGACACGACCGGCTTCTTGTCCAGGAGCCGCATCCATACTGCGGGCATCTTCAAGTCCGTCCAGGGGGCGCCGGTGGCGTGGCAGAGGGTAGCCGTCCCGCAGCGCATGGCGAAGAAGTCGTCCATCTTTCCGAGGGTCGGGTACTTCGGGCATTTGGTCAGCGGGGTGTTGGCGTTGACCGCTACCGCCGCCCCGCCGCCGCCGCCGCCGCCGCGACCGGCCATGCCGCCGCTGGTGCCGCCCATTCCTCCGCCCATTCCTCCGCCGGTTGGCTGAGGCGCGCCACCCGGGTCGATCCCGCAGTTGGGCTTCCCGCAGTCGAACTCCGGGGCCAGGGTCCCCGGCGAGCACGAAAGCCATGTCGTGGCGAAAATGAGACCGACGCCTGCTCCCACCCCAACACCCACCCGTCGAACCGCGCTACGTCCGTCCCGGGGCACTGACTTGAGGGTCTGCATGGGGGCTCCTCCGTATAGGTTGCTGCGATACTAGCGGATGTTCGGTGTCTCGAATGTGCGAAAGCTCGCGTGGATCTGCGTCTATCAGACACTCCAAGGAGAGTGAGTAGCCCGGGCGGTGTCCACTTCGGCCTCGAAAACCGTTTCCGCCGGCCCCCGCATGCGTACGCCAGTGAGGCGTGTTTCCATCCCGTCGGTTTCCCCCGCGACCGTGATTCCGAGCGTCCCGCCCGGCAGGTGAACTGGGATCTCCACGCCGGCTCGGGCGCGGCCCTCCAGGCAGGCTGCCACCGCAGTTGCGCAGGCACCGGTTCCACACGCCAGCGTGATGCCCACGCCGCGCTCCCACACCACGACGTCGATCTCGGTGCTGCCTGCGGCCGACTGTCGCACCCGGGCGAATTCGACGTTGGTACGGCGTGGGAAGGTCGGGTCGACCTCGATGCCAGGACCATAGGTCTCGGCCAGCGCGCGCAGATCGGCCGTGGTGTCGTCAAGGAAAATGACCGCGTGCGGGTTGCCCATGGACACGCCGGTCAGCGTGAACGTTCGATCGCCCGCGCGCAGGTCAGTCTGCACCGCGCGCTCGCCGGCAGGTCCCGTCATCGGAATCTCCGCGCGTAGAAGCCGAGGCCGTCCCATCTGCACCGCCACCGTGCGTACGCGCCCATTTTGCGCATCGGTCTCGACCGCGCAGTCGAGCAAGCCCGCTCCGGTGTCGATACGCAAGACTGGCCGGCGCATGGCTTCATCGCCCTCGTACAGCACCTTGGTCACGCAGCGGATGCCGTTGCCGCACATCTCGGCCTCGCTGCCGTCGGCGTTGATCACCCGCATGCGCGCATCGCCCGTCACGCCCGGCAGGATGGCCAGCACACCGTCGGCGCCGATGCCGAAGTGGCGGTCGCAAAGACCGCGCGCGACCTCCGGATCCACCGGCGACGGTGAGGCGCCCGCGCCCGGTCGGCCGGGTCGAAGGTCGACCACGATGAAATCGTTGCCGAGACCCTCGACTTTGGCGAACGGGATCCTCACTGGTTCTGCGTCTCGGAGGGCTTCTTCTCGGTGCCGGCTTTTTCAGCAGGCGCCTTGGTCTCGACCGTCTTGGCTTCGATAGGTTTCGTTTCACCGGTCTTGGTGTCGGTGACGGTCAGCGACGGCGCGCCACCACCGCCGGGGGCGGCCGCAGCCGGTGTCCCGCCCGCGCCAGTCGCCTTCTCGATGGCCTCGCGCGCCTTGGTCAGATCGGTCAGCACCTTGGCCTTGGCGACGTCCTCAGTCTTCTTCTCGGCCGCCTTCTTCTCGGCGATCACTTGCAACCGCTTCGAGTCGTGCTGGCTCGACAAGTACGCCAGCGCCAGCGAGTTGCTGAAAAAGATGATCGCCGCGATGCCGGTTGCGCGCGAGAGCAAATTGCCGGCGCCCGACGACGAGAACACCGCCTGGCTGCCACCGCCGCCGCCGCCGAAGGCTATGCCCATGCCACCGCCCTTGCCTGCCTGCAACAGCACGACGATGATCAAGAACAGGCAGACGATAACGTGCAGGACGATCAGGATTCCGTACATGCCGCAGTCCCTTCTTTCACGAGCTTGACGAACGAATCGACGGTCAGCGAGGCGCCGCCGACCAGCGCTCCGTCGATGTCCGTCTGGGCCATCAGTCCGGCGACGTTGTCAGGTTTGACGCTGCCGCCGTAAAGTATCCGCACGCTCTTCGCCGCCGCCGCGCCCACCCGCGCCGCGACCCGCTCGCGGATGAACGCGTGCACCTCTTGAGCCTGCGCAGGCGTCGCGTTGCGGCCGGTACCGATCGCCCACACTGGCTCGTAGGCGATGACGCTGGCGAGGATGTCCTTGTCGGCCATGTCGCGGAGCGCGCCGTCGAGCTGCGCACCCACGCGCACGGTGGCCTTGCCCGAATCGCGCTCGGCCAAGGATTCGCCAACGCAGATGATGGGGGCAAGGCCGGCCGCCAGCGCGGCGCGTGCCTTGCGGTTGACCGTCTCGTCGGTCTCATCGAAGAACATCCGGCGCTCGCTGTGGCCGACGATGACGTAGCGGCAGCCCGCGTCCGCGATCTGCGCCGCCGCGACTTCGCCGGTGAAAGCCCCTTTGGTCTCGAAGTGGCAATCCTGCGCCGCAACCCCGATCAAGCCGCCCTTCATGGCCGCTGCGACAGTTACCAGGGCCACGAAACCAGGCGCCACCGCGACCTCGGCGGTTCCGCTGGTTCCGGTTATACCCGCCACTCCGTCTGCGACCGCGCGCGCCAGCGCCACCGATTCAGTGAGGTTGCCCCACAGCTTCCAGTTACCGCAGAAAAATAGTCGCTTCGACATAGTACGGGCTCCGTGTTCCCGGTCAGACTTCCAGCGCTGTGAGTCCTGGCAACTGCCTACCTTCCAGGAACTCTAGCGAGGCGCCGCCGCCGGTCGAGATATGCGAGATTTTGTCGGTCACACCGGCTTTGGCGATCGCCGCCACCGAGTCACCTCCACCTACCACAGTGAGAGCGTCCGTGGTTCGCGCCAGTGCCATGGCGACTGCCATCGTACCGGCGGCGAACGGCTCGGACTCGAAGACACCCATGGGACCGTTCCAGAACACGGTGCGCGCCTTGCTGATGCCCTCGGCGTAAGCCTTGGCAGTCTCGGGGCCGATGTCCAACGCGGCCAGATCTTCGGGGACGTTCATGGCCTGGCACACCTTGCCGGATTCGGCCCTGGTGCCAGCAGCCGCGACCACGTCGCGCGGCAGGTGCACTTCCACGCCGCGCTCCTCGGCCAGCTTGAGGAAAGCACGCGCCAGCGGCAGCTTGTCCTCCTCCAGAAGCGAGCGACCAAGATGCCCGCCGCGCGCCTTGAGGAAGGTGTTGGCCATGGCGCCTCCTATGTAGATGGCGTTGACCCGGCCGAGGAGATTCTCCAGGACGTCGATCTTGTCGGATACCTTGGCCCCGCCGATGACGGCGACGAACGGCCGTTCGACATCACCTAGCAGGCGGCCCAGGAATTTGATCTCTTTCTCCATCAGTAGACCAGCGCCCTTGCTGCCAACGTACTTCACCATGCCGACGGTAGAAGCGTGGGCGCGATGCGCGGTGCCGAACGCGTCGTTCACGTACACGTCGGCATAGCTCGCAAGCTCCCGAGCGAAGGCGTCATCGTTGGCCTCCTCGCCGGGCGAAAAGCGCAGATTTTCCAGCAGTGCCACGCCGCCTTCGCGCAGGTCGTTGACGACCTTCTTGGCGCCGTCGCCCACCGGCTCGTCGGCCAGAACCACATCCTTCTTGAGCAACTCGGCCAGGCACGCGGCCACCGGCTCAAGCGAGAACTCGGGGTTGGGCTTGCCCTTGGGACGACCCAGGTGCGACGCCAGCACCACCCGGGCGCCCTTTTCGATCGCGAGTCTCATGGTGGGCAAGCTCTCACGAATGCGGGTAGCGTCGGCTACACCACGGGCCGGGGTCAGCGGGACGTTGAGGTCCACACGAATGAAAACCCGTCGACCCTGGAGGTCGAGGTCGGAAATCGTGTTTACGGCCATGGAGAAGTGGGGCGTGTTCTACACGGAACTGTGTGGGCCTTCCAGCTTGCCGCAAAAAGAAAAAAGGCCCCAGGTTGCCCTGGAGCCTTTCGTCGCTGAAGCAGGTTTCTGCCGTCAGTCGAGTCGGGAATCTTCTTTGATGTCGGTAGTGACCAAGCTGATGAGCTCGGTCGCCAGGGCCACAATCTGCTTGGGTTCGTATCCGTTCTGACGAAGCTCCTTGTAGATGGACTTGGACAGGATCTTCAACGCTCTTTCACGGTTGGCTATCGGCGCACCGTTTTCGCGAGTGGCAAGTGCTTGTGACATGTAACCCTCCTCCCAGAAGGTCGAGGCCCGACCGTTCAGCACGTTTCATGCCACGGGCAAGAAAAACGTAAGTAACCAGAATCATTCCCTGTGGATAACTTTTTTCGGCGCGAGCGCGAAGGGGGTTACGCACCCCGTGACCAGGCTGGCGCGTTGGTGAGGACCCGAAACCTCGGGACATCGGTGCCTTGGGCGCCGTTTGGGAAGACAAACGACCGGAATCGTTTCAGGACTCGCCGTGCATAACGGTTTTTGCACCTCGCGCGCAGTGCGGTCGGGCACACCCCGATCGCGATCGTATACTTCGCCGCACGCCGATCTGGGCGAGGCCGGCGAGGGAACATGACGCGCGACACCCAGCCAGGGCTCGACGAACGCACCGTGGTCCTGGTGTCGGTCGCGAAGCGGCAGTGGGAACGAACCTTCGATGCCATTTCGGAGCCGCTGATGATCATCGACGCTGACTACGTCATCCGCCGCGCGAATCTGGCGCTGGCGGATGACCAGGGCGTGGCGATCCAGCGCCTGGTGGGCCGCCGCTGCCACGATGTGCGGGCCGAATCGGCGCAGTCGTTTCCGCGCCAGGCCAGTTCGCCTTGCGATGATTGCCCGGTGGCGCAGGCGAAGCGAAGCGGGGCGGCGCAGGATGGCGACATGCGCTCGGATCGTGGGCGCGTGTACCGCCTGCGTGCCTACCCGCTTGAGGACGAGGCGGCTGCGCTCACGGTGTGCAGCTACAGAGACGTGACTGAGGAACGCGAGTTGACCCGGCAGCTCTCGAACGCCGAGAAGCTGGCGGCTATCGGGCGTCTGGCGGGCGGCGTCGCGCACGAGATCAACAACCCGCTCGGTGGCATCCTCGCCTTCACGCAGATCCTGTTGCGCGAGGAAGTTCCGGCTGGCGAGCGGCGGGAGTATCTGCTCGAGATCGAGAAGAGCGCGCTGCGCTGCAAGGGCATCGTCGAATCGCTGCTCAAGTATTCGCGGCAAAATTTGCTGACCCAGCGCGGGCCGGTGGTGGTGGCCGAGGTGGTGGGTGAAGCAGTTGCGTTGCTGCACTACAAGTTCGCGGTGCGGGACGTGAATGTGTTTACGCACATCGATAGCGGCTTGCCGCCGGTGCAGGGCAACGCCAACCAGATCGAACAGGTGCTGGTCAATCTGCTGTCGAACGCCTTTGACGGCATCACCGCCAGCGCCTCGGGCAAGGGCCGAATCGACATCAGTGCGCGGCTGCGCGACCGCTTCGTCGAGATCGATGTCATCGACGATGGCACCGGGATCGAGGAGGCGCATCTGCCGCGGATCTTCGATCCGTTCTTCACCACCAAAGAGGAGGGCAAGGGCACGGGCCTTGGGTTGGCGGTCACCTACGCCATCGTCAGCGAGCACGGCGGCCGTATCAGCGCTCGCAATCTGCCGTCGGGCGGCGCCGGATTCAGCGTGCTCTTGCCATGCGTTGCCCCGGAGAAGGCGCCGGCCTGATCGGGCCTGGGGCGGATCGGTTGAACGTCCGGGCATCGCGACGTTCGCGGTTCTCAGCCCGCGCGCCACCGCCGGCTCTTGTCCACGACGCCACGGTAGGAGTCCGAGCTGGCGTCACGGCGGGCCGCGCTCCAGCGCAGCTCGCTGGCCATGAGCGCCGCCACGTCAGCGACCGCCGCGAGACCCTGATCGGCCGCAAGTCGATGCAGCGGCACGCGGCGGCACAGCACATCCTCGACCTCAAGGGCCAGTTCGTGGCGAGCCGCGAACACAACTTCGGCGCGCACGAAGGGTAGGTCGGGGGCCAGCCGTTGCAGAAGCGAGGCGTTCTCATCGGCGACCGCCAGGACATCCCCGGCGCGGCAGCCGAAACTGGCCAACAAATGCGCACGCACGTCGCCATCGAGGTGAGCGCCGTCGAGCGATGGCGGTGACGTCGCGGCGCCGGGCAACGGACGGGTTCGCGTGCGGCACGGGCCAGCAGCCTTTTCGAGTCCGCGCGCGTGGAGCAGGTCGACGACACGATCGACCGCCGCTTCGGCCATGCGGCGCATGGTCGTCAACTTTCCGCCCGCGACGGTGACCAGACCGTGCCGGTCGGCCCAGATCTCGTGCTCGCGCGAGGTGTCTGACGGCGATGAGGCGGTGCTGGCGAGCAGCGGGCGCAGCCCGGCGTAGGTCGCAAGCACGTCGGCGCCCGTGAGCGCGGCGGCGGGGCAGGCGTGGTTGGCGGCTTCCAGCAGGTAGTCCACGTCGCTGCCCACGGCGTGGATGTCGTCGCCAGGCTGAGGTGCGCGCGCTTCGCTGCCACGACTGCTTTCGCGCGGCCAGTCGGTGTCGGTGGTGCCGACGATGGTGCGCGCGCCCGCAGGTAGGATGAACATGATGCGACCGTCGCGCGGAGATCTGATGACGAAGGCTCGGCCATCGGTGGGCAGGCGGGCCGCGTCGACCACGATGTGAACTCCCAGAGTGGGGCGCAGAGCGTGGCCGTCGCCGGTGAATCCATCGGAGAACGGACCGGTCGCATTGACGATGGCTTGGGCGGCGATGGTGAAAGTCTCACCATCGAGGCGATCGACAGCGGTCATGTGTCGCCACCGGCCGGTGCTCGCCGGGGGCCGGAGCTCCAGGTACGAAGCGACCACCGCCCCTGCAGCCTGCGCGTCGAGGACGTTTTCCAGCACCAGCCGGGCGTCGTCGGTCTGGCAGTCGATGTAGGCTTGCGCACCTTCGAGGCCGGCGCTGCGCAGCAGGGGAGCCGTTCGGCAAAGCTCAGTCGCTGCAATCCGCCGCCCAGCTACCGGTGGACGCCATAGCCCCAGGGCGTTGTACAGGCCGACGCCCAAGCGGAGCTCGCGCAATGACGGCCGCTCGTGCCGGTAGGCGGGAAACACGAATTCCACCGGGCGGCACAGATGAGGAGCGGTGGTCATGAGGCGCCTCCGTTCGGACAGCCCTTCGAAAACCAGGCCGAAGTCGCCGAGCTGCAGGTAGCGTAGACCACCGTGGATGAGCCCGGACGACTGGCTCGACGTCTGCCCGGCGAAATCGCCGCGCTCGCACAGCGCGACCGTCAGTCCGCGAAGCGCGGCATCGCGGGCGATGGCGGCGCCGGTGGCCCCGCCGCCGACCACCAGCACATCAAAGGTCTCGCCCGCGAGCCGTCGCAGGGCCGCTGGGCGCCAGGGCGATGCGCCGCCGTCCGCCGGCATTGGGCCCCGAGCCAAGGGCTCGGCCGCAGGTCGGGTGATGTCCGCGGGTTTACTTCGCGGACGAGGGGCGGGCGGCTCCCCGCCCCTTTCAAACATTGTGCGAGTCGGATCTCATGTCAGCCGCGCAGAGCGATGCTGAGCTCGTCCAGTTGGCGCGTCGACACCTGGCCGGGCGCGTCGGTGCACAGATCGATCCCCTTTTGCGTCTTGGGGAAGGCGATGACGTCGCGAAGCGACTCTGCCCCGGTGAGCAGCATGGCCAGGCGGTCGAGCCCGGCCGCGATGCCACCGTGGGGTGGCGGTCCGTATTTGAAAGCGTCCAGCAAGAAGCCGAACTTGGCGCGCGCATCCTCGTCGGTGAGACCGATGGCGCGGAACACCCGCGACTGGACATCGGCGCGGTGGATCCGGATCGAACCGCCGGCGATCTCGTTGCCGTTCAGCACGAGATCGTAGGCGCGGGCGCGCACGGTGGCGGGCGCGGTTTCCAGCCGTTCCAGGTCCTCGGGCATGGGCGACGTGAACGGGTGGTGCGCGGCCACCAGCTTGCCGTCGTCGGTCTCGTCGAACAAAGGGAACTCGGTGATCCAGCAGAACTTCCACACGTCCTTGGGAATGATCCCGAGCTTGCCGGCGAGGTGCAGCCGCAGCGCGCCCAGCACCGTGTTGGCGAGCTTCTTGGGGCCGAACTGCAGGAACACCAGATCGCCTTCTTGGAGGCCGGCCGCGGTGTTGATGTCGTTGCGCAGGCCCTCGGCGAGCGCTTTGAGCGGACCTTGCGCCCAGGCCCCGCCCGCTGCGATGCGGGCGCGCGCTAGCCCGCGCGCGCCGAAGCCCTTGGCGAAGTCCTCCAGCTTGTCGACCTCGGAGCGGCCCATCTTCGAGGCGTACTCGGCCGGCAGGCGCCAGGCCTTGACCACGCCGCCGGCGGCGACCGCGGCGCGAAGCATGTCGATACCACCGCCTTCGTGGCGCTTGACCAGATCGGTAACCTCGCAAAGTGGCAGACCGAAACGCAGATCCGGCTTGTCCGAGCCGTAGGACGCCACGGCCTCCGCGTAGGGTAGGCGCAGGAACGGCGTTGGCAGCGTCACGCCCAACACGTCCTTCCACAGCGACACCATCAGGTCCTCGACCACGCGTTGCACGTCGTCCTCGACGACGAAGCTCATCTCGAGATCGATCTGGGTAAACTCGGGCTGACGATCCTGGCGCAGATCCTCGTCGCGGAAGCAGCGGACGATCTGGAAGTAGCGATCGAAGCCCGCCACCATGAACAGCTGCTTGAAGATCTGTGGCGACTCGGCCAGCGCATAGAAGGCGCCGGGGTTGAGCCGTGACGGCACCAGGAAGTTGCGCGCGCCACCCGGCGTGTACTTGACCATGAACGGCGTCTCGATCTCCATGAAGCGATGCGAGGTCAGGACGCGGCGGGTGGTCTGGTATATGGCGGAGCGCAGGATGAAGTTCTTCTGCAGCGCCGGTCGCCGCAGATCGAGGGACCGGTGCTTGAGGCGCAGCGTCTCGTTGGCGGCGGTGTCGTCGGCGATCTCGAACGGCGGCGTATCCGATTTCGAGAAGATGGTGAGCTCGTCGCAGTGAACCTCGATCTCTCCGGTGGGCATCTTGGGGTTCTTGAAGGCGCCACGGGGGCGCACGGTGCCGCTGATACCGATGCAGAACTCGGAACGCAGATCACCTGCGGTGATGTGAGCGGCCGCGCCCATGCTGGGCTCGAACACCAGCTGGGTGAGTCCGCCGCGGTCGCGCAGATCGATGAACACGCAGCCCCCGTGATCGCGCCGGGCGTGCACCCATCCAAACAGCACCACGCGCTGGTCGGCGTCGGTGCCGCGCAGGGCACCACAGTCATGGCTTCGCTTCAGGTCAGTCAAGAACTCAGGCATGGGCGCCAAGTTATCAGGAGTTCTGCTAATGTGCGCCGCCAATGAAGTTGCGCGTGCTGTATCACGGAAGCTGCTTCGACGGGTGCAGCTCGGCCGGGCTGTTCACGCGCTTCTATCGCGAGTGCGTCGCCCGAGGCGACATCGACGTCGGCTACACGCACATGGAACACAAGGGCCCGGGGCCTGCCATCACGCCCGCCCAGCTCGATGGTGACGACAATGTCTGTGTCGATTTTCGCTACTCGCAGGAGGCCAAGCTCGGCTGGTGGTTCGATCACCACGTCTCGGCGTTCCAGGAGCCCGACGACGAGAAGCACTTCCGTGCCGACACCAGCGGCCACAAGTTTTACGATCCCCAGGCCAAGAGCTGCGCGAAGTTCCTGGCGACCACCGTCGCGGACAAGTTCGGCTTCGATACCAAACCGGTGGCCGAACTGATCGAATGGGCGCAGATCATCGACGGCGCGTTGTTCCCCCACGCGCGCATGCCGGTCGAGCTGAAGGAGCCGGCGCTGCAGCTCATGACCTGGGTCGAGAACAACCGCGACAACAAGCTGTCGGAGCGTTTCATCGCCGATCTGGTGTCGCGGCCGCTGGGCGAGATCGCCGGAAGCGACTACATCAAGGTCCCGTTCGCCAAGCTGCTGGAGCAACACCAGCGTAATCTCGAACTGGTGGGCAAGACCGCGCGCGCAGACGGGGCGGTGGTGGTGACCGATCTGGCGGATCAGCAGCTCGCGGGCATCAACAAGTTCATCGTCTATTACCTGCACCCGGAGACCCGCTACTCGGTGACCGTGCTGAACACCGGTGCGCGCATGAAGATCTCGGTCGGCTCGAATCCCTGGAGCCCGGTGCCGCGCACCCACGACATCGCGGCCATCTGCGAGAAGTACGGCGGCGGCGGCCATCCGGTGGTAGGTGCCATTCCGGCTCCCAAGGGCGACGTGGCGCGGGCACGCCAGATCGCGGCCGAGGTCATCGCCACCCTGCAGACGTGACGGGCTGCCGTCGCTGACCGCTACCGCCTGACTCCTACGGGCCGGGCACTAGTGGATAGGGAGACGGATGGTGTTGCGGCGCGCCCGGCGCAGGCGCTTCTTGGCCACCGCGGCAGCGCGCCGTTCGGTCTGCGCAGCCGTGGGCTTGCGGCCAGGCAAGGGGGATTGCTCCTCGTGGTGCTCGCTGTATGTGCCCGGTGCGTGACCTAGCTCGAAGATGGTGATCTCGCGCCGGCCGCGATCGCCGAACCGGAACGGCATGACCGCGGCGCCAATACCGGCGCCGACGTAGACCGCGCCAGCGACCTGGCCCTGCCCGTTGCCGCCCGCCCGCGAGCCGTAAAGGCCGTGCACGTACTTGTGTCCGGCCAGGCGCCCGAGCGCAAGCTCGTGCAGACGCGCCACCGTGACCTGGCCGCCGTGGGTGTGCCCGGACAGCACCAGCGGCACCCCAAGTTGCCACAGGGCGTCGGCTTCCTCGGCGATGTGCGACAAACCTAGCACCGGCAGATCCGCCCGCAGACCATGCGCGGCTTTCTTGCGGTCGGCGTGGCCGGTGTAGGCGTCGTCGAGGCCGAGGACCTGCAGGCGCTGGTGGCGCAGGGTGATCGTCGTGTGCTGGTTGGTCAGTACTTCGGCACCGGCGCGCCGGAGCGCATCGCGCACCTCGCCGGCGCCCGCCCAGTAGTCGTGGTTGCCCAGCACGGCCGTGACTGGAGCGGCAAAGCCACGCACCACCTCGACCAGCTGATCCAGATACAGCTGGCTGTGGCAGACGAAATCGCCGGTGATGACCACCAGGTCCGGCTTCTCGGCATTGGTCAGCGCGACGGCTTCTCGCTGCACAGCCATCGGTGTCACGCGGCCGACGTGCAGATCGGTCAGGTGCGCGACACGCAGATGATCAAGCTGTCCGACATGGGCAGCCGGCCCGGCGAACCGCCTGAGGTGGATGCGCGACCGGTGCTTTCGTGGCACCGAAAGGGAGGCATCAGCACGCGATACCCACCCGAGGGGCGAGAACAACATCAGTGACCCGGGTAACAGTGTAGTGGGGCCAGTGCGGGCATCAAGCGGCTTTTGCGTTCTGCCGATGGAAAGACGGAGGCCCGGCAGGACATGGATATTTTTGTGGCGCGGCAGCCGATCTTCGACCGGCGGGGGGTGGTGATTGCCTACGAGCTTCTGTTCCGGGCCGGTCTCGAAAACGCGTTCCCCGCCGGCATGAGCGGCGATGTGGCGTCGTCCCGGGTGATCAACGATTCACTCATGGTGTTTGGCTTCGATACGCTGACCGCGGGCAAGCAGGCCTACGTGAACGTCACCCACAGCGTCCTGACCCAAGGCCTGTATGGCGTTCTGCCCGGCCGTCGTACGGTGATCGAGGTGCTGGAGACCGTGACACCTGATGCGGAGGCGGTGGCGGCTTGCAAGGGCGCCAAGAAGGCAGGTTACGACGTGGCGCTCGACGACTTCGTCTACCGGCCCGAGATGGAGGCGCTCTTGCCCATGGCGGATGTGGTGAAGATCGATCTGCTGGCGACCGACGCTGACACCCGCAAGGCGATGCCGCAACGCCTGGCGCGCCACCGATGCAAGCTACTGGCAGAGAAGGTCGAGACCCGCGCGCAGTACGACGAGGTGTTGCAAGAGGGCTACGCCTATTTTCAGGGATACTTCTTCGCCCGCCCCGAGATCGTCGCGCGCAAGGACGTGCCCACGAGCAAGCTGGTCTACATTCAGTTCCTGCGCGAGCTGGCGCGCGACGAGCTGGACTTCGGGCGACTGGAACAGGTCATCAAGCAGGACGTCGGCCTGTCGGTGAAGCTGCTGCGGTACTTGAACTCGGCGTGGTTCGGCTGGCGCTGCCAAGTGCGCTCGCTCAAGCAGGCGATCGTGATGCTGGGAGAACGGCCGTTCCGTCAGTGGGCGTCGCTGGTCGCGGTCGTCGGCATCGCGGCCGACCGGCCGGCCGAGCTGGCCAATGTGTGCCTGCAGCGGGCGCGCTTCTGCGAATTGGTCGCGCCGCGCGCGCGTGCCAGCGGGACGGGGGGCGAGCTCGACAGCTTCTTGGTCGGGCTGCTGTCGGCGATGGACGCGCTGGTGGGCCGGCCGTTGCCGGAGATCCTGAAAGAGCTGGCGGTCAGCACGGACGTCGAGCGCGCGCTGTGCGGCGATCGATCGAACCGTCTCGGCCAGCTGGTCGAACTGGTCGTCGCCTACGAGCGCGGGGCGTGGCCTGAGGTGGCGTCACTGGCGGCGGCGCTGGGCCTGTCCGACGAGACCATCGCGACCGCCTATCGTGAGACGCTGGACTGGGTGCGCACCATCGTGCCGTCGCGCGAGGTGGCTACCAGCGTACGGTAAGCTCGGCGGCGATGGCGCTGTCCGAGGTGCAAGGTGCGACCGTTCCGGTCAAGCTGTGGGCGCGCGCGTCCGACGTGGAGCCGCAAGCGCTTGCGCAACTGAAGAACATCGCCAGCCTGCCCTGGGTCGTGCACCACGTGGCGGCGATGCCCGATGTGCATCTGGGCAAGGGCGCCACCGTGGGGTCGGTGGTCGCGATGCGCGGGGCGGTGGCGCCGGCGGCGGTCGGGGTCGACATCGGCTGTGGCATGGCGGCGGTGCAAACCAGCGTGCGCGCCGAGCACTTGCCAGAGGATCTACGCGCGATTCGCCTGGCTCTCGAAGCGGCGGTGCCGGTCGGCTTCGAGTCGCATAGCAGCGACGTGACCGGCAGCCTGGACGGCGACCTGCGAGGTAGCGCACGCGATCTGATGAAGCGCTTCGGTGACTTGACCAGGGAAGTGCGTGACCTGGAAGGCCGGGCCGGCCGGCAGATTGGCACGCTGGGCGGTGGCAACCACTTCATCGAGCTGTGCCTCGACACCGGCGGTGTGATGTGGCTGATGCTTCATTCGGGCAGCCGCAACATCGGCAAGTCACTGGCCGAGGTGCACATCGAGCGAGCCCGTCGGCTTGTGCACAACCAGCACTTGCCGGATCGCGATCTGGCGGTCTTCCTCGCGGGCACCGCCGAGATGGCAGCGTACCGGCGCGACCTGTACTGGGCCCAGGAGTACGCGATGCTCAACCGCAGCGTCATGCTGCTGCTGTGCCAGCAGGTGGTGAAGCGTTTCTTCGCCGACGTGAGCTTCGCGGCGCCGGTACTTTGCCACCACAACTATGTCGCCGAGGAGTGGCATTTCGGCGAGTCGCTGTTTGTCACTCGCAAGGGCGCCATTCGCGCCGGCCGCGGCGAGATGGGCATCATCCCCGGATCGATGGGTACCCAGTCGTACATCGTGCGCGGCCTCGGCAACCCCGAGTCGTTCGAGTCGGCGTCGCACGGCGCGGGCCGGCGCATGAGCCGCACCGCTGCGCGCAAGCGTTTCTCGCTCGCCGATCTGAAACATCAAACCAGCGGGGTCGAATGCCGCAAGGACGCCGGTGTGCTCGACGAGATCCCGGAGGCCTACAAGGACATCGGACAGGTCATGCGCGATCAGGCCGATCTGGTCGAGATCGTGGCCGAGTTGAAGCAGGTCCTGTGCGTGAAAGGGTGACCGCGGCGCAGGCTCGGTCTATAAGACGCTGCGGGAGGGCCGACATGAAGACCTTGCGATGGGCCATGCTTGTTCTTGCGGCGCTTGCGGGCTGCGGCGACAAAGAGGACCCCGTCCTCAAGTTCGTCGGGTCCTGGCAGTACGTCACCGGTATGCCGATGCTGACTTGCCCCGGTTTGCCCATTCCGGCCGGCATGCTGCCGACGCTGCCACTGGCCATGTTCAGCCTCGAGCGCGGCATGACGTCGGACCTGCAGGCAACCCTGGCCCGCACCATGTGCGTGTTCCTCTTCGACGTGAAGGACAAGGTGGCGACGGCGCGGCCCAATCAGATGTGCAGCGTGATGACCGGTCGCTTGGACACTCCGACCGTGACGGTGGTCCTGACCTCGTGGGTCATTACGGCCGCGGACGCGATGAACGCCGACAGCAAGTTCGTGGGCCAGGTGAAGGCGGCGGTGCCGCTGGGTATGGGCGGTCTGGTGCTGCCCGTGACCTGCGATGTCACTGGCACCGGGAATGTCCAGAAGACGCCACCGGGTGACGGCGGCGCCACGGATTAAAGGGGCGGGCCTCCCGCTAGTGGTCGCCCAGGAAGGCGGCCACGGCGGTGTTGAAAGCGAGCGGCGCCTCAAGGCTGGTCAGGTGGCCGGCGCCCGGGATGCAGACCAGCAGGGCGCCTTTGATCGCAGCGGACATCGCCTCGGCCTCGGCGGGTGGCGTGAGCACGTCCTCGCTGCCGACGATGATCATCGTGGGGCACGTGACGGCGGGTAGTTCTGCCGTGCGGTCGGGCCGATCTCGCAGCGCCTCGAGACCCGCTACCACGGCGGCGGCCGGCTGCGCCGCCAGCATGCGAACCTGCGCACGCAGCTCGTCGCTGGCCGAAGCCGCGACCAGACGCGGCAGTTGCTTGTCGACGTACGCAGACACGCCAGCCGTGCGCACGAGCGCGATCGAGTCGGCGCGCGCCAGCCGAGCGGCCTCGGGATCGGCGGAAGCCTTGGTGTCGGCGAGGATGAGCCCGGATAGCCGGTGCCGGTGGCGGGCCGCTAAGGCGAGCGCCACGTAGCCGCCCAGCGACAGCCCGCCCACCACCGCCCGTTCGATGCGCAGGGTATCGAGCAATTCGGCCAGATCGTCGGCCAGATCGGCCACCGAGAAGCCACCCTCCGGCAATGCCGACTCGCCAAACCCGCGCAGGTCCGGCACGACGATGCGGTGATGCTCGCCCTGGACGAGGGCGCAGTCGCGGAAGAAGCGGCGATCGAACGGGAACGGGTGCAGCAGCACCACCGCGCGGCCGTCGGCCGGTCCATGAAGCTCGTACGCAAGTCGCATGGGAGACGTTTACGGTGTCTGGTCGGGCCGCGTCCAGTGGCGCAACCCGGCGGTCGGCGGAACCAAACGGGGGAAATACTTGCGGGCCTGCTGCAACAGGCTGACCATCCGAGTACACACCTTGGGCCTGACCATAGACGCGGCCATTCAGCAGTTTCTCGATCACGTGAAGGTCGAGCGCGAGCTGTCGCCAGCTACCATCGAAGCCTACGGCCGCGATCTGTCCAGGTTCGCGGCTTTCGCCATCAAGCGCCAGGTTGCCCTGGTCACGCAGGTTCGAACGATCGATGTGCTCGACTACCTTGCCCATCTCACCGCGGCAGCCATGACGGCGCGGTCGCAGGCGCGGCGGCTGATTGCGATGCGGCAGCTGTTCAAGTTCTGCAAGGCCGAGCGCCTCTGCGAGACCAACCCGACCGAGGATGTGGACCTGCCGCGCTTCGGCCGTGGCCTGCCGGGTTTCCTGAGCATCGAGGAAGTCGATCGTTTGTTGGCGGCGCCCGACCGCACCACGATCCGAGGCGTTCGCGATGCGGCGATGCTGGAGACTCTGTACGCGACCGGGCTGCGGGCGTCGGAGCTGGTCCGGGTCCGCATCGGCGAGGTGAACTTCCAGGCCGGCTATCTCATCACGTACGGCAAAGGCAAGAAGGAGCGCCTGGTGCCCATCGGCGAACAGGCGCTGGCATCGATGCTTCACTATGCCGAGACCGCGCGCGGGCACTTCTTGCAGCCGTCCGCGGGCGAGCTGGTAAACGACTCGCTGTTTCTCACCCGTCTCGGCCGGGCGATGACCCGTCAGAGTTTCTGGAAACTCCTGTGCAAGTACGCGCGAGCCGCGGGTATCGCCAAGGCCATATCGCCGCACACCTTGCGGCACTCGTTTGCCACCCACCTGGTGTCGCGCGGCGCGGATCTGCGAGCGGTACAGGCCATGCTCGGGCACGTCGACATCGGCACCACCGAGATCTACACCCACGTCTCACGGCAGCACTTGCGCGCGGTCTACGATCGCTTCCACCCGCGCGCGTGAACCCGCCCCAAGTGTCAGCGGCTGGTCAAGCCGCGCGCCTTGTCCACGCCACCGGCCGCGACTTCGGCCAGGATCGACAGGCGCACTTCGGGGTGCAGATGCCAGGCGAGTTCGACAGCACGGTCGGTTTCCGTGGCGAGGCAGGCCACGTGTCCCTCTGGCACCGCCATCGTGACCTGCTCGCCGGGGGCGATGGCCCGCGCCCCAGCGTCTCGGGGCGCGATCAGGGCGCAGTCGCGATCGGTGCCGGTTCTCGCCCGCACCCGGTAGAGCAGCGCCCCCGGCCACGCGGCGATTCCGTGCAGCATCACGGGTCCCTCGACGACGATCGTGGCGCGGCGTGGGCTGACCACAGCCAATCCGCGTGGCCCGGCGCCGGGTGGGCAGGCGCTCTGGAGGTTCGCGCAGCCGGCCCCCAGTGAGGCCGCGATGAAGGTCGGCAGGGCGATCAGCAAGCCGCCGTGGCGCTGGGCAGGCATCGTCATGGCCCCGATAGGCAGCAACCAACGTGCCGAGCGAAGCTGGCGTTTCCATGCCGCACGGGGCCCCGAACCCGTCGGCCGGCCCGCGCGAACTGAGCAGGCCCCCCCCGGCCAACCTGCGCAGATTGTGGCGCCCCGGGCTGACAGGCGCGTTGACGCTGTCGAGCGGGGAGGGCTATACCCGCGGCAGCCAGTTGAACGTGTCCATCGATAAAGCCGCCGAAGCGATCCTGTTCCTGATCGCCCTGATTCTCTCGATCACTGTGCACGAGTTCGGCCACGCGCTGGTCGCCTCCAAGCTGGGGGACTCGGTGCCGAGATCGCAAGGGCGCTTGACCCTGTCGCCCCTCAGGCACATCGATCCCATCGGCACGATCCTGTTTCCCCTGCTGATGGTGTTCACGGGTATCCCCCTCCTCGGGTGGGGGCGGCCGGTCGAGACCAATCCGAACAACTACACGCGCCGGTTTTCGCGGCTCACCGGGCATATGCTGGTGGCGCTTGCCGGGCCCGGTATGAATTTGCTGATGGCGGTTCTCGTGTCGGCGCTGGTCGTGCTGGGTGCTCGCACCGGGGTCATGACGCCTGGCATGGGCGGGGCGCTCATCGGCCACATGGTGCAGCTCAACCTCGGGCTGATGTTTTTCAACCTGCTGCCCATCCCGCCGCTCGACGGTGGTGCCGTGCTGGCCTGGTTGCTGCCGCGGTCGATGCACGGGCTCATCGACTTCCTGAGCCGGTGGGGCTTCCTCATCCTGATGGGGCTCATGTTCACCGGAACCCTTGGCTACTTGATGATTCCCGGCGCAATGGTGTCGCGCTGGTGGATAATCGCCGTGGTGAGGGCCGCGGGGTCATGAACACGGGTCACGACGGCGAGGCCGAGATCCCGCCGTCGGCCGCGTACCGAATCTCGCTACCCGAATTCGAGGGGCCGCTCGATCTGCTGCTGCACCTGTGCCGGCAGCACGAGATCAACATCCTCGATATCTCAATCTCGTTCGTGACCGAGAAGTACCTGGAGTACCTCGACCGGATGCAGTCGATCTCGGTGGAGATCGCGGCCGAGTACCTGGTCATGGCCGCGCACCTGGCCTACTTGAAATCGCGCGAACTGGTGCCCAGCCCGGAGCCGCTTGAAGCCGAGGGCGACGGCGAGGAGTCCGGGCTCGACCCGCGCGAGGAGCTGATCCGGCAGTTGCTTGAGTACGCCAAGTACAAGGATGCGGCGGCGCAACTGGGCGGGCGTCCCATCGAGGGCCGCAACGTGTTTCTGCGCGGCCGCGAACTGCAAGGCGACAGCAGCCTTGCGCCGCTGGCCGAGCATTCGCCCTGGAAGCTGATTGAACATTTCGCCGAGCTCCTGAAGAAGAGCGCACCCAAGCACACCCACGACGTCGCCACCGAGCGCGTGACGGTCAGCCACCGCATCAACCAGATCGTCGACAAGCTGGAGGCGGGGGGGGGCAGCTTTCGCTTCGACACGCTGATCGATTTCACCCTGCCCGAGTTCGACGTGCGGCAGATGCTGGTGGTGACTTTGCTGGCGATTCTCGAGCTGGCCAAGCTGCGCGCGATCCGCGTGCTACAGGATCCCGCCACCGAGGCTTTCTTCATCACGCAGGCCGACGGCGCGGGTCTGGCCGAGGCGCGGCGGGTGACCGCCACCGCGGATGCCGCCCCGATCGACGAGCCGACGGACGACCAACCGGCGGCGGAAGCGGAGGATCCCGATGGCAACACATAAGAAGGACAAGGCGAAGGCGAAGCCCGCAGCGAAACCAGAGGCAAGCGCAACCACCGAAGTCGCCGAAGCTGTGGACGCGGTCGCGGTACCATCGCCTGAAGCCCAGGCGCTGGGCGCGACGGAAGCAGCGGCCGTGGCCGAGGCCGCCGCCGATCCCGAACGGGCGACGGCGGGGGCTGCCGAGGGCAACGTCGACGCCGCCTTGCAGGCGCAGGCATCGCAGGAAGCAGCGGTGGCGGCGGGCGACGCGCCCGCACCCGAGCCGGCAGAAACCGTGCAGGGCGAGCGACTTGAATCGATCATCGAGAGTCTGCTGTTCGCGTCGGATCGGCCGCTGACGGTGAACGATCTGAAGCGACTGCTTGGGGATCGCGACGCCAAGAAGATCACCGTGGCCGTCGAGGCCTTGCAGGCGCGGCGCCAGGAGTTGGGGGTGCAAGTGGTGTCGGTGGCCGGCGGCTGGCAGTTGCGCACGCCTCCGGCGAACGGTCACTGGGTGTCGAAGTTGATGGCGGGACGGCCGGTGCGGCTGTCGCGGGCGCAGCTCGAGACGGTGGCCATCATCGCGTACAAGCAGCCGATCACGCGGCCCGAGATCGACGACATTCGCCAGGTCGACTGCGGCCCGGTGCTGGGCACCTTGCTCGACCGGGGTCTCATCCGGGTCATTGGCAAGAAAGAGGAGGTCGGCCGGCCGTTGCTTTACGGCACGACGCCAGAGTTCCTCGGGCTGTTCAGCTTGAAGGACCTGACCCAGCTGCCGACGCTGCGCGAGTTTCACGAACTGGCCGCGGAAGACCGCGCGCGAGTCGATTCGACCCACCCGGCTGCCGGCGAGCCGGCCGGGCCGGCCGGTGGCGGCATGCGCGCCGGGATCACGCCGCACGCCGGCTTCGACGCCGAGGACGACGAAAACGACGAGCTGCTGGGCGAGCTTGAAGCCGCCACCAAGGCGGCAGGTCGCGCCAGCAAGGAAGCCGCGCCCCCAGCCGCCGAAGCTGCCGAGCCCGAGCCAGGTTCACCGAACTAGCGGCTCGGTCGCTGGTTGACGCCCAAAGCAGCGGTCGAGTAGAAACCGGCCCGTGCTCATTGTGCAGAAATACGGCGGTACTTCCGTCGGATCCATCGAGCGGATCCGGAATGTCGCGCGTCGCTGCCTGGCCACACAGCGGCAGGGGCACCAGGTCGCGGTCATCGTGTCAGCGATGTCGGGTGAAACCAACCGGCTGCTGGCCCTGGCCCGAGACGTCAACCCCGACCCCGACGAGCGCGAGCTGGATGTGGTGGCGGCCACCGGCGAGCAAGTGACGGTGGGTCTGGTGGCGCTCGCCATCCAGCGCGAGGGCGGTAAGGCGATCTCTCTGCTTGGTCACCAGGTCAAGGTGTTGACCGACAGTGCGTTCGCGCGCGCGCGCATCAAGGCGGTCGACGTTCACGCCATCACCGACGCGTTCGACGAAGGCAAGATCGTGGTCATCGCCGGTTTCCAGGGCGTCGATCAGGACGGCAACATCACGACCCTGGGCCGCGGCGGCTCGGACACCTCCGGAGTCGCGGTCGCGGCGGCGCTGAAGGCCGACGTCTGCGAGATCTACACTGATGTCGACGGTGTCTACACCGCGGACCCCAACGTGGTGCCGAACGCGCGCAAGATCTCGCGCATCAGTTACGAAGAGATGCTTGAGCTGGCGTCGCAGGGCGCCAAGGTTTTGCAGATAAGGTCGGTCGAGTTCGGGATGAAGTTTGCGGTCCCGATCCACGTCCGGTCGAGTTTCAACGAAAACGAAGGGACGTGGGTCGTGCCGGAAGAAAAAGCCATGGAGTCAGTTGTCGTCAGCGGCGTCACCGCCACCAAGGACGAAGCCAAGGTGACGATGGTCGGCATCTCCGAGGCGGCGGGGATCCAGGCCCGGGTTTTCAAGCCACTGGCCGAGGCCGGCATCGTGGTCGATGTGATCGTGCAGGCGCTGTCGGCGGCGGGCCACACCGATCTCACGTTCACGGTGCCCAAGGCGGATCTCAAGCTTGCGCGCGAGCTGGTTGCCAAACACTGCGCCGACATCTTCCCGACCGACAAGATCCGCACCGAGGAGAACCTGGCCAAGGTCTCCATCGTCGGCGTCGGCATGCGTTCGCACGCGGGTGTGGCCGCCAAGATGTTCGAACTCCTGGCGCAGGAGAACATCCGCATCCACTTGATCTCGACCTCCGAGATCAAGATCTCGTGCGTGATCGACGCCAAGTATGCCGAGTTGGCCGTGCGCGCGTTGCACGACGGCTTCGGCCTGGGCAACGGCAAGTAGCGATCGGGTCACGCAAGACGCGCGCACGAGCGCTGCTCGAAAGACCGCCGTGCAGTCGATCTGAGGCGCGGGAACGGAGGTAGTATGGCGGGCAGGTTGCCCAAGAACCTGGATACCAGCGACGAGGCGCTCGAAAGGTTGCGGGCCGTGGTCCGAGCCAACCCACGGGCAACGACCTTCGTGGTGCTGGCGAACTCGTTGTGCGAGGCCGGCAAGGCCGCCGAGGCGGAGGAGGTCGCGCGCGGTGGGCTCTTGCAGCACCCGCGGCTGGTGACCGGGCAGGTCGCGCTCGGGCGAGCGTTGTTCGGACTCGGTCGCCTGGTCGAGGCACAGGAGGTGCTAGTCGAGGCGGTGAAGGCCAACGCCGATCATGGCGACGGCTTTCGCTGGCTAGGCGAGGTGGTATCGAGGCGCGGCGATCATGCCCGGGCGCGCACCATACTCGAGCACGCGGAGCAACTGCTGCCTGGCGATGAGACGGTGGCCGAACTCTTGCGCGCAGCCGGCGGCCAGCCGACCGCGCGGATGCCACGCCCGAAAACCGACTTCGAGCACACCCGGATCGCCAACGCGCGCGCGATTGCTGAGCGCATGTTCCAGGAGGCGGAGGAACCGACTCGCCTGAGCGATCCCGACGCCATGGTGCCGCGCGAAGCGGTGAATACCCCGATGCCCGAGGACGCGACGGTGGTGACCGACCAGGACGCACTTTCCGCCCTGATCAACGATGGCCCGGCGACGCCGCAGCCAAGGGCGGCAGCGGTCGCGTCACCGCGCTCGGGCCCTGCAGCGCGACCAAGTCCCCCGGTCGCGCACGCCACCGTTGCGCGGCCGAGTGGCGCATGGCCGGTTCCGCTCGGCGCCCCGGCGCAGCACCCGCAGGCACCGGATGCCGGCCAGCGCTTCAGTCTCGCGCCACCGCCGGCGCTGGCGACACCGGCACAGTCGTCATCAAGCGCGCGGACCTTCGTGGTGATTGCGCTTCTGGGTCTGCTCGCGGGGGCTAGCATGGTTGGCTACCTGAAGATCCGGGCGGCCGAATTAGCGGCCCGCAAGCTGCCTGATGTGCGGGCCGAGATCCTGCGCGAGTTACGCACTGGTTCGGCCAACAGCCTGATGCGCGCCCGCGATCTGGGCGTCCAGATGCTCGCCGGGCCGCCCATCGACGCCGACGTCGCCGCACGAGTGGGGTTCATCAACGCGCTGCTGATGGCTGACTTTGGTATCGCCGCCGGAAGCGATGCGCGGGCGGCCATCGCCCTGGTGGGCAAGGCGGGCGCACCTCCGCCGGCGCGCATCGCGCTGGTGGAGGCGACCAATGCTCTGCTCGCTTTGGCCGAGGGTGATTTTGCCGAAGCCGGCGAGCGAGCGCAGGCCGCGAGCGAGGCAGCGCCCGGCAGCGTTGAGGCGCTATGGGTTTCGGCGCGGGTGCGAACGCTCGCGGGCAACCTGGAGAGTGCGCAACGTGATCTGACCGCGGCGATCGCAAAGGATCCGGATCGCGCCGCCATCGTGATCGACTGGGCGGCGTTGCTGATTGCAACCGAGGATGCGCCGAGCGCGGTCAATTCGTTGAATGCGTTTCTCGACCGGAATAAGGGGCATGCGCGGGCGCTCCTGATGCTTGCCGAAGCCGAGCGCGCCGCCGGTGCTCGGCACGCGCGCCCGGTCGATGCAGCCTGTGCCGACGAAGGCAAGCGCGCGCCGTTAATCGGGGCCGCTTGCGCACTTGATGAGGCGGCCGAAGCACGTCTGCACGGCGACCGCGGCGTTGCCATTGCGCGGGCCAAGGACGCCGTGGCGGGCGCTGGGGTGGACGCACGACTGCTGGCGGCCGCTGGTCTGGAACTGGCGCTGCTGGGCGAGATCGATGCAGCGGTGGCAGCGATTGCCCGCGCCAAGCAGCACGCCGGCGCCACTTTTGCCGGGATCGCCTGGGCCGAGGCCGCGGTCCGACTGGGGCAGGGCGAATCCCTGCCGCCAGATTCACCGATCGTGCAGCGGCCGATCAGCCCCGAGACGCGCCTGGTGGCCGCGCGCGCCGTCCTGGCAACTGGCGGTGCCACGGCTTTGGCCGCGCTGCTGCGCAGGTGGGGGCCGCTGGTCGAGCCCGATCGCGATCTGCACTTTGTGGCGCTGCTGGGCCGCAGCGGGCCGCTTGCAAAGGCCGAGCGCACTGAACTGGAGGCCGAAGCGCGCAAGGGGCATCCGGTGGCGGCCTACGTGGTTGCCCGCATGTCAGCTTCGGCGGGCACCCAACTCATGGAAAAGGCCATGACCGGACACGGCGATGCGTGCGAAGCCGCGCGCCTGTTCGTGGCGCAACTGCGCGCCGACGGACACTCCCCCACGTGGAACCCCGCGATCCGCGCCCTCAAGGCTCGCAACGCCGGTTGCACCGCACTTCCCGCCAGCATCAAGCCGCCGTGATCGGGTGATTCCTGCGCCGCACGAACCCTGGGCTGGCCCCGGGTTGACGGCCGATTCTCGCAGGGGTAGATCCCCGCGTCTCATGGCTTCCTACGACACATCGGACATTCGCAAGGGCCTGAAGGTGATGATGGACGGGTCGCCCTGGGTGGTGATCGAATTCCAGTTCGTCAAGCCTGGCAAGGGCACCGCCTTCACCCGCACCAAGCTGCGAAACTTGCTCACCGGATCGGTGCTGGAGCGCAACTTTCGCTCGGGCGAAAAGTTCGAGCCCGCCGATGTCGAGGTCAAGAACATGCAGTACCTGTACAAAGAGGGCGACGGGTTCGTGTTCATGGACACCAGCACCTACGACCAGGTCATCGTGCAGGCTGTGACGTTGGGGGAAGACGCCAACTTCCTACCCGAGCAGACCGTGGTCGACGTGCTGTTCTTCCAGGGCCGTTCGGTCGGCGTGACCCTGCCGAATTTCATCGAGCAGCCGGTGCTCGAAACCGATCCGGGTTTCCGCGGTGACACCGCAACCGGGGTCACCAAGCCAGCGAAGATCTCGACCGGCGCGAGCGTCAACGTGCCGCTGTTCATCAACGTCGGCGACATCATCAAGATCGACACGCGGACGGGGCAGTACCTGGAACGGGTGGGGCGCGCCTGAGCGCCCACGCGCCCGGCGACGAATTCGACACCCTGCAGGCGCGGCGGCCGGCGCTCACGGCCCGGGCCGCCATTCGGCGCGCGGTACGCACCTGGTTCGAGGGCCACGGCTTCCTCGAAGTCGATACGCCCACGCGCGTGCCGAATCCGGGGCAGGAAGTGCATCTCGACGCCGTGGCTGCGAGCGACGATCGCTTCCTCGTCACTTCGCCTGAGCACCACATGAAGCGGCTGGTGGCGGCAGGGCTGCCGCGGATCTTCCAGCTGGCGCGCTGCTTCCGTGCTGGCGAGGTCGGCGCGCACCACGAGCCAGAGTTCACCATGCTCGAGTGGTACCGCGCCGGCGACGCCCTCGACGTGGTCGCGCGCGATTGTGAGGCCATCGTCGCGGTGGCCGCCGCCGCTGTCGGGCGCGCCTTCGCGACGCCGTTCGTGCGGACGACAGTTGGCGCGTTGGTGCGCGAGCATGTGGGTATCGAGTTGCGCGGCGACGAGTCGGCCGAGGAGCTGCGCGACAAAGCGACGTCCGCCGGCGTTGACACGCGCCAGGCGCGAGCGTGGGACGACGTGTTCTTCCAGATATGGCTCGATAGAGTCGAACCTCGGCTTGCCGCCGGACCGCCCACCTTCGTGTGCGACTGGCCGTTGCCGCTGGGGGCGCTGGCGCGCCGGAAAGCCGACAATCCCAGCCTGGTCGAGCGCTTCGAGCTGTACGCGGGTGGCCTCGAACTGGTCAACGCGTTTGGTGAGCTGACCGACCCGGTCGAGCAGCGCGCCCGGTTCGAGCGCGAAGCCAATCTGCGACGGCAGCGCGGCAAGGTGGTGTACCCCGTCGATGAGAAACTGCTGACGGCCCTGGCTCACATGCCGGCGACCGCGGGGGCCGCGATGGGCTTCGATCGTCTGGTGATGCTGGTGCTCGACGCGCCTAGCATTCGAGAGGTGGTCGCGTTTGCGGACGACGAGGTGTGATTCGTCGCGACCGGGGTCAGCCTTCCGAAGCGGTGTCGCGGTACCAGACAGTCTCGATGCCGTTGACGTGGTTGACCCATTTTTGGATGTCGCCGAGGTGGCGTCCGTCTGGCACCAGCGCCCGGTAGCGTTCGAGGCTGGCGATTGCGAGCGGCCGGTCAGCTTTCTGCGCCACGGCCAACGTCCGCAGAGTGTCGAACAGTTCGTCGTCCACCTGGGCCGGATCGAGGCTGCTCTCGCTGCAGTCGAGCGACAGAGCGTGTGCGTAGTCGGCGATGGCTTCTTCCAGGCGCCCGAGACCGACCAGAGCCTGCGCGCGGTTGAAGCGTGCCTCGGGCTCGCTCGGGTCCGCGGAGATCTCTTGCGAAGCGCGTGCGACCGCCTCGTCGTATTTGCCATCGGCCACCAGCTTGGTCGAGAACAGGGCTCCGTATGTCATGCGCGCAGTGTAACCCGGTGATTCCCCAACCGTCCTCAAGCTTGACCGGCGATCTGCGCTCTGCTATGCGTTTGCGCCCGTGACTGACCTTCTCCTGTCATTAGCCCAGCAAACGCCGCCCGCCGGCGCGGCGCCCGGTAGCGGCGGCAACCCGCTCATGCAGCTGGTGCCGTTCCTGCTCATCTTCGTGGTGTTCTATTTCCTGATCATCCGCCCGCAGTCGCGCAAGGCCAAGGATCTGCAGCGCATGCTGGGTGACCTGAAGAAGGGTGACGACGTGGTGACCACCGGTGGCTTGCTCGGGCGCATCACAGGGATGAAGGACGACGAAGTCACCCTACAGGTGCAAGAGGGTGTGCGGCTGCGCTTCGCTCGCAGCGCCATCACCGGCAAGCAGCGAGTGGCCGCCGAAACCGCCAAGGCTGACGTCAAGGCCTCGTAGTCGTTTTTTAGGAAGTCATGGAAAGATCTTGGTGGTGGAAGGCTGCTCTTTACGGCGCTGTTGCCGTCATCGCTTGCTTGTATCTGGTCCCGACGGTGATCCCGCAGCCGGAGAAGCGCCCGGCCTTCTTCCAGAAGCATTTCACCAAGCGCATCCAGCAGGGCCTCGACCTCAAGGGCGGCTTGCACCTGGTGTACGAGGTCAACATTCAGAAGGCGGTGTCGGGCAAGGTCGACCGGCTCGCCGACGGAATTGAAGGTGCCCTCAAGAAGAAGGGCGCCGACGTTTCTCTCACGCGCGAGGACCGCGATGACGTTATCCTGACGTTCAAGAAGCCGGCCGATATGGCCAAGCTCGACCAGGAGGTCATGCGCGACTTCCGTCAGCTCGACGAGATCGCGCGCGACGCGGGTAAGGGCACCGTGCATCTGCGTTTCGACGCGGACGAGGTCGCCGAGGTCGAGGATTCGTCTTTGCGTCAGGCGATCGAGACCATCCGCGGTCGGGTCGACAAGTTTGGCGTGTCCGAGCCGACCATCATCAAGAAGGGGACCAACATCGTTGTCGAGTTGCCGGGATTGGAGGAGCGCGATTTCCAGCGCATCAAGTCCATCATCGGCACCACGGCGCAGCTTGAGTTCAAGATCGTCGATGACGAGTCCGACTACGTGAAGAAGGTCGCGGCGACCTTGCCCAAGGACTCGCCCATCACCGTCGATGCCGACAACTGGGACGAAAAGTCGGGCGGCAAGCGCCACGAAGGCGTTTTCCTGCGCGCCAAGATCCGCGCCGATCTGGAGAAGTTCTTCGCCGATCTGAAGGGCGACATGGCGATGCCCTCGGATCGTGAGATCGGCTACGAGGAGATGTCGCCACGCGAGGACACGCGCACCGCGGCGCCGCCCGAGAAGTTCTGGCGCACCTACCTGATTCAGCGGCGGGCGCAGGTCACCGGTGAGTATCTGGCCAACTCCGAGCTGTCGTGGGACGGCCAGACCAACCAGCCCGAGGTGTCCTTCACGATGGACCGCAACGGGACGGCGCTGATGGAGAAGCTGACCGGCGAGAACATCGGCAAGAAGATGGCCATCGTGCTCGACGGCAAGATCAACTCGGCGCCGGTGATCCAGTCGCAGATCGGCGAGCGTGGCCGCATCACGCTCGGCGGTTACGGCGATCCGTTCCTCAAGCAGCAGGAGGCCAAGGATCTGGTCGCCGTGCTGCGTTCGGGCGCGTTGCCTGCGCCGCTGACCAAATCTTTCGAGACGCAGGTGGGACCGACTCTGGGTCAGGACGCGGTCGACAAGGCGTTGTTCTCGATGTACATGGGCGCCGCGGCCGTGGTGTTGTTCATGCTGGTGTACTACCGGCTGGCCGGCCTCATTGCGAACCTGGCGATGATGCTGAACATGCTGTTCATGATGTCGATCCTGGCGGCGTTCGAGGCGTCGGTGACCTTGCCAGGGATCGCGGGCCTGGTGCTCACAGTGGGCATGGCGGTCGATGCCAACATCATCATCTACGAGCGCATCCGGGAGGAGTTACGTCTTGGCAAGTCGCCGCGCACCGCGGTGGATGCCGGTTTCGACCGGGCTTTCTGGACGGTGTTCGACGCCCACGTCACCAACTTCGTGGCCGGCATTGTGCTGTATTCCTACGGCTCGGGCCCGATTCGCGGCTTCGCGGTCACGCTGCTGGTCGGTATCGTGACCAACCTGTTCACTTCGGTGTGGATCTCGCGCTGGATGTTCGATCTCATGGTCGGCCGCCGTAGTTCGGCGCCCGCGACCCTGTCCATCTGATCTGCGAGATCTGGGAGACAATCGATGGCGGCCCACCAGAAATTCACAGAGATCATCAGGCCAGGCACCGACCTGGACTTCATTGGCAAGCAAAAGTACTGGATCGGCTCGTCCATCCTGCTGGTGCTGCTGTCGGTCGCGATGCTGCCGATCAACGCCTACGTCCTCAAGGACCGCGGCCACATGCTGAACTGGGGCGTCGACTTCCGCGGTGGCACCGAAATGGTGATCGTGTTCAGCAAGCCGACCGACCCTGGGCCGGTGCGCTCGGCGCTGGAGGCAGGCGGGTTCCACGGACCCGAGGTGGTCAACTTTGGCGCCACCGCCAACAGCTTCCTGGTTCGCCTGGCGGCGGTGTCGACCGTGTCCGCAGCCCAGGCCGAGCGGGCGCGGACCGCACTGGCCAAGGTGGGCGACGCCAGCCTACGTAAGAACGGGCTCGAATGGTCCGAGGGTGGCGACAAGGTCTACGTGCGCTTCGACAAGGCCGTGGATCCCCCGGCGCTGGGCGCGGCGCTCAAGGGCGCCGGGGTCGATACCACCTCCGTGCAGCCGTTCGGTCGCGCCGAGGACCACATCTACGAGGTCACGCTGGTGAGCCTTGAAGCCGAGGTTCGCAAGGTGATCGACGGCAAGCTGGGCGCGGGCACGGTCAAGAACTTCGCTCGCGTCGATTCGGTCGGCGCCAAGGCTGGCAAGCAGCTGCAGCTCGACGGTCTGCGGGCGCTCATCGGGGCCATCTTGCTCATCGTCGTCTACATCGCCTTCCGCTTCGACTTCCGGTACGGGCCCGGCACCGTCGTCGCGCTGCTTCACGACGCTGTCATCGTCGTCGGTGCGTTTGCGGTCACCTACAAGGAATTCACCCTCACGACCCTGGCAGCCGTTCTGACCATCATCGGCTTCTCGATGAACGACACCATCGTGGTGTTCGACCGCATCCGCGAGAACGCAGCCAAGTACCGTGACCGGCGCTTCGACAAACTGGTCAACCAGTCGGTTAACGAAACCTTGTCGCGCACCATCTTGACCAGCGCCACGGTGTTCTTTGTGACCCTGGCCATGAACATCTTCGGCACCGGCGTCATCCGCGATTTCGCTTTTGCCATGAATGTGGGCGTCGTCGTCGGCACCTACTCGTCGATCTTCATCGCCAGCCCCGTGCTCATCGTGTTGAACGAGAAGTTCGTGGCTTCGCAGAAGCGCCAGGCGACTCGCCCGGCCCGGCAGGTCAAGCGCCCCGAGCGCGAGCAGCAGCGGCCCGTTGACGACGACGAGGCGGCCGGATCGTAGGCCCGCTTGCGTCTGTGGCGCGGCCCTACCGTCGATGACAGAGCGGTGGCCGCGCTTGCTGGCGCCCTGGCCCTGCGCCCGCTGACCGCGCGGATCCTGCTGGCGCGCGGCGTTTCTGACCCAGCGCTAGCGGCGCGTTTCCTGGACCCGCGCCTGGCCAACCTACGGCCACCGGATGGCATCGCGGATCTCGACCGTGCGCTGGCGCGGCTGTCGGATGCCCTGACCCGTGGCGAGCGCATCGGTGTGTTCGGCGACTACGATGTCGACGGTGTCACCACCGCCGCCATCCTGACCCTGACGCTCCGAGCGCTGGGCGGCAACGTGTTGCCGCGGGTCGCGAGTCGATCGTCGGGCTACGGACTGTCACCGGCTGTGGCCCAGGCCCTCGCCGATGACGGCTGCCGCGTGATTGTGACCGGCGACTGCGGAACCAGTGATCACGAGGCGCTGGCGTTGTGCCGGGCCCGCGGAGTCGACGCCATCGTCATCGACCACCACCAGGTTCCGGCCGGAGCAAGTGCTGCCTATGCGCTCATCAACCCGCACCGCCCCGACGACAGCTTTGCTTTCAAGGGGCTGGCGTCGTGTGGCGTGGCGTTCTATCTGGCTGCGGCCCTGCGCTCGCGGCTGCGCGCTGCCGGCGTCGCGGCCGCCGAGGCTTTCGATCCGCGTGGTCTGCTCGATCTGGTCGCGCTCGGCACGATAGCCGACATGGTGCCGCTTACCGATGAGAACCGGGTGCTGGTCAGCGCCGGTCTGCGCGAACTGGCGGCCTGGCGGCGTCCCGGCCTGCGCAAGCTGGCCGAAGTCGCCGAACTGCTGGGCAAGGACGCTGCTCCCGACGCTACCGACGTCAGCTTCCGCCTGACGCCGCGGCTGAATGCTGCCGGCCGGCTTGGCGAGGCGGCCCGAGCGCTCGATCTCTTGCTGTCTCCCGACGACGTTGATGCTGCCCGACGCGCGATTGAACTCGACGACGTCAACCACGAACGCCAGCGCATCCAGGAGTTCGTGATGGCCGAGGCGCTGAAGGCAGCCGAGATCGAGCGCGAGGCTGGCCAGCCCGCCATCGTCGTGGGCGGCGAGGGCTGGCACCAAGGTGTGGTCGGCATCGTGGCCGCCAAGCTGGTGGATCGCTTTGCCGCGCCAGCGGTCGTCGTCGGTTTCCAGGACGGCAAGGGCAGGGGATCGTGCCGCACGGTGGGGGGCTTCAACCTTCACCAGGCGTTGCAGGCCTGCACGCAGCACCTGTCGGCCCATGGTGGCCACGCTGCGGCGGCTGGTATGAGCGTCGCGATCGGCAATTTCGCGGCCTTCCGCGTGGCGTTCCTGGCCGAGGCCGAGCGGCATTTTCGCGGCGTTGTCGCGCAGCCGGCGATCGAGGTCGATGCCGTGGCCACGCTCGACGAGCTCGGGCTGCCCGCCGCCGAGGAGTTGCGTCGCCTCGGGCCGTTCGGCGCCGGCAACGCCGAACCTCTGCTCGCGATTCCGGGCGTGGAGGTGCGCTCGACGCGCGTCGTGGGCAAGGCACACCTGCAGCTGACGCTGTCGCAAGGCTCCGCGGTGGCTGACGCCATCGCCTTCGGCCTGGCCGACAGCGATCCGGGCCAGGGCGCGACCCTCGACGTGGTGGGAGTGGCTGAGGTAGACACTTTTCGCGGCTACCGCCGGATGCGTCTGCGCATCAAGCACATCATGAAGGCAGCCCCGTGACCGCACCGCCCGAAGCTCCGAACGACGAGACGCCCATGAACCCCGCGCAGGTGAGCGATCGCATCGAGTTCGATCGGCGCGGCCTGCTGGACCTGATTCCGCGCCGCAGCTTGATGCTGATCGCGGCCCTGTGCGCCACCTTGTACGCGATCATCTACCTGCGCCGAAACGCGGATTCCTTCGCGAAAAACTTCTCCACGTCGTTACTCGGTCCTGCGGCGGCGCCGCAGCAGGTGACGCCGCGACCGGCGGCGCCGGCATCGCCAGGAACCGGAGGCAGACGGTGACTTCCATCGGCTCGCCGCTGGAGTGGGGCGTTTTCGCCGCGGTCGTGATCGTGGCGCTGGCGGTGGACCTGGGCGTGTTCAATCGCACCGCCCACCGCATCGGCTTCCGCGAGGCTGCGGTGTGGACCGCGGTGTGGACCGCCCTGGCGCTCGGGTTCAATGGATTGGTTCTGCAGCGCTTTGGTCCCGTCCGCGCTGCGGAGTTCTTTCAGGGCTGGCTCCTGGAACTGGCGCTGTCGGTCGACAACGTATTCGTCTTCATCCTCATTCTGCAGACCTTCCGCGTCGCCGAGGAGCAACAGCACAGGGTGCTGTTCTGGGGCATCCTCGGCGCGGTCGTCGCTCGCGGCGTCTTCATCCTGGCCGGCGCCGCCCTGGTTACCCGCTTCCAGTGGGTCATGTACATCCTGGGCGCGTTCCTGATCTTCACCGCAGGCAAGATCGTCCTGGCCAAGCACGACACGTTCGATCCGGCGAAGAACCCAATGCTGCGGCTGTTTCGCCGCCTGATTCCGACCACCGACGACTTCGAAGGCTCGCATTTCGTGGTCAGGCGGAACGGCCGCCTGATGGCGACGCCCCTGCTCGCCGTGCTGGCCTTGATCGAGGTGTCCGACGTGATGTTCGCGGTCGACTCGATCCCGGCCATTCTCGGCGTGACCACCGACGTGTTCGTGGTGTTCACGTCCAACATCTTCGCCATCCTCGGCTTGCGTTCGCTGTTCTTCCTGGTGGCCGGGCTGGTGCGAATCCTGCGTTTCCTCAAGATCGGGGTCGCGCTGATCCTGGCTTTTATCGGTGCGAAGATCCTGATCGCTAGCTTCGTGCACGTCCCGGTCCTGATCTCCTTGGGTGTGATCGCCGGGGTCCTCGGACTGTCCGCGCTGGCGTCCTTTGTGTTTCCGGAGCGGCCAAAGCCCGGGCCAGTCGGGGACTAAAGCTTCCGGTGCGTGAGACACGGCAGGTTGCGCCTGACCGTGTCCTGGTACGCCAGATCGACCGCGGCCAGAGCAAAGCCCTCGCGCTCGCCCGCATCGGCCACCACCACCCCCCAGGGATCGGCGATGAGCGCGTGGCCGTAGCTTGCCCGCTTGCCACCGTGGAAGCCGAACTGCGCGGGAGCGAAGATCCAGCACTGGTTCTCGATTGCCCGCGCCCGCAGCAGGACGTGCCAGTGGTCCTTGCCGGTCTCACGGGTGAAGGCCGCCGGCACTGCGATCAGGCGCGCGCCACGCGCCGCCAGCAGTCGGTACAGCTCGGGGAAGCGCAGGTCATAACAGATGGTGAGGCCGAGGCCGCCCCACGGGGTGTCGGCCACGACGGCGGTCGTGCCAGCGACCACGGTCTCGGATTCCTGGAACCGCTGCCCGCCCGGGACCTCGACATCGAACAGGTGCATCTTGCGGTAACGCGCCCGGATCAAGCCGTCCGGGTCGAGCAGGACGCTGGTGTTGCCGATGCGCCCGAGATCGCCGTCCACGCGCTCGGGAAAACCGCCCAACAGCAACCACACCCCGGCTTCGCGGGCAGCCGTCCTCATGCGCGCCAAAATGGGCCCGGTCGCGTCGTCGGCTAGCACCTCGGCCAGCGCCAGCTTGTGGTCCCGGTCGCTGCCGAGGTACGCAAAGTTTTCGGGCAATCCGACCAGGTTCGCGCCAGCGCCAGCGGCCTCGCGCACCAGGCGATCCGCACAATTCAGGTTTTTTTCCACGTCGTCAGTGGCGCACAGTTGCACGGCGGCGATCTTGAACGTCATGGGCGGCGCGACGCTAGCACGGCTGCCCGGGGTCGCGGCCGAGCGGAAATGCCCCGTGAATCTCGCGTCTTGGAGGCGAATGGTTTGCGAGTGATCGGAGACCATGATAAAAGCCCGCTTCACTTTCCGGCACAGCTCTTACGAGGGCGGGCCAACGCGCCCGCCTTTTTTTTGTCCGACGAAGTCTCCCCCACACAATGCGCAAAGAAACCGCCGACCTCTGGAATCTCGTGGAACCCCACGTGAGGGGTGCGGGGCTTGATCTGATCGAGCTCAACTGGGGCCAGGAGCCGGGCGGATGGGTGATGCGGGTTTTCATCGACCGCCTGCCTGAGGACGGTCCGCGGCTACCGGCTGATGCCGTCGGCAGCGTCGATCCACTGTTTCCGTCCGCGACCATCACGCACCAGGAATGCGAACGGGTCAGCCGCGATCTGTCGGCCGCGCTGGACGTCTCGAATGCTATCCCGCACGCGTACCACCTCGAGGTGAGTTCGCCGGGGCTCGACCGGCCGCTGCGCCGGCTGCAGGACTTCCGGCGCTTCGCGGGCCAGAAGATCAAGGTTCGAACCACGGACGCCGTCGATGGGCGGCGAAATTTTTCCGGAGTCCTCCGCGACGCGCACGACGGTGTCGTGGAGATTGAGTGCGAGGGCCGGTCGTATCAAGTCCCCGTCGACGCCGTCGCGCGGGCCCACCTGGTACCGGACTGGGCCGGCGAACTGAAGAAATCGAGGAGCGCCCTATGAGCGAAGCGTCCGGCCTCGGCCTGGTCCTGGACCAGGTCTCAAAAGACAAGAACATCGAGCGAAAGGTCCTGGTCGAAGCCCTGGAGCAGGCCATCCTGACCGCCGCCAAGCGCGCGTTCGGCATGCACCGCGAAATGGAAGCCAAGTTCCATGAGGCCCGGGGCACCGTCGAGCTGTCCCAGATCGTGGTGGTCGCTGCCGCAGTGACGGTCCCTGGCAACCAGATGTTGATGGAGGACGCGCACAAGATCGACCCCGACGCCATCGAGGGCGACGAGCTTCTGTTCCAGATCTTCTATGACGAGAAGGATCAGGCCAAGGCCGAGGAGCAGGACGGCAAGTACGGCCACATCCTGCAACTCAACCGAGCCTGGAAGACCTTCGGCCGCATCGCCGCTCAGACCGCCAAGCAGGTCATCATGCAGCGGGTGCGCGAGGCCGAGCGTGACAACGTCTTCAACCAGTATCGCGAGAAGAAGGGCGAGCTGATCTCGGGCATCGTGCGCCGCTTCGAGCGCGGCAACATCATCGTCGACATGAGCGGCGCCGAGGCGGTGCTGCCGGTGCGCGAGCAGGTGCCGCGTGAGTCGTACCGCGCCGGCGATCGCATCGTCGCGTTCCTGCTCGACATCGACAAGGCCGCCCGCGGGCCGCAGATCATCATCTCGCGGGCCAGCAAGGGTCTGCTCGAGAAGCTGTTCGAGATGGAGGTCCCGGAGATCTACGACAAGATCGTCCGCATCGAGGCCTCGGCGCGCGAACCGGGAGCGCGCTCCAAGATCGCAGTCAGCTCGCGTGATCGCGACGTCGATCCGGTGGGTGCGTGCGTGGGCATGAAGGGTTCGCGCGTGCAGGCGGTGGTGCAGGAGTTGCGCGGCGAGAAGATCGACATCGTGCCCTTCGATCCCGATCCGGCGCGCTTCGTGTGCAACGCGATTGCACCGGCCGAGGTGTCGCGCGTGCGCATCGATGCGACGTCGCACACCATGCAGCTCATCGTTCACGATGATCGGCTGTCGCTGGCGATCGGCAAGAAGGGGCAGAACGTTCGACTGGCTTCGCAACTCACTGGCTGGCGCATCGACATCCACTCGGAGACCAAGGTGCGGGAGGCCGAGGCGCGGGCGCGCGAGTCGCTGGCCGCGATCGAGGACTCGTCGGCCGAGCTGGCCGATGCGCTGTTCAAGCAGGGCTGGGGATCTGCATCCCAGGTCGCGAAAGCCACACCCGAGGAACTGGCGCCGCTTCCCGGTTTGGGTGACGCCGCCACGGCGGCACGATTCATCGAGGCCGCCGGCCGGGCGGCTGCGATCGAGGAGACGCGGCGAGCCGAGGAGTTGGCCCGGCTCGCGGCTGTTGCTGCAGCGGCCGCCGAGGCAGCTGCCGCGGTTACCGCAGCGGCCGCCGAGGCAGCTGCTGCGAGCTCAGCGCCCGCCGCCGGAGTCCCGGACGGCGGCCAGGGTGTGGGGGGCACTGCGTGATCTTGGGATTGGACGTTGCCCATGCCGCCCTCACCGGGATCGGTTCGCGAGCGCACCTGCATCGGGTGTCGCAAGAAGTTCTCGGCGCGAGAATTGGTCTGTCTGATGCTCACGCCATCGGGCGTCGTGCCGGCGCCACGCGATCCGTCGCGCCGCGGTCGCGGCGCCTGGATTCATCCGCAGGCGGCGTGCGTGGCGGCGGCGGCCAAGACACGGGCCTTCGCGCGAGCGTTCAAAGGGCCGGTGGAGAGTCCAGCGGTGACCGATTTGTTGGCCCAGGTCACGGCGGCCGCCGCGCCGGGCGATCCCCCTCCCACACTGAAATGACCCCACAGACAGGGGAGCGACCATGATCGGAAGCGGATTCGAACGTAGAGACTCAGGGCCGGACGTGGTGGTGCCCACCGGTACCAAGATGCGGGTCTACGAACTGGCCAAGGAAGTCGGCCTGCCGCATCGGGATCTGGTGCCGAAGATCCGTGCGCTGGGCATCGAAATCGCCAACCACATGTCGAATCTGGATCCGACCGATGTCGATCGGGTCAAACGCGCGCTCGATCGGGAACGACACGAGAGCTTGTTCGAGGAGCGTCTGTCGGACACGGTGATCCGGCGGCGCTCGCGAACCGCGGCGCCGGCGCCGGTTCCCGCTCCCACTCCTGTCGCGCCGCTTCCGGTGGCCATCAAGGCGACCCACGCGGCGCCACCAGCGTCTCCGCCTCCGCCCGCGGCGATGCAAGCGGCGCCCGAGTCCGTTCCGGAAGAGCCGGCTCCGCCGAAGCGGCGGGTCATCGTCGAGGTGCAGGTCTCGCCTGCGCCGGAGGTGACCGTTGCACCTGCGGTGGCCGCCCGGGCCGAGCCGCCCGCTGAACTCCCCGCCGAAACAACTCCTGGCCCGGTCGCTGTCAGCCCCGCGCCGGTGGCAACGGCAACGGCAACGGCAACGGCAACGGCTCCTGCCCCGCGGCTGGTTGATCCGTCCCGCCCGGGAGGCCCGGTATTCAAGCAGATTCCGCAGCCGGTGGTGACGGGTTCGGCGGCCACCGGGGCGTTCATTCAGCTTCCTGGCCTTGCGCCTCGGGGGCAGCCTGGAACGCCCAAGATCGAGATCCAGGACCGCGATGAGGAACTGAAGCGCCTTGGGCGCACCGGCCTCATGGCGCGGCAGCCGGTGGGCCGCGACCGTTTTGGCCGCCCCATGGTCGGTGGTTTCCCGGGCGCGCCAGGACAGCGACCCGGCGGGCCGCCGAAGAAGCGCGTGGCCGCGGCCGGCAAGAAGCTCAAGCAGACCCAGATCACCACGCCGGCTGAACACAAGCGCGTGATCAAGATGACCGAGAGCATCGGCGTCTCGGAGCTGGCGCAGCGGATGGGCGTCAAGGGGGGCGAGGTAGTCAAGAAGCTCTGGGCGCTGGGCATGATGGGCGTCAACATCAACCAGAACGTTGATCTGGATACCGCGTCGCTCATCGCCACGGAGTTCGGCTACCAGATCGAGTCGACCGCCCTCAACGAAGAGGAGCTGATCGGCGAGGTTGTGACCGACAGCCCTGAAGACATGCTGCCGCGCGCCCCGGTGGTGACGGTCATGGGTCACGTCGACCACGGCAAGACATCGCTGCTGGACGCCATCCGCAAGGCCAACGTGGCCGGCGGCGAGGCCGGCGGTATCACCCAGCACATCGGCGCTTACCGGGTGCACACCGATCGCGGCGATGTTGTCTTCCTGGACACACCCGGCCACGAGGCCTTCACGGCGATGCGCTCCCGCGGCGCCAAGCTAACCGACATCGTGGTTTTGGTGGTGGCAGCCGACGACGGGCCGATGCCCCAGACCGTCGAGGCCATCAACCACGCCAAGGCCGCCGAGGTGCCGATCGTGGTTGCGATCAACAAGGTCGACAAGCCAGGCGCGAACCCGGCGCAGATCCGACAGAAGCTGATGGAGTACGGCCTCATCTCCGAAGAGTTCGGTGGCGAGACCATCTTTGTCGATGTGTCGGCCAAGACCAAGCAGGGCGTCGACAAGTTGCTTGAGATGCTGGCGCTGCAGGCCGAGGTGCTTGAACTCAAGGCCAACCCGAAGAAGGCGGCGCGCGGTCACGTGATCGAGTCCAGACTGGATCGTTCTCGTGGTGCGATCGCCACCATCCTGGTGGAAGAGGGCACGCTGCGGACCGGTGATCTGCTGGTTGCCGGCGAGTCGTCGGGCAAGATCCGCGCGATGCTGGGCGACAAGGGCCAGAACATCACCGAGGCGGGACCTGCGACTCCGGTCGAGGTTCTGGGTCTCGACGGCGTGCCCGATGCGGGTGAGATCTTCAACGTCGTCGTCGACGAGAAGGCCGCCAAGGCACTGGTCGAGCACCGCCGCGATCTGCGCCGCAAGCGGGACACCACAGTCACCTCGACCCGCGTGTCGCTGGAGAACATCCTCGACAAGATCAGGGAAGGCGAAGTCCGTGAGGTCAAGCTTGTCCTCAAGGCAGACGTCCAGGGATCGATCGAGGCGGTCGCGAACGCCCTGCGAGCACTGTCGACCGAGAAGGTCGGCGTCAACGTCATCTCGACCGGCGTCGGCGGCATCACGGAGTCCGACGTGACGCTAGCCAAGGCTTCATCCGCCATCGTGATCGGCTTCAACGTCCGCCCGGCCGGCAAGTCGAACCAGTTGGCCGAGCAGGAGGGCGTCGAGATCAAGCTCTACCAGGTCATCTACGACGCCATCGACGACGTCAAGAAGGCCATGCTCGGCATGCTCGAGCCAGTGACACGAGAAAAGGTGATGGGCAAGGCGTCGGTGCGCCAGACCTTCAACATCGCCAAGCTCGGCACCATCGCCGGTTGTTCGGTGACCGAAGGCAAGATCACGCGCAAGTCGCAGGTGCGCCTGGTGCGTGACTCGGTCGTCGTCTTCACCGGCCGGTTGGGCTCGCTCAAGCGCTTCAAGGAGGACGCAAGCGAGGTCACGCAGGGTTACGAGTGCGGCCTGGTGATCGACGGGTACGCGGACGTCAAAGAGGGCGACGTGATTGAGGCGTTCGAGATCGAGACCCTCGCGGCCGTCCTCGACGCCCCGACCGGCGCGCCGGCGCGTAGGTAAGGTGACAGTCGGGATCGTGCGGCTGACCGTGTTCTTGCCGCACAGCCACTCGCTCAAGGACAAGCGGATGGTGATGCGGCGGGTGAAGGATCGCTTGCGTAACAAGTTCAACGTCGCCGTGGCCGTGGCCGAGGTCGAGGACAACGACGTCTGGCAGCGTGGGGTGCTCGGCCTGGCGCTGGTCGGCAACGATCAGCGCTTCGTCGGTGGCGCGCTTGATGAAGTGGTGGGGTTTGTGCGCGGCGAGGTCGAGGTGACCAACGCCGAGCGCGAGGTGCAGACCTTCAACGACGCGCTTGCCCACAACGATCTCGGCTTCACTTCCTGAGCCATGTCGCAGCGGCAAGAGCGTCTGGCCGGCGAGATTCGCGCCATCCTGAGCGAGGCGCTGATCCGCGGCGAGATCAAGGACCCCCGGGTGCGCAATGCTGGGCTCATCACGATCACCCACGTTCGCCTGACCGGTGATCTGCGCGAGGCGCGTGCGCTGTTCATGGCCCATGGTGCCAACGACGCCAAGCTGACGGGCGTGTGCGATGCCCTCAACCACGCCTCCGGCTACCTGCGCCGGATCGTGGGTGACAAGCTATCGGTGCGGGTGATTCCCACGTTGAGCTTCGAGGTCGACCGGGTCTTCGAGCAGTCAGAGAAGGTCGACGCCCTGCTCAAGGAGATCGCCGTGAAGCCTGTGCCGGTGGCCCCGGGCTCGGACGAGCCACCCGAAGAATCGTGAGCGTACTGGTCATCGACAAGCCCTCGGGGCCGACGTCGTTCGACGTGGTCCGCCGGGCGCGGCAGGCCCTTGCGCGCTGGCTGCCGGCCGGGGCGAAGCAGCCCCGGGTCGGGCACGGCGGCACCCTCGACCCTATGGCATCGGGCGTTCTGCCCCTGTGCATCGGCGAGGGTACCAAGCTGGCGCCGTTCCTGCTGGACGCTGACAAGGCGTACGAGGCCGAGGTGCGTTTCGGCGCCGAAACCGACACGCTCGATGCCGAAGGTCATGTCGTAGCCGAGTACCCGACGACCGGCTTGACCCTCGATCGTGTGCGCGAGGCTCTGGCTGGCTTCGTTGGTGAGATCGAACAGGTGCCGCCGATGTATTCGGCGTTGAAGCGCGACGGCCGCCCGCTTTACGAACTTGCCCGCGCGGGCGTCGAAGTGCCGCGGGCAGCTCGACCGGTGACCATTCGTGAGCTGGTACTTCGCGAGTGGCTACCGCCGGATCGGGTGCGTTTTTTCGTGCGCTGCTCGAAGGGCACGTACGTGCGGGTGCTGGCCGCGGATCTGGGGCGGGTCCTGGGCGGCGGCGCTCACCTTTCGGCGTTGCGTCGCACGGTGTCGGGACCGTTTGCGATCGAACATGCGTTGACTCCCGCGCAGTTCGACATGCTCTGCGACGCCGGCGGCGCATTGCCCCTGGTGTCGCTGGCCGATGCGCTCGCGCACTTGCCGGTATCGTCGGCGAGTCCGGAGGTCACTCTCGCTTTCGAGCAGGGACGCAGGGTGAGCCTTGCCGATCTGGGGATAGCGCCGGCGGCGGGTGCGATCGTGCCGACAGGTCCGCTGCGTGTGCTGCGGCCAGATGGCTCGCTCTGCGCGGTGGCGAGCCCGCGACCCGACGGGACTCTGGCCACTCTTCGCGTCTTCAGCGTGAACAGGCTTACAAATTCGGGCTTTTAGCTGTTGGCTGGCTGGCGCGAAGTGGTGTAGGGTCTGCGCCACCTAAGACACGGAAAGACAACGAAAAAGAGCGTGGAAGAGAGAAGAAGAGAATGGCTCTAGCCGCAGTACGCAAGGCAGAGGTCGTAAAGAACTTCGCCCGCGGACCCAAAGACACGGGCTCGCCGGAGGTTCAGATCGCCCTTCTGTCCGAGAGAATCACCTACCTCACCGAGCACTTCAGAGCTCACGCCAAGGACCATCACTCCCGCCGGGGACTGCTGATGCTGGTCGGCCAACGCCGGCGCCTGCTGGACTACCTCAAGAGGAAGAACCTGGAGCGTTACCGGTCCGTCATCGTGACGCTCGGTATCCGCAAGTAGCTTCGCACTGGAAAAGCGCGCCCGGATGGGCCGTGCGCGCGGCCGACAAACCGGCCCTGGTGCTCTGCGTTCTTCCTTTGTCCCGCAGGTTCGGCTCGTGTGCTGCTGTGCGCCCGTGGTCGAACCTCCGAGACGAGGGACGAAGCAGCCGCTACCCAGGGCCACTTCGAGGAGAGTGAGTCATGTTTGTACGTGAAGGAGTGAGTTTCGGGGGCAAGGAACTGACCATCGAAACCGGGCGTATGGCCAAGCAGGCCGACGGCTCGGTGGTCGTCCGGGTGGGCGATTCGATGGTCCTGGTGACCGCGGTGGCGGGTAACTCGGTGCGGCCGGGCATCGATTTCATGCCGCTGACCTGCGATTACCTGGAAAAGACCTCGGCCGCGGGCAAGATCCCGGGCGGCTATTTCAAGCGCGAGGGGCGCCTGACCGAGGCCGAGGTGCTGGTGGCGCGGCTCATCGACCGGCCATCGCGGCCGTTGTTTCCCAAAGGCTGGCGCTTCGATTCGCAGGTCATCGCGACGGTGCTGTCGGCCGACAAGGAGAACCCGACCGATGTGCTCGCGCTGGTCGGCGCCTCGACCGCGTTGCACCTGAGCGATATCCCGTGGGCGGGTCCGTTCGCAGGCGTGCGGGTCGGCCGCATCGGCGGCGAGTTCGTGCTCAACCCGAGCTTCGCCCAGCGCGAAGAGTCGGAGATGGACCTGGTGGTTGCGGCCAGCCGCGAGGCCATCGTCATGGTCGAGGGCGGCATGGCGGAAATATCGGAGACCGTGCTGATCGACGCTCTGATGTTCGCGCACAAGTCGGCGCAAGTTCTGATCGACCTGCAGGACAAGCTGCGCGCGGCGGTCGGCAAGGAAAAGCGTGTGTTCGTGCCACCGGCCAAGGACATGGCGCTGGTCGAGAAGGTGGCGAGTCTTGCCAATCCGCGCATCGAGGCGGCGATGCTCATCCGTGAGAAGCAGGAGCGCTACGCGGCACTCGACAAGGTCAGCGTCGAGGCACTTGAGGCCTTCAAGGCCGAGTTCCCCGACCGGTCGGGCGAAATCAAGGACGCCGTCGAGAGCAGCAAGAAGAAGCACCTGCGCGAGATGGTGGTCAACACCGGGCGCCGCATCGACGGGCGCGGGACCACGGACATCCGCGCCATCACCTGCGAGGCGGGCGTGCTGCCGCGGCCGCACGGGTCAGCGCTGTTCACGCGCGGTGAGACCCAGGCGCTGGTCACGGTCACGCTGGGCACCAAGCAAGATGCGCAGCACATCGAGGGCCTCATCGTCGAGGTCGAGAAGCGGTTCCTCCTGCACTACAACTTCCCGCCGTTCTCGACCGGCGAGGTCAAGCCGCTGCGCGGGGCCAGCCGCCGCGAGACCGGCCACGGCTTCCTGGCCGAGCGGGCACTGGCGCGGGTTCTGCCCAAGGACGCCGACTTCCCCTACACCATCCGCATCGTGTCGGAGATCCTCGAATCGAACGGCAGCTCGTCGATGGCGTCGGTGTGCGGCGGCTCGCTGGCCCTCATGGACGCTGGCGTGCCGATCCGGACGCCGGTGGCCGGCATCGCGATGGGTCTCATCAAGGAAGGCGATCGGGTCGCCGTGCTGTCCGACATCCTGGGCGATGAAGATCACCTGGGTGACATGGACTTCAAGGTCTGCGGCACCCGGGACGGCATCACCTCGGTCCAGATGGACATCAAGGTCCAGGGGCTGACCCGACAGATCCTGGAGCAGGCGCTGACCCAGGCACGCGATGCCCGGGTCCACATCCTGGGCAAGATGGCCGAGGCCCTGGCGGCACCGCGCGCGGATCTCAGCCAGTACGCGCCGCGCATCTTCACCCTGCACGTCAGGCCCGAGCAGATCCGCGAGATCATAGGCCCGGGCGGCAAGACCATCCGTGGCATCACGGCGCAGACCGGTGTCGCCATCGATGTCGAGGACGACGGCACGGTCCACATCGCGTCGCCGGACGGGGTGATGGCCCAGAAGGCCATCGACATCATCAAGGGACTGACCACCGAGCCTGAGGTCGGCGAGTACTACCTGGGTGTGGTCAAGCGCATCGCCGACTTCGGCGCCTTCGTCGAGATCCTGCCAGGCACCGATGGCCTTGTGCACATCAGCGAGCTGGACGAGCAGCGTGTGCGCCAGACCATCGACATCTGCAAGGAAGGCGATGAGATGCTGGTCAAGGTCATCGGCATCGATCGGGCGACCGGCAAGGTCCGTCTGTCACGCCGCGAGACCCTGGGCAAGACGCCGGACGTGGTGCACAACTTCCGCGCGGCGAAGTCGTCATAAGGGGTGGAGGTGCGGGTGCGGTTTCAGCGGTTGCGTACCGGGGCGGTGCTGCCCCGGTACATGACCGCGGGCGCGGCCGGGATGGATCTGGCGTCGGCGGCCGATGGGCCGATCACCATTGAAGCCGGCGCGCGGCTCGGCGTGCCGACCGGCTGGGCGATCGAGATCCCACCCGGGTGTGAAGGCCAGGTGCGGCCGCGGTCGGGGCTGGCGTCGAAGACCGGGGTCACGGTCGTCAACGCGCCGGGCACCATCGACAGCGACTACCGGGGCGAGCTGGTGGTGTTGCTGGTGAACCTGGGGCAAGCGGCGCACACCATCGCGCCCGGGGATCGGGTCGCCCAGCTGGTCATCGCGCCGGTGGTGCAGGCCGAGATCGAGGAGGCCGCGGCGCTGGGCGAGACCGCGCGCGGTGGCGGCGGGTTTGGGCACACGGGTTGACGGTTGAAATAGCGGGGGTCGTGTTGAATAGTTGCGCCCATGTCTGAGGTGCACGGACAGCTGCGCGCCGGCATCGTCGGGGTGTCGGGGTACTCGGGCGTGGAGCTCGCGAAGCTCTTGGCGCGGCACCCGCGCTTCAAGCTGACGCTGGCGACCACCGATCGCTGGGCCGGCAAGCGCGTCGGCGACAAGATCGCGCTTGGCGGTGCCGCGGCCGACGTGGCGTGCGTTTCGCAGGAGCAGGGGCTGGCGGCGCTGGCCGGCCTGGATGTGGTGTTTCTGTGCACGCCGCACGAGGCGTCGATCGAACTCGCGCCGGCAGCGCTGGCGGCGGGCGCGCGGGTGGTGGATCTGTCCGGGGCGTTCCGTTTGCCAGCGAGCGAGTATCCCGAGTGGTACGGCTTTCAGCACGGCAACCCGGCGCTGCTGGCGGAGGCGGTGTACTCGATGCCCGAGGCTACGGGTCCGGATGCGCGGCTGCGCGTGGCGCGCCTGGTCGCCAACCCGGGCTGCTACCCGACGGCGTCGGCGCTGGCGGTGTTGCCGCTGTTGCGCGCGGGACTCATCGAAGCAGACTCGATCATCATCGATGCCAAGAGCGGCACCACCGGCGCTGGCCGCAAGGCCACCGAGGAGATGTCGTTCTCGCAGGTCGACCAGGATTTCCGTGCTTACCGCGTACTCACGCACCAGCACACGCCCGAGATCGAGCGGGCGTTGCAGCAAGCTGGTGTCGCGAACGCGCGCGTGGTGTTCACCGCGCACTTGCTACCGGTCAAGCGCGGCATCCTGGCGACGGCCTACGGGCGGCTCACTGCCAAGGGCCGCGACGGCGATGCCACCGCAGCTGCGATGGCTGCGCTGGACGCGTTCGCACAGGGGCGTCCCTTCGTGCGCGTGGTATCGCCCGAAGAAGTTACGCTGGCGGCGTCGGTGGGCACCAATCGCGTCGTGCTGGGCGCTCGCGCGGACGTCAGTCGAAGTGTTGTCGTCGCGTTCGCATCCATCGACAACCTGGTCAAGGGCGCTGCCGGCCAGGCGGTGCAGAACGCCAACTTGATGTTCGGCCTCGACGAGACCACAGGTTTGCTCGATCTAGCCGGCCACTCTGCTTAGGTACGGTGCGCCGGATTCACCTTGAAGCGGGCGCGCTGGTGGCCGTATTCTCGCCGCAACTACCTCCCAGGAGTGCCCGAATAATGGATGCTGCGCACCGCGCCTCCGTCCTCATGCTTGCCGCCGTCGCACTCAGCGCGATGGCTTGTGGTCAAGCCCCGCCCACCCGGAACGTTGGGGCGTCTGCGGGCGGCGCTGCGGGCACGGGCGTCCCGGCGCCTCGCACGGTCAGGGTTGACGCCGGCGGCATCGATGGAGGCCGCGACATAGCTGATGTCGAGGTGGCTCCGGTGTGTCCGGCCGTGCTCTCGCGGCCGCGTATCCAGGGTTGCGACGGTCTCCTGCTGACCGACCCTGCCGCCGTCGATGCCGCGTCCGCTCGCATCGCGCCGGCACCCGGTCCGTCAGGGGCGCAGGCGACGCGCGTAGGCGACGGCGAGTCAATCGACGTCCGCGACGTGGGCTGCTACCAGCTTGGCAAGGCAGGGGCCGACTTCAGCCTGTCCATGTGGCTCAAGGCCTCGGGCGGCGCGCAGATCATCGGCACAACCAGTCAATACTCCGGCCGCCAGGGCTTCGTCCTGTACACCGAGGTGCGACCCGATGGCAAGCTGGAACTCCGCGCGTTCTCCTCGGCTACAGGCCAGCCCCGGCTGACGGTCATATCGGCACCCTTCAGGGCAAACGACTGGGCGTTCGTCGTGCTCCTCTACAAGAACGAAGGCGATCAGTCGGTTTTCACGGTCCAGGTCAACATGGAGGTTCGTTCCGGCGCCGCCCAGCCGGACGTCTACAACGAAAGGCTGCGTATCGGCGACGAGGGGTTCGGAACCATCGCGCCCTTCGATGTCAGCGAGCTCACAAGCTACGCGCGGCAGCTGTCCGAGGAAGAGGTCAAGGCGCTGTTCCTGGAGCGGGCGGGCGCGGCCGGTGTGTCGGTGGGCGAGCTGTCCGGCGCTCTCGACCAGCTCGAAGCCCACCTGAGCGGTGCTGCGCCACTCGACGAGATAGCGCTCGCCACGCAGGCGGCTCGATTCGCCTGGAGCGCTGCATTCCTGGATCGCGACCCCGCCGTCATGAAGCGGGCCCTCGGCCTCATCGGCCTCTACGAGTCGAAGGTCGGCCCTCTGTTCATGACACCCGCCACCGCGAATGGCGTTCCCCGCGTAGGCAAGGCAGGCGACGGGCTCGCTCTGGCGCGGGCGATGATCTCGATTCAGCAGGTGGTACTCGACCAGGTCTATTCCGCCGCCAACGTGGCCGCGTGCCGCCTTTTCCTCACCGGCACTCGCTACCTGACCGCCGACTACTTCCCGGGAGCGAGCCCGCCTCCCTCGGATCCTGGCAAGTCCTACGACGTGACGATCCTAGCGGACGCCCCCGCCTTCTGGGGACGACCGGTCGCGTTCGCGACGGAACCGGTGCGCCGACCGACCGGCCTATACCTGAGCCCTGGCAGCGTTGCCAAGGTGACCGTGCCGCAGTCGATGGTCGAATCGGACTTCGCGGTGCTGGTCGGCGCGCACACCGCCGACCACGCGGAAAAAGCGACCCACAAGAGGCTCGACCGGGTCAGCAGGCTGTTCCCGATCACCCGGAAGGTCACCTATGTGGCCAATCCGCTGGGCGGGGGCATCTACATCAACGTCCCGTATCTGGCCAGGCTGGGACAAGTGACCGTGCAGGTGCAGGGCGTAGTTGAAGCTCCGTTCTTCTCCCTCCGTAGCTTCGACAAGACCCAGAAGCTGCAGTGGCAAGAGCGGCGCACGGCCCCCGGGCCCTGGGCTGACTTCGAGACCGACAAGTTCATGATGCAGGTCCCCAGGAGCTGGATCTACGCAGTCGACGACCCGTCCACCTTCCTGGCGACCTGGGACAAAGCGATGGACGGCGTCTCCGAGCTGTTCGGATACCCTCCCGAGAAGCGCAACCGAACCGTGCTGTACCAGCAAGTGGACGTGCAGATCCGGTACGGCGCGAACGGCATCGGCTATCCGCAGATCAACAACACCTACGATCCGCGCGGCCGGGAGTCGGGGAACAAGGACCACTGGCTGCTGCGTGACCCCCTCAAGTTCGAGGTCGACTACCATGAGCTCGGCCACGCGCAGCTGTTCACCAAGTTCCGCGGCGAGGTGGAGGCGGCCGTCAATTTTCCGCACGCGTACGTCCGCAACGTGAAGTTCGGCGTCGACTTCGATACTGCGTTCCAGCAGTCGTTTGGCCCATCCTACGGGGCCGTCGGCTTCAGGCCCGACGACGCGGCGATCAACTGGATGGTCACCGAGAACTTCCGCAACGGCAGGGAGATGGACTACTCGAACACCACGAAGGACGAGTTTCGCTACCAGCAGCGCGGCTATGCCAAGTACGGGGACGTCTACCGCATCTTCGGCTGGCAGCCGTTGCGCGACTTTTTCCACCAGGAGCACCTCGACTACATGAGCGGCAAGCCGAGCGACGGACTTGACCCGGTCGACAGCCGGATCCTGAGGATGTCAGTGGCGGCGGGCGAGGACCTGACGCCGCTCATCCATTTTTGGGGAATCCGCCCGGTCGCCCCGGTCGTTCTCAAGGCCCGGCTGCAGATGCTCGGCATCCCGCCCTCCATGAAGGTCAGGAATCACATCGAGCGCTACAAACTCATCGCGCCGGCCAGCAACCAGCAGTTCAATGAACACTTCGAGCGCGTGTACCCCGGGCGGCCGGCCGGTGGCGAGCCGGATTTCGGCGTCGGCTGGTACAACGTCTGGCGCGACAAGTACGGTCCTGCCGAAGCGGCGCAGGTAAAGAAGGCGATCCAGGACATCGTCACCTTGTATTACGGGCCGTAGGGCCGCGTGATGAGGTGCTCGACAAGATTCGCGGCGACCGCCATGACGAACGCCAGGAACGAGACCGTAGCGGCCCCGAACCATGCCAAGCGGCATCCACCCGTGGTAATTTCTTCGCCGCTTTCATGAAGATATCGAACACCATTGCGGCGGGCTTCCTGGTTGTCGTGGCTGGATGTGCCACGAAACCGAAGAGTGGCCAGAAGGATTGGTTCACTGCCTGGGCGATGTCTCACAACGCCCGGGCGACAGATCCGAGCATGAGCGGCAGGACCGTGCGTATGATCCTCGTGCCTAGCATTTCCGGAACCGGCCTTCGGGTGAAGCTGGAAAATACGATGGGAAAGGCGCCCGTCGTGTTTTCCAGCGCTTTCATCGGTGTCGCGGGCGCCGGGGCGGCGGTCCAGGAGAAATCGATCACCCGGCTCACCTTCGCTGACAAGCCCGGTCTCTCGCTGGCGCCCGGCCAGGGCGCCTATAGCGATCCAGTGTCATTCAAGGTCAATGCCTTCGAGAAGTTGTCCCTCAGCCTCGATGTTCAGTCGGCAACCGACATCAGCACGCACCATGTGGGCCTGCGGACGAATTGGTCGGCGGCCGGCGCGCGTGCTTCGGATGCTTCTGCGGCGGGCTTCGAGCCGCTCCCCGAGATCCCGGCACTCAACCGCGGGCAGTGGCCTTACTACTGGGTCTCGGCATTGGATGTGCAGTCTCCCGAAACGACCGGGACGATCGTGCTTTTCGCCGACTCGATTACCGACGGCCGCTGCAGCACGCGTGACGACCAAGGAATCGTACAGCCCAATCTCGATCAGCGTTGGGGCGACGTGATTGCGGCTCGGCTCGCCGCGCGGCCAAAGCAAGAACGCAAGGCGGTCGCAAATTCGGCGATCGCCGGGAATCATTTGCTCAGCCGGGGTAACGGTCCCTCGGGGCTCCAGCGGGTGGAGCGGGACGTTCTGGATCGCGCCGGTGTGACCCACGTCGTATTGTTCTTGGGCACGAACGACATCGCCGGCAATTCTTCCGCGGCGCAGATCATCGCCGGGATGCAGCAGATCATGGCCTTGGTCCGCGCCCGGGGAATCAAGATTATCGCCGCCACGGTGATCCCCCGCGCCAAGCCAGCGCCTGCGCACGGGTGGAGCTCGGCCAACGAAGTCGAGCGGCTTGCGCTGAACGAATGGATCCGCACCAAGGCGAACTTCGACGGCGTGATCGACTTCGATGCGCTCATGAAAGATGGGCCGGTCGTGACGTTGGCCGATGGCACTTCAGCCCGGGCCATGCCGCCCGAGTGGAATTGCGACGGGACCCATCCCAATGCGGCGGGCTACAAGGCGATGGGCGAATTCGTCGATCTGGGGCTGTTCGGCCGTTAGGGCAGGCGCGCCCGTCGTACGCTCAGCGTCGGCGCACGACGAC